>CAZOAA010000033.1:0-15155 GCA_964577715.1 uncultured Candidatus Thioglobus sp. | reverse complement strand
ACAAGACATTCATCATGCCAATTGAGGACGTGTTCTCAATCTCAGGTCGTGGTACGGTAGTAACCGGTCGTATTGAAGCAGGTAAAGTAAATGTTGGTGACGAACTAGAAATCGTTGGTATCAAAGATACGCAAACAACAACTTGTACCGGTGTAGAGATGTTCCGTAAGTTACTAGATTCTGGTGAAGCAGGTGATAACGTTGGTGTATTACTACGTGGTACTAAGCGTGAAGAAGTAGAGCGTGGCCAAGTATTGGCTAAGCCAGGTTCAATCACACCACATACAAAATTTGAAGCAGAGGTTTATATCTTAACCAAAGAAGAAGGTGGCCGTCATACGCCATTCTTTAATAACTACCGTCCACAGTTCTACTTCAGAACAACAGACGTAACGGGTGCTTGTCAATTACCAAAAGACATTGAAATGGTAATGCCAGGTGACAATGTCAAGATGGACATTGAGCTATTAGCACCAATTGCAATGGAAGAAGGTTTAAGGTTCGCAATCAGAGAAGGTGGCCGTACAGTTGGTGCGGGTGTTGTTTCTAAGGTGACGGCGTAAATTAGTTAGTTAAATACATAAGGTTTATTGTATAATCTTGCGTTTTTCGTTTGAAGAAAAAGCAGTAAAAAATAGATAGGACACAAACACATGAGCAATCAAAATATTAGAATTAAATTAAAGGCATTTGATCATCGTTTAATCGATAAATCAGCTGTTGAGATTGTGGAAACAGCTAAACGTACTGGTGCGAGTGTAAGGGGTCCAATTCCCCTGCCTACTAAGAAAGAAAGATTTACTGTACTTACCTCTCCGCACGTTAATAAAGATGCGAGAGATCAGTATGAATTAAGAACTTACGTTAGATTGATGGATGTTGTTAGTCCTACAGATAAAACAGTTGATGCTTTAATGAAGTTAGATTTAGCAGCAGGTGTTGATGTAGCAATTAAGCTTAATTAAGATAAAAAGAATTTTAGGAAGAAGATCATGGCAATTGGTTTAGTAGGACAAAAATTAGGAATGACACGCATCATGGCTGACGATGGTTCAGCAACTGCAGTGAGCGTAATTAAAGTTGAACCTAATCGTGTTGTTCAAACAAAAACATCTGAAGTTGATGGCTATAGTGCGGTTCAAGTTACTACCGGCGCTAAAGTTAATAAAAAAGGTGAAGCAAAAGTTCGTCGTGTTTCATCAGCTACTAAAGGTCATTATGCTAAAGCTTCTCAAGATGTTGGTTTAGGCCTTTGGGAATTCAGAGTAGAAGCTGATGAAATTGGCGATGCGACAAGTTTTGATTTATCACTATTTGGTGCGGGCCACTATATTGATGTGACAGGCCAATCAAAAGGTAAGGGTTATCAAGGTGGTGTAAAGCGTCATAATTTCTCAATGCAAGATGCAACACATGGTAACTCAATTTCTCATAGAGCAATTGGTTCTACTGGTCAGTGTCAAGAGCCTGGTCGTGTATTTAAAGGTAAAAAAATGGCTGGTCACATGGGTGATGAGCAAGTAACTGAAGAATGCCTAGAAATTATTAGAGTAGACAGTGACAAAAATTTATTATTAGTTAAAGGTGCAATCCCAGGATCTAAGAGTGGCTTTGTTAAAGTAATGTTATCGGCTAAGAAAAATAAAATTAATAGCGATATCAGCAAGCAAATTCAAGAGCAAAAAGATGCGCAATTAGCACAGGAAGAAGAAGCTAAGGCAGCAGCAGCTGCTGAAAAAGCAGCAGCAAAAGAAGCGAAAGAAGCAAAAAAGGCAACTTCAGAAGCTGATACAAAAGACGATAGTGCAACAGCACCAGAAGCTGAAACAGAATAAGCGTAAGGTTATTTAAGATGAAATTAAAAGTATTAAACATAAGTACAAATAAATCAAGCTCATTAGAAGTGTCTGATTCTATTTTTGCAAGAGATTTTAACGAATCATTAGTGCACCAAGTGACAACAGCTTATATGGCTACTGGCCGACAGGGCTCTAAAGCACAAAAGAATCGTTCAGCTGTTAGCGGTGGTGGTAAAAAGCCATGGGCACAAAAAGGCACAGGCCGTGCTCGTGCGGGTACTTCACGTGGCCCAATTTGGCGTTCAGGTGGTGTGACTTTTGCAGCACAACCAAAAAGCTATGCTCAAAAGGTTAATAAGAAGATGTACAAAGGCGCGATTAGCGTTATATTTTCTGAGCTTGCTCGTTCTGAGCGTTTAAAAGTCGTTAAAGAGTTTGATGTCAAAGAAGCTAAAACAAAAAATGTAACTTCATTATTAAAAGCACTAGATGTTAACGATGCTTTATTAATGACAGATGAGTTAGATGAAAATTTATATCTTTCTTCACGTAATTTATATCATGTTGGTGTTTGTGATACGCAAAGCATTGATCCAGTTAGCTTGATTGGTTATGAAAATGTTGTAATGACAGAGGCGGCATTAAAAAAAGTTGAGGCAATGTTATGAATCAAGAAAAAGTATTAAAAACCTTACTAGCGCCTATTGTTTCTGAGAAGACAACCATGTTATCAGCGCATAATCAATATGCATTTAAAGTGCGCACTGATAGCAATAAAAAAGAAATTAAAGCTGCTGTTGAATCATTGTTTGGTGTTAATGTTGAAGCAGTTACAACCTCAATGGTTAAAGGCAAGAAAAAGATTTTTAAAGGCAAAGTTGGTCGTCGTGTAAATTGGAAAAAGGCAATGGTAAAAGTGTCTGAAGGCCAAATGATTGACGTTAGCGCATCTTAAAAGAGAGATATTATGGCACAAGTAATTAAAAGAAAACCAACCTCACCTGGCAGAAGATTTGTTGTTAGTGTTGTAGATAAGGATCTACATAAGGGTGCACCTTATGCACCATTAACTGAAAGTAAAAACAGAATACATGGTCGTAATAATCGCGGTAAGATTACTATACGCCACAAAGGCGGTGGCCATAAGCGTCGTTATAGAGCGATTGATTTTAAACGTAACAAAGATGATATCACTGCAACAGTTGAGCGTATTGAATATGATCCTAATCGTAGTGCTAATATTGCCCTAGTTTTATATGCAGATGGTGAGCGCACTTATATTATTGCTCCAAATGGTTTAAAAGCTGGCGATACAGTTGTTTCTGGTAATTCAGTTGCAATTGCACCGGGTAATGTTATGCCATGTGCAAACATTCCTTTAGGTAGTGTTATTCATTGTATTGAACTTAAGCCAGGTAAAGGCGCGCAAATGGCACGTAGTGCAGGTACTTCAGCGCAGCTAATTGCAAAAGAAGGTACTTACGTTACATTAAGATTACGTTCTGGTGAAGTGCGTAAAGTATTGGCTGAATGTCGTGCAACGATTGGTGAAGTATCTAAGAAAGAGCACAGTTTAAGAAAATTAGGTAAAGCTGGTGCAACACGTTGGAGAGGTGTTAGACCTACTGTTCGTGGTGTTGTGATGAATCCAGTAGATCACCCACATGGTGGTGGTGAAGGTAAAACAAGTGGTGGTCGTCACCCAGTTTCACCTTGGGGTACACCAACTAAGGGTTATAAAACACGTAGTAATAAACGTACTGATAAGCTTATCGTACGTCGTAGAAATAAATAAGGGTAATCATGGCTAGATCATTAAGAAAAGGACCGTTTGTTGACGAGCACTTAATAAAAAAAGTGTTAACTGCTCAGGAAAATAACGATAGAAAACCAATTAAAACTTGGTCTCGTCGCTCAGTTGTTGTGCCAGAAATGATTGGCTTAACGATTGCAGTTCATAACGGTAGAGCCCATGTTCCTGTGTCTGTTAATGAAAATATGATTGGTCACAAGTTAGGCGAATTTGCTGTTACTCGTACTTTTAAAGGTCACTCTGGTGATCGCAAAGTGTAAATATAGGTGAATTGATAATGAAAGAAGTAAAGGCAGTACATAAATACGCAAAAACATCAGCTTTCAAGGCTAGGTTAGTGGCAGATCAAATTCGCCTTAAGCCAGTTGAAGAGGCGTTAAATATTTTATCGTTTAGCAATAAGAAGGCATCTGTATTAGTTAGAAAAGTACTTAATTCTGCGATTTCAAACGCTGAGCATAATGATGGTTTAGATATTGATGAGTTAAAAGTAAGTAGTGTTTATATTGATGAAGGTTCAACAATGAAAAGAATACGCCCTAGAGCAAAAGGTAGAGCGAATCGAATTTTAAAAAGAACAAGCCACATTACAGTTGGCGTAAGCAAGTAGGTTTAATATGGGTCAAAAAGTAAATCCAAAAGGTATTAGATTAGGCATTATTAGAGATTGGGATTCCAAGTGGTATGCCAATTCTCAAGATTATTCTGATTATTTATTATCTGATATCGAAGTTAGAGATTTTTTATTTGAAAAGCTAAAGTCTGCTTCTGTGAGTCGTATTCAGATTGAACGTTTAGCAAGTAATGCCAAGGTAACAATTCATACGGCACGTCCAGGTATTGTTATTGGTAAAAAAGGTGCAGATATTGAACAGTTAAAGTCAACTGTTTCAAATATGATAGGCATTCCGGTGCACATTAATATTGAAGAAATTAAAAAACCAGAGCTTGATTCACGTCTTGTTGCTGAGAATATTGCTCAACAATTAGAAAAGCGTGTTATGTATCGTCGTGCGGTTAAACGCGTATTAGGCAATGCAACTCGTCTTGGCGCTCAGGGCATTAAAGTTATGGTAAGTGGTCGATTAAACGGTGCAGAAATTGCACGATCTGAGTGGTATCGTGAAGGTCGTGTGCCATTACATACTTTTAGAGCAGATGTTGACTACGCTCACTATGGTGCAAATACGCAATATGGCGTGATTGGCATTAAAGTTTGGATTTTCAAAGGTGAAATTCTAGACCATAAAAAAGGAACATTAGATGAGGTTGCTCGTCGTGGGGCGACTAATCAACTAGGAAAGAAGTAAAGGATACTTAAAATGTTACAACCTAAACGTACAAAATATAGAAAAATGATGAAAGGCCGTAATCGCGGTCTAGCTGCTGGTCACAAGGTTAGTTTTGGTGAAATCGGTTTGCAAGCATCTGGTAGATGTCGTATGACAGCTAGACAAATTGAGTCGGCTCGTCGTGCAATGACACGTCATGTTAAACGTCAAGGAAAAATTTGGATTCGTGTATTTCCAGATAAGCCAATTACTAAAAAACCATTAGAAGTACGTATGGGTAAAGGTAAAGGTAGTGTTGAATATTGGGTAGCTCAAATTAAGCCTGGTCAGATGTTATTCGAGATGCAAGGTGTTGATGAAACCGTTGCAAGAGAAGCGTTTGCTTTGGCGACAGCTAAATTACCAGTAAAAACAACAGTTATTAAAAGGACGGCAATGTAATGGATATTAAAGCATTAAGAGATCAAGATGTCTCGGCACTTAATCAAACATTAATGGATCTTTTGAAGGAGCACTTTGAATTGCGCATGCAACACAAAACTGCTCAATTAGCTGATTCATCAAAATTAGGTAAAACTAAAAAATCGATTGCACAAGTTAAAACAATTTTAAAAGAGAAACAAGCATGAGTGAATCAAGAGTAGAGCGCGTATTAACAGGCAAGGTAGTAAGTAGTAATCGTGATAAAACGATTGCCGTTGAAATCGAGCGCAAGGTTAGACACCCGATTTATAAAAAGTACATCAAGCGTAGTACTAAGGTTCATGCACATGATGAAAAAAATGAATGTGGTTTAGGTGATACAGTTAAAGTGGTGGAAGCAAAACCATTTTCTAAAACTAAACATTGGGCATTATTAGAAGTAGTTGAGAAATCAGTTGCAATTGATTAATTAATAGCATATTAAAAGAGAATAAGACATGATTCAAATGCAAACAAAACTTCATATCGCTGATAACAGTGGCGGTGTTAAGGCAATGTGTATTAAAGTATTGGGCGGATCTAAGCGTCGATATGCCAATATCGGTGATGTGATTAAGGTAAGTATTAAAGAGGCTGCGCCACGTGGAAAAGTAAAAAAAGGCGATGTATATGATGCAGTTGTTGTGCGTAGTGCGCATGGTGTGCGTCGTGCTGACGGTTCACGTATTCGCTTTGATGGTAATGCCGTGGTACTTTTGAATACTAAGCTTGAGCCAGTGGGAACACGTATTTTTGGCCCAGTAACTCGTGAATTACGCTCTGCACAATTTATGAAAATTGTTTCATTGGCACCAGAGGTACTGTAATGCAAAAGATTAAACAAAATGATGAAATTATTATCATCGCTGGAAAAGATAAAGGCTCTACAGGTACGGTTACTAAAGTATTAAATTCTAAGGTTATTGTTGAAGGTTTAAATCTTGCTAAAAAGCATGTTCGTCCAAACCCAAACGCTGGTGTAACAGGTGGAATCACAGATACTGAAATGCCTTTAGCAATTTCAAATGTAGCGATTTATAACGCAAAAACAAAAAAAGCAGATAGAGTTGGTGTGCGTACTGACAAAGAAGGCAATAAAGAAAGATTTTTTAAATCAAACGGCGAAGCAATCGTTTGAGCAAGTTAAGGAAAAATAAACGTGTCTAGATTACAAGAACAATATAAAACAGAAATTCTACCTACTCTACAAAAAGAGCTTGGTATGAAAAATCCAATGGCAGTGCCAAGGGTTGAAAAAATTACCATTAATATGGGTTTGGGCAGTGCTTTAGGCGATAAAAAAATATTGCAAAGTGCGCTAGAAGAGATGAGTCTTATCTCTGGTCAAAAACCAATGACTTGTAATGCGCGTAAATCAGTGGCAAGTTTTAAGTTAAGAGAAGGCAACCCAATTGGTTGTAAGGTAACTCTGCGTAAAGAAAAAATGTATGAATTTTTAGATCGTTTGGTGAATATTGCAATTCCTCGTATCCGTGATTTTCGTGGTTTAAAGCCGACTGCCTTTGATGGTCGTGGTAACTACAACATGGGTCTAACAGAGCAAATTGTATTCCCTGAGATTGATTTTGAAAAAGTAACTAGAGTGCGTGGTATGGATATTGCTATTACTACCAGTGCACAAAGTGATGAAGACGCTAAGAAACTATTGGCAATGTTTAATTTCCCATTTAAGGATAAGTAAGATGGCTAAAAAGTCTATGATTAATAGAGATATCAAGCGTGCAAAGCTGGTTGAAAAATACCGTACTAAGCGCCTTGAGTTAAAAAAAATTATTAAAAGTGTACACTCTTCTGATGAAGAGCGTTTCCAAGCAACGATTAAGTTGCAAGCACTACCACGTGATGCATCGCCTACACGTCAACGTTCTCGTTGCGGTTTAACAGGTCGTCCACATGGTGTTTATCGCAAGTTTGGTCTAGCGAGAACAAAATTAAGAGAGCGCACCATGAATGGTGAGGTTCCTGGTTTATCTAAAGCAAGTTGGTAGGAGGAAAATAATATGAGTATGTCTGATCCAATTGCTGATATGTTAACTCGCATTCGTAATGCGCACGCAGTTAATAAAAAAGAAGTCGGTATTCCAGCGTCAAATTTAAAATCTGCTATTGCCAGCGTAATGCAGCAAGAAGGCTATATTGAGTCTTTTAGTGTAGATGGTGAAGCAGCCACTAAAACATTAACAATTAAATTAAAGTATTTTGATGATAAACCGGTGATTGATTCTTTAGAAAGAGTTTCAAAGCCAAGTTTACGCGTATATGCAAAAAGTACTGAAATGCCAAGTGTGATGAACGGGCTAGGCATTGTAATTATTTCAACACCTAAAGGTGTGATGACTGGACAAAACGCAGCCTCTGAAAATGTTGGCGGTGAAGTTTTGTGTAGCATCTCTTAAATTGGAGTTATAAAATGTCTAGAGTTGCAAAAGCACCAATCGAAATCCCAGCTGGCGTTGAAGTTTCGTTAAATGGTTCTACCATGACAGCCAAGGGTAAATTAGGTCAAATGCAGATGGAGGTTAATTCAGTAGTAGTGGTTAGCACTGCAGAAAATGTATTGACATTTGATATTGCCAAAGTTGATAAAAAAGACGAAAAGAAAGCATGGGCACAAGCGGGTACTGCAAGAGCCAATACAGCTAATTTGATCCAAGGCGTTTCTGAAGGTTGGGAAAAGAAATTATCATTAATTGGTGTTGGTTACCGTGCAAAAGCAATGGGTAAAGTGCTGGATTTAACACTCGGTTTTTCGCATCCAGTTAAATACAATTTGCCAGAAGGAATTACTGCTGAAACACCTTCACAAACAGAGATTGTAGTTAAAGGTATGGACAAACAAAAAGTAGGTCAAGCAGCTGCTGAAATTAGAGCTTATCGTCCGCCAGAGCCTTATAAAGGAAAAGGTGTTCGTTATGTGGATGAATATGTTGTCCGTAAAGAAGCTAAGAAGAAATAAATAAGATTAAAAGGTATTAAGATATGAAACTATCTAAAAAACAAGCTCGCTTAAGAAGAGCAACTAAATTTAGAGCTAAGCATGCCGAGAAAGGTCTTGAGCGTTTGTGTGTGTACAAAAGTTCACAGCATATTTATGCACAAATTATTAGTCCTTGTGGCACAAAGACACTAGCTTCAGCGTCTAGTTTAAAAGAGAAAAATGGCAGTAATATTGCAGCAGCAACAAAGATTGGCGAGGCAATAGCTAAAGCTGCAAAGAAAGCAAAAGTTACAAAAGTGGCGTTTGATCGTTCTGGTTTTAAGTTTCATGGACGTGTAAAAGCTCTGGCTGATGCAGCAAGAGATGGTGGTTTAGACTTTTAAAAAATTATAAAAATAGGCGACAATAATGGCTGAATATAAGAAAAATAATAATAACGACGACAATGAATATATTGAAAAACTAGTCAATATTCGTCGTGTTGTCAAAGTAGTTAAAGGTGGTCGTATCTTTGGCTTCTCTGCACTCGTTGTTGTTGGTGATGGTAATGGTAAAGTGGGCTATGGCACAGGTAAAGCACGTGAAGTACCTGCGGCAATTCAAAAGGCCATGGATAAAGCTAGAAGAGCAATGAAATCAGTGCCGTTAGTAAATGGAACGCTACATTACCCAATTACATCAAATATTGGTGCAGCAAAAGTTTATATGCAGCCTGCATCAGAAGGTACTGGTGTTATTGCCGGTGGTCCAATGCGTAGCGTATTAGAGGCTGTTGGTGTGCATAATATCTTAGCAAAATGTAATGGTACGCGTAACCCAATCAGTGTGGTTCGTGCAACTGTTGAAGGTTTGACATCAATGTCATCTCCACAGTCGGTTGCCGCCAAGCGTGGCAAAACTGTTGAACAGATTACTGGGGAAGCATAATGGCTGAAGAAAAGAAAGTAGTTAAAAAAGCAGCACCAAAGAAAGCTGCAGCTAAAAAGCCTGCCGCTAAAAAAGCACCTGCAAAGGCAGCGCCTAAAAAAGCAGTAGCTGCTAAAAAAGCGCCTGCTAAAGCAACAGCAGCTAAAAAAGTAGCACCAAAGAAGGCACCTGCAAAAGTGGCAGAGAAAAAACCTGCAGCTAAGAAAACGGCACCTAAAAAGAACACAGTGAGTGTGACATTAATTAAGAGTTTTTACGGTCGTCTGCCAGCACATCGTGCAACGGTGACTGGTCTTGGATTAAAAAGAATTAACCATACAGTTGAGCTTAATGACACGCCAGAAGTAAGAGGTATGATCAATAAAGTAGCTTACTTATTGAAGGTAGAGGGTTAAAAAATGAATATTATGCAATTAAACACAATTAGACCTGTAGAAGGTGAAAAGACAGATAAAAAACGTGTTGGACGTGGTATTGGCAGTGGCTTTGGAAAAACTTGTGGTCGTGGCCACAAGGGTCAAAAATCTCGCTCAGGTGGCTTTACTAAAATTGGTTTTGAAGGTGGTCAAATGCCACTACAACGTCGTCTTCCTAAGGTAGGCTTCTCATCGCGTGTTTCAATTACAACTTCTCAAGTAACGTTATCAGAAATTAATAAATTAGAAGAAAAAGAAATTACAGTTGATGTCTTAAAGAAGCACAATCTAGTCACTAAAAACATTAAGCGCGTTAAAGTTATGCTTTCTGGTGAGATTACAAGAGCGGTAACATTAATAGGTATTAAAGCAACTAAAGGTGCAAAAGCAGCCATTGAAGCGGCTAAAGGCTCAGTAAAAGAGTAATTTTATGAGTCAACCACCTCTAGGCCTTTCACAAGATTTATCAAGACGCATCCTCTTTCTATTGGGTGCGTTAATCATTTTTCGCCTAGGCACACACATCACTATTCCATTTATCTCTAGTACTGCACTAGCTTCTCTAGTACAAGATCAGCAGGGTACGATTTTAGATATGTTTAATATGTTCTCAGGTGGTGCATTAGAAAGATTATCTATTTTTACCTTGGGCATCATGCCTTACATTTCATCATCAATCATTATTCAATTAATGACTTCTGTTGTGCCTAAGTTGGAGCAACTAAAAAAAGAAGGTGAAACAGGTAAACGCAAGATTACCCAGTACACACGTATGGGTACAGTTGTTTTGGCAGTATTCCAGTCTTACGGTATTTCAATTGCTTTGCAATCACAAAGTGCAGGTGGTGTTGCGTTAGTAACACAAGGCGGTTTTACTTTTAGTTTAGTAACAGTTATTACCTTAACAACAGGTACTTTATTCTTAATGTGGCTTGGTGAGCAAATTACTGAAAAAGGTATCGGAAACGGCATTTCAATGATTATTTTTGCAGGTATTGTTTCAGGCTTGCCTTCGGCAGTTGGATCAACGCTCTCACTGGTATCAACAGGTGAGTTAGCAGTTATTTTAGTTGTTGTATTATTGCTAATGACCTTACTGGTAACAGCCTTCGTGGTGTTTATGGAGCGAGGTCAAAGACGTATTACTGTTAATTATGCTAAGCGCCAACAAGGTCGTAAGATGGTGGGTGGTCAAAGCTCATACTTACCACTTAAGATTAATATGGCGGGCGTTATTCCACCTATTTTTGCCTCAAGCATTATTTTGTTTCCAGCAACGCTGGGCGGTTGGTTTTCTCAATCAGAAGGCATGGGTTGGTTGGCAGACTTAACAGCCAGTATTTCTCCAGGTCAGCCTCTATATGTAATGTTTTATGGATTGGCCATTGTATTTTTTACATTTTTCTATACAGCATTGACATTTGATTCAAAGGATACGGCTGATAATTTGCGTAAGTCAGGCGGTTTTATTCCTGGCATTCGTCCAGGTAAACATTCGGCAGACTATATTGATTCAGTTGTCTCTCGTTTAACTGCATCTGGCGCAGTTTATATTACAGCAGTTTGTTTACTGCCAGAGTTTTTGATTTTATACTGGAATGTGCCATTTTATTTTGGCGGAACCAGTTTGTTAATCATTGTTGTTGTGGTAATGGATTTTATCGCGCAAGCACAGTCACACTTAATGTCTAATCAGTATGAGTCATTAATGAAAAAGGCTGGTTTAAACTAAAAAAAGGTAATCGTTATGAAAGTAAGAGCATCAGTAAAAAAAATCTGTAACAATTGCAAAATTATCAAGCGCCATGGTGTGGTGCGAGTAATTTGTAAAGAGCCTCGTCACAAGCAAAGACAAGGGTAATTTGGATTGACAATGAACAGCGCGCACCGTATAATTGCGAGTTTTTCGAATTTTAATTTTTGGGTTATTTTTGGCAAACAAAATGACTCGATTTTATTTAATAAATAAGGATAAAAAGGTAGCCTATGGCACGAATAGCGGGAATTAACATTCCAACAAATAAACATATTGTAATTGGATTACAATCAATCTTTGGTATTGGTCAAACGCGTGCAAAAGAAATTTGTACAGAACTTAAACTAGACCCAGAAACAAAAGTTTCAGATATCGCTGAAGATCAGTTGGAATTAATTCGTAGTGCAGTAGCAAAGTTTGAAGTTGAGGGTGATCTTCGTCGTCAAGTTGCTATGGATATCAAACGTTTAAAAGATTTAGGTTGTTATCGTGGTATCCGTCATAGAAAATCATTACCACTTCGTGGTCAAAGAACTAAAACAAACGCCAGAACCCGCAAAGGTCCTCGTCGTTTAATTAAATAATCATAGGTAGGTAATAGTAATATGGCCAAAGTAGCAGTAAAAAAGAAATCAAAAAAGATTATTTCTGACGGTATTGCGCATATTCATGCGACATTTAACAATACCATTGTAATGATTACAGATCGTCACGGCAATGCAGTTTGTTGGGCGACTTCAGGTGGATCAGGTTTTAGGGGTTCTAGAAAATCAACACCATTTGCAGCACAAGTTGCGGCAGGTAATTGTGGTGAAAAAGCATTAACATTCGGCATGAAAAATCTTGATGTTCGTGTAAAGGGTCCTGGGCCAGGCAGAGATTCAGCTATTCGTGGCCTGAATGCGCAGGGGTTAAAAATTCAATCAATCACAGATGTGACACCAATCCCTCATAATGGTTGTCGCCCTTCTAAGAAACGTAGAGTATAAGGATAAATTATGGCAAGATATACAGGACCTACTTGTAAGTTAGCGCGTCGTGAAGGCACGGACTTATTTTTAAAAAGTGGCATTAGATCATTAGACTCTAAGTGTAAAGTAACTCAACTTCCTGGCATGCATGGTGCGACAGCTCGTCGCCAAAAAGGCACTGAGTACGGGCTACAGTTGCGTGAAAAACAAAAAGTAAGACGTATTTACGGTATTTTAGAAAAACAATTTCGCCTATATTATAAAAAAGCTTCTCAAAAGAAAGGCTCTACGGGTGAAAATTTATTATCACTACTTGAGTGTCGCCTAGACAATGTGGTTTATCGTATGGGTTTTGCATCTACTCGTGCTGAAGCGCGCCAGTTAGTGTCTCATAAATCAATTTTAGTAAATGGATCTATTGTTAATATTCCTTCTTACCAAGTGAGTGCTAACGATGAAATTTCCATTAGAGAAAAATCTAAAAAACAATCACGCATTCAATTGGCTGTTGAGCTAGCTGAGCAATCTGGTCAAGCAGAATGGGTTGATGTAGATAATAAAGCACTAAAAGGTGTTTTTAAAAATGTTCCTGATCGTGATGATCTTTCATCAGATATTGAAGAACATTTAATTGTTGAATTATATTCAAAATAAGGAATTAATTATGCAAGGTAGCGCTAGAGATTTTTTAAAGCCAAAGTTAGTAGAGTCTGCACAGACTGCAAATAATGAATACAGAATTACTCTTGAACCATTGGAAAGAGGTTTTGGACACACACTAGGTAATGCCCTAAGAAGAACATTACTATCTTCTATGGTGGGTTCTGCTATTACTGAAGTAGCCATTGATGGTGTAATGCACGAATTCTCAACGATTGACGGTGTACAAGAGGATGTATTAGATATTTTACTTAACCTTAAAGAGGTTTCTGTTTCTTTAAATACAGCCGAGAGTGCGGAAGTTGTCATTGACAAAAAAGGCCCTTGTGAAATAACAGTAGCAGACATCGGAGCAAACGGCACAGATGTTAGTGTTTTTAATCCTGACAAAGTGATTGCTACAGTAAATGACGGTGGTCATATGCGCATGGTGCTTAAAATTAATACAGGTATTGGCTATGATACAGCCGTTACTCGTGATGATGAAGCGTCAACTATTGGTGGTATGCAACTAGATGCAAGTTTCTCCCCGATTAAGCGCGTTAGCTTTACAGTGGATGCGGCTCGTGTTGGGCAAAAGGTTAACCTTGACAAGCTTAATATTAATATTGAAACTAATGGTTCTGTTGATGCAGAAGAGGCAATCAAGCGCGCAGCTACTATCTTGCAAGATCAACTATCTTCATTTGTTGAGTTAGAGCAAGTAGAAGCAGAGCCTACTTTGCCAAAATCTGACGACTTCCCGTCTATTTATTTATCAGCAGTTGATGAATTAGAGCTTACAGTGCGTAGTGCTAATTGCTTAAAAGCAGAGCAAATCTACTATATTGGTGATTTAATTCAGAAGTCTGAGCAAGATTTGCTTAGAACACCTAATTTAGGTCGTAAATCACTTAATGAAATTAAAGAAGTATTAACTGAAAAAGAGTTAGACTTAGGTACAGCTATTGACAACTGGCCACCAGTTGACTTAATGAGTGAATAAGGAACTATCATGAGACATAGAAAGTCAGGCAGACAACTAAACCGTAACGCTCCTCACCGTAAGGCGATGTTTCAAAATATGGCAAATTCATTGTTTCTACATGAAACAATTAAAACAACTTTGCCTAAAGCAAAAGAACTTAGACGTGTGGTTGAGCCATTAATTACAAAAGCGAAAAATGATTCGGTTGCTAATCGTCGTAATGCCTTTGCAAAACTACGTGATGATGCTTCAGTAGCAAAATTATTTACTGAGCTAGGTCCATTCTACAAAGACCGTCCAGGTGGTTATATTCGTATTTTAAAAGCTGGTTTCCGTACTGGCGACAAAGCACCAATGGCAATTGTTCAATTGGTTGATTTTGATAGCTCTGCTGATGCAGACACAACTGATTCATAAAGGAAAAAACTATGCCTTCAATTAAAGTAAGAGAGAACGAACCATTTGACATTGCATTAAGACGTTTTCGTCGTTCATGTGATAGAGCAGGTGTTATTACCGATGTTCGTAAAAAAGAGTTTTATGAAAAGCCAACATGGGTTAATAAGCGCATGAAAGCAGCAGCGATTAAGCGCACTCATAAAGAGATGGCTAAAAACCGCGTACACCGTAAGAGAATGTATTAATACTCTTAGGTATGGGTAAGCTATTTTAAAAATGCCGATACAAGTATCGGCATTTTTATTTTTTAACTAATAAAATATTAAAAAGCATTATGTCAGAATTAAAACAACAACTCACCAACGATATGAAAACGGCCATGAAGGCTAAAGATAAAGATGGATTAAAAGCTGTCCGAATGATCTTAGGTGCCATTAAGCAGCGTGAAGTTGATGAACGTATCGAACTTGATGACACGCAAGTATTAGCAGTTATTCAAAAAATGGTAAAGCAACGTAAAGACTCTATCGCGCAGTTTAGAGATGGTGGCCGTATGGATTTAGTTGAAGTTGAAGAAGCGGAGCTTGCTATTCTTAATAACTACATGCCAGAACAACTCTCAGAGGCTGAAATTTCCACGGCTGTAGACAAAGCTATTGCCGATACAGGCGCATCATCGATGCAAGACATGGGCAAGCTTATGGGCATGCTAAAAGGTCAATTAGATGGTAAGG
>CAZOAA010000032.1:0-15371 GCA_964577715.1 uncultured Candidatus Thioglobus sp. | reverse complement strand
TTGATATCGCCGGTTTACCGGGAAAATTGAGCGATTGCCAAACAAAAGACCCTGCAGAGAGTGAAATTTTTCTTGTAGAGGGTGATTCAGCGGGTGGTTCTGCCAAACAGGGACGTGATCGACGCACTCAAGCCATTCTGCCACTTAAAGGAAAAATATTAAATGTTGAGAAGGCGCGTTTTGAAAAAATGCTTTCTTCACAAGAAGTAGGCACATTAATTACCGCCTTGGGTTGTGGTATTGGTAAAGAAGAATATGATATTGAAAAACTTCGTTATCATAAGATTGTCATTATGACCGATGCCGATGTTGACGGTGCGCATATTCGCACTTTGCTTTTGACATTCTTTTATCGTCATTTACCAGAATTAATTGAAAATGGTTATTTGTATATTGCCCAACCACCTTTATACAAAATTAAAAAAGGCAAACAAGAAAGATATTTAAAAGATGATCAAGAATTAGATGATTATTTATTACAAGAAGCAGTGAACGATGCTCATCTGTTTATTAATGCTCAGGCACCTGCTATTACAGGTATGGCATTAGAAATAGCTGTTAAAGATTATTATAAAATTAATGGCATTATTGATCGGTTGGGGCAAAAGTACAATCCATATTTGTTAAAAGCTATAGCTAGTGCTAAACCAATCAAAAATTTAAAAAACACTAAAACAATAAATGCCTGGTGTAGCGAATTAGAGCAATCTCTAAACCAAGATTTGACACCTGCACAAAAACACACGGTAAGCTTTAATACAAAAACAAAAGAAATTAATTATATTCTTTCAGTTTATGGTGTTGATACCGATCAAAGTTGTTTAGGGGAAGATTTCTTTGAGTCTAATGATTATCAAACTATTAAGGATTTTTCAGAATCAATTGAAAGTGTTATCACACAAGATTCTTATGTTGAAAAGAAATCAAACCAAGTTAAGGTTAATAATTTTTCACAAGTCGTTAATTTCTTAATTGGAGACGCTAAGAAGGGACAAAGTTTTCAACGTTATAAGGGTTTAGGAGAGATGAACCCAGAGCAACTTTGGGAAACTACCATGGATCCAGAGAATAGAATTATGCTGAAGGTTAAAATTGAAGATGCAATTGCAGCCGATGAAGTTTTTTCAACATTAATGGGCGATGAAGTAGAGCCAAGAAGAAACTTTATTGAGGATAACGCACTTTCAGTCGGTAATCTAGATTTTTAAACACTAAATATTTAACAAGGAGTTACATTATGTCAAAAAAACATCCCGTCGTTTCAGTTACCGGATCATCAGGCGCAGGTACGACTTTTGTAAAGCGTGCATTTGAAAAGATTTTCAATGAAAAAAATCTAAATGTGTGCGTGGTAGAAGGTGATAGCTTTCACAAGTTTGAACGCACCGATATGAAAGTTGAAGTAGATAAATCACGTGCAGCCGGTAAAGTATTAACGCACTTTTCAGAAAACGCCAATCATTTTGACAAATTAGAGGCACTATTTAAACAATATGGTGAAGATGGTACAGGACAAAAGCGTTACTACATTCACTCTGATGAAGAGGCAGTGGAGCATAATGCGCGCCTAGGCACCGATCTTAATCCAGGTCAATTCACCCCTTGGGAAGATATTGAAACAGGTACAGATATTATGTTTTATGAAGGTCTTCATGGTGGCGTAAAAACAGACAATGCCGATGTTGCTGGCCAGGTTGATTTGTTGGTGGGTGTGGTGCCGTCGGTTAATATTGAGTGGATTCAAAAAATTCACAGAGACACTTCTGAGCGCCCTTATACGCCAGAGCAAGTGACAGAAATTATCCTAGATCGTATGCAAGATTATGTAGAGTTTATCACCCCACAGTTTGATAATACTCATATTAATTTTCACCGAATTCCATTGGTAGATACCTCTAACCCATTTAGTGGTCAAGCAGTGCCATCACCAGAGGATTCTTTGGTGGTCACTACTGTTCGTATTGATGGTGTTGACCTTCAAGCAGTTGCTGATAAACTGCCTGCAGAAGCAATGGCGTTTTTACAAAATGACACAACGCTGGTGTACAAAGGTAGCTTTATGGTGGATGTAATGGACATCATGTTAACGCCAATTATTGATAGATTAATGGCGAATAAATAAACCAACGTTTTTATAAAGCCTTGTTAATTTCTGCAAGTAGCTTGCAGGTGCTAACAGGGCTTTTTATTAAGGAAAAATCATGAAAGAGCAACCTAAAGCCCCTAGTTTTTTAGAATTTTTTATTTATTGGTTAAAATTAGGTTTTATTAGTTTTGGTGGTCCTGCTGGGCAGATATCGATGATGCACCAAGAGTTGGTAGAAAAACGTCGATGGATTTCTGAGCATCGTTTTTTACACGCACTCAATTACACCATGGTATTGCCAGGCCCAGAAGCACAACAACTAGCCACCTATATTGGTTGGCTAATGTTTGGCGTGAGAGGCGGTATTGCTGCCGGCGTATTGTTTGTACTACCTTCTTTGTTTATATTAAGTGCACTAACCTGGGTGTATTTAACTTATGGTGACGTCAGTGCAGTGTCAGGCATCTTGTATGGCATTAAGCCCGCAGTGACTGCAATTGTTTTGTTTGCTGCTTATCGTATTGGCTCCAAAGCACTATCTAATAACGTCTTAAAAGTTTTAGCAGTATTGGCTTTTATCGCTATCTATCAATTTAACATACCTTTTCCCTACATTGTTTTAAGTGCAGCCATTATTGGTTATCTAGGTTCGCAATTCTCACCAGATACATTCAAGATGGGTGCTCATCATGGCGCTAGTCAAGAGAGTTATGGTCCTGCGTTAATTGATGACGATACGCCAGTGCCTGAGTACGCAAAGTTTAATTGGACACGATTAATTAGTTTTGCAGTTATAGGTGTTGGCATTGGATTGGCGGTAATGAGCTTGTTGAGTGATCCGGTGTTGCATGATATGGGTGAGTTTTTTACCAAGGCAGCGATGGTGACGTTTGGCGGTGCTTACGCAGTATTGCCTTATATTTATCAAGGCGGTGTTGATCAATACCAGTGGTTAACCAGTGCGCAGATGATGGATGGCTTGGCATTGGGTGAGACCACCCCAGGGCCACTGATTATGGTGGTGGCGTTTGTGGGTTTTGTGGGTGCGTGGACAAAAGAGATTTTTGGCCCAGAGGCTTTGTTATTAGCGGGTTTTACTGGTGCGTCAGTCGCCACTTTGTTTACTTTTTTGCCTTCATTTTTGTTTATCTTTTTAGGCGGCCCTGGTGTTGAAGCAACTCGAGGTGATCTTAAGTTTAGCGCCCCGCTTTCAGCAGTAACCGCTGCCGTGGTTGGTGTGATTTTAAATCTAGCTGTATTTTTTGCAATGAATGTATTGTATCTAGAAGACAACAGTTTGGATTATATTGCTATATTGATTGGCGTTGCAGCCTTTGTGGCAATGTATCGATTTAAGATTGGCATTATGCCTGTATTGGCTGTATGTGCAGCAACAGGGCTCGTTTTAACTGTGTTAAGCGTTATTTAACAACAATGTTAACCAGTTTGCTGGGTACAACAATCACTTTAACTATGTTTTTACCTTTAGTAAATTTAGCTACATTTTCATCTGCTAGTGCCTTAGCCTCAACCTGAGCCTTGTCTAGGCTGGCGTCTAACATAAGCTTTGCACGTAATTTACCATTGACTTGAACAACAATTTGCACCTCATCTTGCGCCAATGCGCTTTGGTCAACACTTGGCCAAGGTTCGTTAATGATGGCGCTTGTGTTGCCAAGCGCTTGCCATAGGTAGTGGCAAATGTGGGGTGTAATCGGGCTAAGTGCTTTTAAGATAATGTTGATTGATTCAGCGCGCACCGCCATAGAGTCTTCATCAGTCATACTAAATTTACCCAAAGTATTGCTAAGTTCCATTAGGGCAGCAATTGCGGTATTAAATGAGTGCCTGCGTGACATATCATCCGTTATTTTTTCAAGTGTTTGGTAGGTTTTTTGACGAATAGCCTTTTGCCCTTTACTGAGTATATCTACTGATAGTTTGCCAATGGCATTTGATTTAGCGTCTTCAGCAAAGTTACTGACTAAGCGATAAATTTTATTAACAAAACGGTGTGAACCTTCTAAGCCAGAATCGCTCCACTCAAGATCTTGCGTAGGTGGTGCAGCAAAAAGAATAAATAGGCGTACTGTATCGGCGCCATATTTAGCAATCATTGTTTGTGGGTCAACGGTGTTGCCTTTGGACTTACTCATTTTGGCACCATTTTTTAACACCATGCCTTGTGTTAAAAGGTTTTTAAACGGTTCACCATTATTGATTAGACCTTCGTCGCGTAAGAGTTTATTAAAAAATCGTGCGTATAAAAGATGCAAAATCGCATGCTCAATACCACCAATATATTGATCTACACCGTCTTTTAGCCAATAATCAGCCCTTTTGTCCAGCATGGCGTTATCGCTATCTTTACAAGCGTAACGTGCAAAATACCAAGACGATTCAAAAAAGGTATCGAAAGTGTCGGTTTCACGCTCGGCTTCACCACCACAATTTGGGCAGGTGGTTTTGTAAAATTCTGGCATTTTTTTAATAGGAGAGCCAACACCGTCAAATTCCACCTCTTCAGGTAGTATGACTGGCAAATCTTTTTCCTTTACTGCAACTGAACCGCAATTTGGGCAATTGATAATAGGGATCGGGCAACCCCAGTAGCGCTGCCTGGAAACACCCCAATCACGCAAGCGATAATTGGTTTGCTTTTCCCCTAGTTTTTTGTCTCTTAAATACCCAGCAATTGCTTCAAAAGCCTGCTGGAAATCCAAGCCGTTAAACTCGCCTGAATTAAACAAAACGCCTTTATCGGTATAAGCACCTTGTTCAAGGTCTAGCTCCTTGTTAGCAGGCTTGATAACGCCTTTGATTTCAATATTGTATTTTTTGGCAAAATCATAATCACGCTCATCATGTGCCGGCACACTCATCACCGCGCCCGTACCATAACCCATGAGCACAAAATTAGCAATCCAGATTGACACTTCTTCGCCAGTAATCGGGTGTGTGCACTTGAGACCAGAGTCAATACCTTTTTTCTCCATGGTTTCCATGGCGGCCTCTGTCGTTTCCATGACACTACATTCTTCAATAAAGCGCTGCACATCAGTATTGTTTTTACCTGCTTCAAGTGCTAATGGGTGTTCGGCAGCAACGGCTAAATAAGTCACACCCATAAGAGTGTCTGGGCGTGTGGTGTAGACTCTAAGCGCCTCACTACCTTGTGTGATAAAGTCGATTTCTAAGCCAACTGATTTTCCAATCCAGTTTTTTTGCATGGTTTTAACTGCATCAGGCCAACCATCGAGTTTGTCTAAATCTCTCAATAATTCATCAGCGTAATCGGTAATACGCATAAACCACTGAGAGATTTCTTTTTTCTCGATTAGTGCATCTGAGCGCCATCCGCGTCCGTCAATGACTTGCTCGTTGGCCAATACAGTTTGATCAACCGGATCCCAGTTAACAACGGCATCTTTCTTATAAACTAAGCCTTTTTCAAACAATTTAACAAACAGCCATTGTTCCCATTTGTAGTATTTTGGATGGCACGTGGCAATCTCGCGCGACCAGTCATAACCAAAACCCAATTCAATTAGCTGGTTTTTCATGTAGCTAATGTTTTCATAGGTCCATTTAGCGGGCGGCACTTTGTTTTTTAGGGCAGCATTTTCTGCTGGCAGGCCAAATGCATCCCAACCAATTGGCTGCATGACATTTTTACCCTGCATTTTTTGATAACGAGAAATAACATCACCGATGGAGTAATTGCGCACATGACCCATGTGTAAGCGCCCCGAGGGGTAGGGAAACATAGATAGACAGTAGTATTTTTCTTTAGTAGCGTCTTCAACCACTTGAAAAGATTGATTGTCTAGCCAATATTGTTGCGCCTGCGCCTCAATGCTTTTGGCGTTATATTCTAAATTCATAGGTTTTTATTTGTCTATGTCGATGTCACATTGCGAAATTGCTGAGTTGAGCTCCAAGGTGCCTACCAACTCGTCAAGGCCGCTTAACTTGTTGTTGGTTAGATATTGGCTAATGCCGTCATTAATTTTATTGCACACAAGTGGATCATAAAACAAAGAAGTACCAATGCCGATTGTATTAGCGCCAGCAATGATAAACTCTAAAGCATCATTAACCGTGGTAATGCCACCTTGACCAATAATGGGCACATTGTGATGTTTGCTCACTTGATATACCTGGTGCACTTTTAACAGAGCGATCGGTTTGATTGCTGGGCCAGACAGGCCACCTTGATTGTTGCCAATAATCGGTGTGCGTGTTTGTGTATCAATTGCCATTCCCATTAGTGTATTGATGACTGCCAAACCATCTGTGCCAGCGTCAATACAGCGCTGTGCACTGTGGGCAATATCGGTTTGATTGGGAGAAAGCTTTGTAATTAAAGCTTTGGTGGTATTTTGACGGCAAATCTCAACCACACGATAAGACATATCAGGGTCATTGCCAAAGGCAACACCCCCTTCTTTAACGTTTGGACAAGAGATATTGATTTCGATAGCATCAATATCAGTATCGTCAAAACGTTTAGCAATTTCGCCATAGTCTTCAACTGAAGAGCCTGAGATGTTAATAATAAATCGAGTTTCGGTTTTGTCTAAATTTGGCAGGATGTCGTTAATCACCACATCGGCGCCAGGATTTTGCAAACCAATGGCATTAATCATGCCACTAGGGGTTTCTGTTACCCTGTGAGGAGCATTGCCTAAACGAGGTTCTAAGGTGGTTCCTTTGAGGCAAATAGCGCCTACATCTTTATTAGAAAAACCCTGGATGCGAGTGTATTCTTCACCAAAACCTACGCAGCCAGAAAGTAGAACAATTGGCGAATCTAGAGACATTCCACAGAATTTGGTTTTTAGGTTGCTATGCATGGAGTGGTATTATACATTTTTGCTGTTAAAATTACGCATCATGAAAGGATTGTTTATTAGTGGCAGCGGTACCGATGTTGGAAAAACATTTATTGCTAAGCATCTTATCCATGCACTAAACTCCAAATACCGCGTTGTTGTAAAAAAACCCATTGAAAGCGATTGTATCAAAACACCGCAAGGCCTAGTTCCCAAAGATGCGACCTTGCTTAACAATGCTTGCACTTATCCCCAGCCTATTGAGCAAGTGTGCCAATTTCGATTCGAAGCTTGTGTCAGTGGTGAAAAAGCCAGCACAGATCAGGGTATTAAAATAACACTAGATGATTTGGTTACAGTGTCACGCTCTGACAGCGCACAAGATTTTGTTATTGTTGAAGGCGCAGGTGGAATCTATTCACCTATTGCACAACACTCGCTTAATATAGATTTAGCAGCAGCGCTAGCCTTGCCGGTTGTAATTGTGGTTAAAGATGAGTTGGGTGCAATTAACCAGGCACTGCTCAGTTTGCGTGCAGCTAAGGCGCACAATCTGAATGTGGTTATGTTGGTTTTAAATCAATATAAAGCTAATAATTTAGAGAATGCAAAAGCCATACAGCGCTATACAGAGACTGAAGTAGTGGTTTTTAATAAAGACGACCAGAGCGGTTTTGCCAAAACAGCTCTTAATTTAGTCAAGCAAGGTTAGATTGGGTTTTTCGTTGTTGTCTTGAGAGGGCTCTTGTGAATCTGTTTCAAAAAACATGCCTTCGCCATTCTCTCCTGCATAGATACTTAAGACTGCATTAATTGGAACATGGACATCTTGAGACTTGTTGTTAAATCTAGCTTTAAATGAGATATTATTGTTATCAATAGCTAGGCCATTAGTTGCACTGGTACTAATGTTTAATACAATTTTATCTTTTTGTATAAAGGCTTTTGGCACCAGCACATTTTCTTGTGCACAGTCGACTAAAATATGAGGCGTAAGATTAGAATCTTCCATCCATTGATGATAGGCACGTATTAAGTAGGGCGCTACCGAGACCATAAAACTAAATCATTAGTTGTATTCTTTCTCGCAGTCAGTTAGACTTTCTTTGAAACTTTCTTTGGAAAACAGTCGATTGGCATAATCGTAAATTGGTTTTGCTTTTTTAGCGTCCAAATTAATGTCTAATTTTTTTAGTCTCCACAAAACTGGAGCGAGACAAGCATCAACAATGCTCATTTCGTCGCTTTTGAAATAAGGCTGATGGGCAAATAAAGGAATTAATTCAATTAGATTACTTGAAAGAATTTTGCGTGCTTCATCAGCTTCTTTTTTAGTGCCATTTTCAATCAAATCAACCAATTGATACCAACAGTCTTTAGCTCTAGTAAACCTATAAATCAATAATCTTTTTTCAGCTTTTTCGATTGGATCTACTGGTAGTAATGGTGGAAAAGGAAAACGCTCATCTAAGTATTCCATGATGACAGATAAATCATAAAGTACCATGCCACGATCAAATAAAGTTGGTAAGGTTTGACATGGGTTAAGCTCTAATACCTCTTCAGGCATCTCATCAATTTTTAAATTAATAACATCTCTCTCGATGTTCTTTTCAGCCATGATAAAGCGAACCGCATGAGACTCCATTTCTTGTGGAGAGGCATAAAGCGTTGTTGAGGCAGGATTAGGTTTGATTAGCATAGTATCTCTTTTATCTTTAAAAAGTTAAAAAACACCATTACTTAAGTTGATTTTAAGCAATGGTGTTAAATGTTTGAACGATTGTATCAGAAATTAGTCTTTTGCGCGCCATTTACCGTATTTAACATCTTTCCAATACTCTTTTTTCAGCAAGTAAGAAAGAATCAATAAAATAAACAAGAAGCCCAAAACTTTATAGCCAAGATCCGATCTAATTAATTTTGCAGGCTCGCCAACATAGTCTAAGAAGTTAGTAATGTCTCTGATGTCTTGATCAAAATCTTCAGCAGGCTTATTTTCCTTGAGAGACCATAACACGTCTGGCATAGAGGCATTTTCTAGCACATGATTGTTAACGCCGAAAATACGATCTTCGTCTTTATAGAAGCCATGTAAGTAAGAGTATATCCAATCCACACCTTTTGAGCGAGCAACTAGAGACAGGTCTGGATTATTACCAAACCATTGATCAGAGTCTTCAACCGACATTGCAGATACAATTGGTGAGCCTATTTTTTCACCACCAAAGATAAAGTTATTTTCAATATCTTCATTGGATATGTTGAGATCTTTACCAATACGATTGTAGCGCATAAACTTAATCGAATGACAACCTGAACAGTAGTCCATAAAGAGTTTTGCACCATTTCTCAATGACTGTTTGTCAGTAATATCTGTATTTGCGTGTTTAAGCTCAACGCCTCCCGCTGAAGCGAATACATTAAGTGAAATGACTGAGCTAATTAAAGCGACTGTTATTATAGTTAGTATTTTTTTCATCATATTACTCCGTTAACCTTGCAGGCACTTCTTTGGTTTTTCCAATAGAAGTAAACCAAGGCATCAAAATAAAGAAGCCAAAGTAAGCTACTGTAAATACTCGTGCTAAAAACGCATTTATCGGTGTTACAGGTTGCATGCCTAGGTAGCCAAGTACAACAAAACTAATTACAAATATGCCCAAAGCTATTTTGTAAGGCATAGATCGATAGCGAATTGACTTAACTTTAGAGCGGTCTAGCCATGGTAGTGCAATTAAAATCAGTAATGCTGCAAACATACCAACTACGCCTGGGAATTGAGATCCAAACATTGGTGGAATTGCTCTTAATACTGAATAGAAAGGTGTCAAATACCATAGTGGCGCAATATGATCAGGTGTTTTAAGTGGATTTGCTTCAACAAAGTTTGCGTGCTCTAGAAAATATCCATTTAGTGCCGGTGAAAAGAATATGATTGCTGAGAAGATCATTAAAAATACCACAACGCCAACAATGTCCTTTACGCTATAGTAAGGGTGGAACGGAATACCGTCTTTTGGAATACCGTCTTTATCCTTGTTCTTTTTAATTTCAATGCCATCAGGATTGTTTGAACCCACTGTGTGCAGAGCGACAATGTGTAAGAACACCAAGATAACTAGAATTAATGGTAGGGCAATAACATGTAGCGAGAAAAAGCGGTTAAGCGCTGGATCACCAACGGCATAATCACCTAAAATCCAAATTAGCAGATCTGGACCAATAACAGGTACAGAACCAAATAATGAGATAATTACTTGCGCTCCCCAGTAAGACATTTGACCCCAAGGCAGTACGTATCCCATGAAGGCTTCAGCCATCAGCGCGATGTAGAGCACCATGCCAAGAATCCAGATGAGTTCACGAGGAGCCTTGTATGAGCCGTATAATAAAGCACGATACATGTGTAAGTAAATAACAACAAAGAATGCAGAAGCACCTGTTGAGTGCATGTAACGAATAAGCCAGCCCCAGTCAACATCGCGCATGATGTATTCAACCGAAGCAAATGCGTTAGCAGAATCAGGCTTAAAGTGCATGGTTAAAAAGATGCCAGTAATAAGCTGCATAACTAATACTAGTATGGCCAATGAGCCAAAGAAATACCAAAAGTTAAAATTTCTTGGCGTGTAGTATTCAGCTAAATGCTCATTCCAAACCTTGGTTAGTGGAAATCTTTGATCAATCCAGTTTTTATTATTGTCCATGGTTTACTCCTAAGATGCTTTTGGGTCAACGCCAACTCGAATTAACGAATCAGAAACAAAATGATATGGCGGTACTAACAAGTTAGTTGGCGCCGGAACGCCTGCATAAACACGACCGGCCAAATCAAATTTAGAGCCGTGACACGGGCAATAAAAACCACCCTTCCAAGATTCTCCGCCTAAATCTGCCGCACCAAGTTCTGGTCGGTAAGTTGGAGAACAGCCAAGATGTGTACAAACACCAACAATAACTGCTATTTCAGCTTTGATTGCTCGGTGGTTTTGGGTAATGTATTTAGGCTGTTGTGTTTTTGAATCGCCAGTACTGCTAGGATCTGCTAACTCATTATCAAGTGTTTTCAAATTAGAAATTGTTTGTGCATCACGTCTGAAAATCCAAACAGGTTTTTTTCTCCAAAGCACACGAACTAATTGTCCATGTTCTAGTTTAGTGATATCAACATCTACAGGCGCACCAGCTGCTTTTGCTCTTGCTGAAGGCATCCACGATGATAAAAATGGCCACGCGACGAAGCCAACGCCAACTGCACCAACAACGCTAGTAGCGCCGGTTAAGAAGCGTCTTTTTTTGAGGTCTATTTCTTGTCCTGACATAAGATTACTGTCCTTTTTTGTGAATATGGTTTGTTTTGTATTTGAATAAAAACCCGACAATTATAATGTATATCAGCTTTATTTAATAGTTAATTATTCTAATATTCTTTAATATCAACTTTTATTTTTACTTTTTGTATGTGTGATAACCCTTCTAGCGTTCGTAAAATACTAAGTAAGTCTTTACTTTGTTTTTGCCCACGAAAGGCTAATGCTTGATTATTAGTAATGAAAGTAGCTGTTTCATCATCAATCATGCACAGCGAAAGAGATTTCAAAGATGGCGGCAATAGGGTGCTTAGTTGGTTGTTGATGCGATTATAAGCCCTGCCTTTAGCAAATAATTGGCCTAGCCTCCCTTTCGGTGCAAAATTTGCAAGGTTTTTTGTTGTTTTGCTCGGCATCTGTGAGAAAATAGAGCTATTTTACAAATCGTTTTTTATCATAACTAACCACTAATGAGTATTATAAATAAATTCGTTGCCAAAATCGTGGGTTCTCGCAATGAGCGACTAATTAAGAATCTGTATAAAACCGTCGAACAAATTAATGAGCTCGAGTCTAGTTTACAATCATTAACCGATAAAGATTTAAGTGCAAAAACACAAATTTTTAAAGATCGACTCAACAATCAAGAGAGCATAGAGTCTTTATTGCCAGAGGCGTTTGCTGTAATGCGAGAAGCAAGTAAAAGAGTGCTGGGCCTTAGACATCATGATGTTCAGTTGATTGGTGGCATGGTGCTCAATCAAGGTAATATCGCAGAAATGGGCACTGGCGAGGGAAAAACCCTGGTAGCAACTTTAACGGCCTACCTTAACGCGCTTAGTGGAAAAGGCGTGCACGTGGTTACTGTTAATGACTATCTTGCAGCGCGTGATGCGCAGTGGATGGGAAAAGCGTTTAATTTTTTGGGCTTGAGTGTTGGCATTATTGTTTCAAATATGCCACCAGAAGAAAAGCAATCCGCTTATGCTTGTGATGTTGTTTATGCCACTAATAATGAATTAGGTTTTGATTATCTTCGAGATAACATGGCTTTTACAAGCGAACAAAAAGTACAGCGCGAACTTAATTTTGCTATTATTGATGAAGTTGACTCAATTTTGATCGATGAGGCCAGAACGCCGCTCATCATCTCTGGTCCAGCAGATGATTATTCTCAAGTGTATCAGGCTATCAATAAAATGATTCCAAACTTTACCAAGCAAACTGAAAGCGGAGAAGGTAAAGAGATTGTAATTGAGGAGGCAGGAGACTATACGGTTGATGAAAAACACAAGCAAGTTTTTTTAACTGATGATGGTCATGCAAAAGCAGAGCAATTATTGATCCAAGCAGGTGCTTTGCCAGAAGGGGCTAGTTTATATGATGCAAGTAATATTCTACTTATGCAACATTTAAGTTCAGCGCTTAGAGCTCACATCTTGTTTCATAAGGATGATCAGTATATTGTTCAAGACGATGAAGTTGTTATTGTGGATGAATTTACTGGCAGGACAATGCCTGGACGCCGTTGGTCAGAAGGACTACATCAGGCAATAGAAGCTAAAGAAGGGGTAAGCATTAAAAAAGAAAACCAAACCCTAGCTTCAATCACTTTTCAAAACTATTTTAGACTTTATGGTAAGCTCTCAGGCATGACGGGTACTGCAGATACCGAAGCAGTAGAATTTCAAGACATTTACGGTTTAGAGACGGTTGTTGTTCCTCCAAACAAGCAGTCACAAAGAGATGACATGTCAGATCAAATATATCTGACTTTAGAAGAAAAACTTGGAGCAATTGCAATTGATGTAGAAAATTGCCAAAAAACCGGACAACCAGTTTTGGTGGGTACTAGTAGTATTGAAAACTCTGAGTCCATTTCGAACCTGCTCAAGAAAAAGAAAATCAAACACGAAGTATTAAATGCTAAACAGCATGAGCGCGAGGCACAAATTATTGCTAATGCAGGCAGTATAGGTGCAGTAACTATTGCAACTAATATGGCAGGACGTGGAACAGATATTGTACTTGGTGGTAAATTAGCAGAAGACGCATCTGAGAAACAAAAATCAGCTTGGCAAGAGCAACATGAAGCTGTTATTAAAGCAGGCGGATTGCATATTGTAGGCACCGAAAGAAACGAATCTCGCCGAGTAGACAATCAATTGCGCGGACGCTCTGGACGCCAAGGAGATGTTGGCTCAACACGTTTTTATTTATCGTTAGAAGACAATTTAATGCGTATTTTTGCTTCAGAAAAAATGGCTGCTATGATGCAAAGACTAGGCATGGAAAAAGGCGAGGCCATTGAGCATAAAATGGTTAATCGGGCCATTGAAAATGCACAGAAAAAAGTTGAAGGCATGAACTATGATGCACGTAAACACTTATTAGAGTACGACGATGTTGCCAATGACCAAAGAAAAGTAATTTACCAATTACGCGATGAACTGATGAGCGTTAATGATGTGCAAGATCGCTTTATCTCTATTAGAGAAAACGTGATTACAGATTTGTTTGCTTCTTATATCTCAGCTGCGCAGGCCGAAGAGGATTGGGATGTTGAGGGCTTGCAAAATGCTTTAAGAGCAGATTATTCTGCTGGGTTCCCATTACAACAATGGCTAGATGAGGGCGTTGATGTTGATGAGCTTGAAAGTCGAATTATCCAAGGGCTTGGTGCAATCTGTGACCATAAAGAAAAAATGGTTGGCTCAGAAGCAATGCGTGGTTTTGAAAAAGCAGTTATGCTACAAACACTTGATCATTACTGGAAGGAACATTTGGCCTCTATGGACTATCTTCGTCAAAGTGTTAACTTGCGTGGATATGCACAAAAAAATCCAACACAAGAATATAAGCAAGAATCATTTGCCATGTTTGAGACACTTTTAGATACTATTAATGTTGAAATTGTTAAAGCGCTTTCAAGCGTTACTATTAATGAAGAAACCAAGGCTGATGAGGTGCAACAACAAAATAATGATGATGCTCAACCACAATATGAAGGTGTAGAAGCATCAGATGTTGATGATGCCGAAGTAGAAACTGTTAAGCAAAAAACCTATCATAGAGAGCAAGACAAAGTTGGCCGCAATGATCCATGTCCTTGTGGTTCTGGTAAAAAGTATAAGCAGTGCCATGGTAGTCAGAACGCTAGTTAGGCTGATCTATGGCAAAAACTAGTCTTTATATTGGACTAATGTCAGGCACTAGTTTAGATGGTGTTGATGCAGTAATTGTTGACAAAAGCGCCACTAAATTATTGGCACAAACCTATCTGCCTTATACGAATAAACTAAAACAACAGTTGCGCAAACTCACACAAACATCTCAAACCAGTTTAGAAAATTTAGCAAGTGTTGATACACAAGTGGCCTGTGTATTTGCTGATGCAGTTAATGTTTTATTAGAAAATTCAAACCTAAGTGCTACTGATATTGATGCAATAGGATCTCATGGGCAAACGATTTATCATCAAGGTGGTAAGTATTCAATGCAAATTGGACACGGCGCACTTATTGCTGAGCAAACAGGTATTACAACTGTGGCTGATTTTCGTATGCAAGATGTGGCTTTTGGTGGCCAAGGCGCTCCGTTAACGCCTTTATTTCATCAGCACTTATTAAACAAAAAAAATGGCATTATTGTTAATTTAGGCGGTATTGCCAATATTTCTAGAATAGTAAATAATAAGGTTGTTGGGCTTGATACAGGTCCGGCAAATACTTTGTTAGATAGTTGGATAAAGAAAAATAAAAACCTTGATTATGATCGTGACGGTATCTGGTCTCGAAGTGGAATGGTAGACGACAAGCTATTAACGGCAATGTTGGCAGATAAGTATTTTAAAAAACCAGCGCCAAAAAGCACAGGCCCTGAGTATTTTAATCTTGACTGGTTGGGTCAGTTCTTGTCAGGCGATGAAAAATCAGAAGATGTACAAAGAACACTAGTAGAATTAACAGTACAAAGCATTTCAAAAAGCATCCCAGATGCAGCTGATGTGTACTTATGCGGAGGTGGCGTGCATAACTTGTTTTTAACTGAGCGCTTAGAATATGAAAATCCAAACAGCAGAGTAATGATGACGAATGAATTGGGCGTGCATGTTGATTATGTAGAGGCTGCAGCTTT
>CAZOAA010000031.1:0-16727 GCA_964577715.1 uncultured Candidatus Thioglobus sp. | reverse complement strand
ACCCCTACCATGTCAAGGTAGTGCTCTAACCAACTGAGCTACGCGACTATTATTTAGAAATCTTAATTAGAAATTAACAGCGAGAAATTATATCCTAAAAACAAGTTTTAATAATGTCTTGAATATTGCTGGCTGCTACATATGGATCATCGGCATTCTTGATCGGACGACCGACCACAATATAGTCTGAACCTGATTTAAAGGCGGTAGCAACATCAACCACACGCTTTTGGTCATCATCGTTTGATACTGGACGAATGCCTGGCGTAACTGCAATTAATTTATTATCAACATACTCTCTTAAAAATGGCACTTCAAGACCTGAAGATACGACACCATCACAACCTGCTTCAAAAGCACGCTTAGCACGAGATATTACTAAATCCTGCACATCACAATCAAAACCCAAATCGTCAAGGTCGCCACGATCAAGACTGGTAAGCGCTGTTACTGCCAATATTTTGAGGTCGCCTTTATTCTCAGCCGCTTTTTCCATTAAGGCCTGGTTACCATGAATAGTTGCAAACGTTGCGCCATATTGACTCAGGCGATTAATCGTTCTACCGACTGTTTCTGGCACATCAAAAAATTTCAAATCAACAAATACTTTTTTATCTTTTGCAATTAACCAATCCATCAGTTGAAAATACTGCCCAGTCATAAGCATTTCCATGCCAATTTTGTAAAAAGTTACACTATCATCTAGCTGATTTACCAAATCTTTTGCTTGGTCAACTTCTGGAACGTCCAGTGCAAAAATCAGCCTATCTTCAACATTAATGTCTTTCATATTTGTCCTTTATCTAAAAAATGCTGGTACCTGAATAACCATTGTCATGTGCTTTTTTAATCCAATGTTTTGATTTGTCAATATCTTTCTTGCCGGCTTTACCAAGCGCATAAAAAATTCCTAAATTATACTGTGCTTTTGGGTGTTCTTGATTGGCAGATTTTTGATACCACATGAAGGCTTGATCAAGATTTTTTTCAATGCCCATGCCTAATTCATGCATCAGACCCAACTCATATTGAGCTTGTGCATCACCTTGATCAGCTAGAGCGACAACCTCTTGAGGACTAGAGGCTTTTTTCATCAAAAATACTATTCAGGTGAAACTCTTACCCTAACCTTAATAGTGTCAGAATATGGTCTGTTCTGTGTAGTGTAAGTAAAAGTTCGACCATCATAACGATACTCAACTCGATAATGATCTAGACGACGCTCAGACTCATTGCGATATTTTTTTTCACAAACTTCTTTTCTAACAGTGCGACCACCTTTAGCCAGTTCATCATCATGCGCCAAAGAAGCACCTAACAAAGTACCTGCTACTGTCGCTGCATCCTTGCCTTTACCTTTACCAAACTGATTACCAATAACACCGCCAAATATACCGCCAATTATCTCATTGGTTGCAGAGCCGTCGCCCCTGCCTTCATAAACCTCTTTAATATAACAATCCTGGTAAGGTTCACGAATAATATGATTGCTAAATACTTTATCAACTGAGACAACTTGAGCTTCATCGGTATAGCTACCTGCAAATGACAACTGAGTTGCTAGTAATAACGGCAAAAAAATTAAACTTTGTTTTTTCATCTTGCTGCTCCATTTTTAATCATTTAATGTAATATATATTCTACGCCTATATTCAAAAAATAGTTTTATGATTTCATCTAAAAATACACTTTTTTACATTCACGATCCAATGTGCTCTTGGTGCTATGGATTTAACAAAACTTGGCAAGCTGTTAAAGAATTATTACCAAGCTCTATCAATGTCCATTATCTTTTAGGCGGTTTGGCGCCTGATAGTAATGAGGTTATGCCAAATGAAATGCGTGAATACATTCAAAAAAATTGGCAAAAAATCGAAACAACTATTCCAGGCGTGAAATTTAACTATGATTTTTGGAAAAAATGCACCCCAAAGCGCTCCACCTATCCTGCTTGTCGTGCAGTTATCGCTGTTCGAGAACAAAAACCTCAATTAGAGGTAAAAATGACTCAATTAATTCAAAAATCATACTACTTGAGAGCTCAAAACCCATCAGAAGACCATACACTGATCGCACTAGCGAGCACCCTAGATATTGATATTAAAAAATTTGAAAAAAACCTAAATGACGATAAAACACAGGCATTATTGCTTGACGATATTGCTTTGGCTAAAAAATTAAAGGTTAATAGCTTTCCATCATTAGTATTAAAAACACAAAATACAATCAAACCCATTAAGATCAACTACAACAACCCAGATTACATACTAAATCAAATCATTGCTTGAATTTATTCCACTATCAATCGATAATACACAGCTTGCCCTCGTAGCTCAGCTGGATAGAGCAGCCGCCTCCTAAGCGGCAGGTCGGACGTTCGAATCGTCTCGAGGGTGCCACTTATTTTTTTTAACTACAATTTGTACATAGTCCTTGTAGTTCGATCACTTGGGAATTATTTGGTGAAAAATTGTAAGTACTAGGAAGTTGCAATTGTTTAGAAAGTTGGCACGATTCTTCAATGGAATTGCATTTAGTACAGTGTAATAAAACATGAAAATGATTTTTATGTGAATCGTTACAAACCAAATAGGTACTATTAGATTCAATCTTATGCACAACCCCAATATCCACCCAAAAATCAAGAACCCTATATATTGTACTTATATTGAAAGAATTGCCTTTTTTGTTTAGACGTTCTAATAATTCATAGGCTGAAATAGCATTTTCTGAACTTGACAACTCTTCAACAATGCCAAATCTTTGTGGCGTGGCACTCTTGCCTGCTTCCCTACATTTGGATAATAAATAACCTTTATCTATCATTAAAACTCGTCTTCATCACCATATGTGAGTATATCAATCTTAGTAACTTCCGTTAGTGTGTACCCACTATCGATTGTGTTGTAACTTTGTGTGCTAATCGCATTATCTGAATTACTGTCATTAGCACCACTACTTGACATATCATTACTCTTAACCTCAACTGAAATCTTGCCTGTAACAATAACTGGAATATATATATCCCTTAGTTTGGTTGGGTTGTTTTTAATATCTACCAACACAGTTTGGCTCAGTGGCGGAGGTGGAACATGTATACACTGACCTGCTTCTGGCACTAGTAAAAACTGGCTGACATCAGTGCCTTTTATTTCAACAGGCACCATAAATCCTGCCAGCTCTATTTGTTGGCCATCTATCGATTTGTTAATATTTTTGCCAGCCGCATCAAGTTTTTTTTGAAACTCGGGATCATTTAAAACTTTGTAGCTTACTTTCTCGGGCACAAAATCATACGCATCTTCTGCAATTAGTAGATCCCAGGTATCTACAAGTTGTTGCAAGCGCTCATCACTTACCTGTTCAGCATAAACAAAAGATGAACAAAATAACAAAATAACAATAATTGACTTATTTAACATATACTTTATCAGCTAAGTCCTTGATGTATATTCTTCTTAAAAACAATAGTTGCTGGAATCAAACTACTTAACACCCCAGCTAATAAAATTATACCAAATACCTGTAATTCACTAATACTTACCCAATTAAACTCAGGGGTAATGCCAAAGATTGCATTCATTTGATCATTAGCAAAATAAGTTGCAATGGCAACAAACACGATAGCGCCTATGATTGCACTAACTCCAATAAACACGGCCTCATACACCACCAAGCCTGCTAGGTATAGTGGTGAGGCACCATTGGCTCTATATATGGTCATTTCACGCTTTCTATTTTCAATGCTAGAGATTATTAGGGTGATCATGGCAATTAAGCTGATGGCGATAATTATCCAGCTTAATAATTCAAAACCCTTATCAACCATGCCAACAATCGACCAGAGCTCCGCCAAAGCAATACCAGGTATTACTGCAGAGATTGCTTCTTCTCGATACTCTCTTATACCCTTGCTAAAACTAAATAAGGCAAATTTTGACTTTAGGCCCACAAAGGCAGCAGTCACTGTTTTAGGCATTAACTCTTCTTCTGGGATTGATGATATGTCAACCCTATCAAGATTAAATACTTTTTTGCCGCTTTTCCAGCCAATATGAATAAGCTCATAACCTTTTAAATCCACAAACACAGCTTGATCAATTGGGGTGCCGGTTTTACTTAATACGCCAGATACTTTAAAAGAAAAATCATCATGCTTCTTACTAGCAGACTTTCCAGAGCCATGGCTGATATGAATATTTGAACCCACCTTGTAGTCTAGTTTTTTAGCAACATCAGCACCAACCACAGCGCCTGATATTTCACTAAATGCGCCTCCACTTGAAAATGTAAGCTGTTTATCTCCTGCGTATTTAACATGTTTGAAATAATTCTTATCAGTTGCAATCACCCTAAAGCCTTCATGACTATCACCAAGTGCAATTGGAACTAGCCAATCTATATCACCTCTTTTTTTAATATCATTAATACTCTGCATGGTGATATTGTTAGTCGGACGACCTAGATGGAAGACTGTGTATAGCACAACTTCTAAAGAGCTAGATCTTGGACCAATAATAACATCCACCCCTGATATGCTTTGATTAAATCCCTGCTCTGTGGCTTTTTGTATGCGCTCTATGCTTAGTAGCAATACCATAGAGGTCATAAGCGTTATGGTAACTAGTGCAACTGGAAGAGCCCTTGAACGGATTGATTTAAATAATAATCTAAACATTGGCGTTGAGATCTACAACCTCGTCAAAGTAAGGCGACAAAGAAAGGTCATGACTAACCATTAATATCGCCTGAGAACTGGCATCAAACGTATGTGTTAGCTCATCTAAGAAGTTATTGGCTGAATTTTTATCTAAGGCAGAAGTGGGTTCATCCGCAAGAATTAAATCCGGCTTGCCTAATAGCGCTCTTGCCACGGCAACCCTTTGTTGTTGCCCAATACTAAGATTGCTAACTGTAGAGTTTAGAATGCTTTTATTAAGCCCTAATGACTCAACCAGCCTTTTTATCTCTTGAGGTGGATTAGCAACTTTTGCTTTTCTATTTTTTGAAAATTTAATCCCAAGAGAAATGTTGTCTTCTACCGATAAAAACGGTATTAAATTTAGCGTTTGAAATACGTAGCCAATATGCTCAGCTCGAATCTTATCCAACTGAGATGGTGACATTGATAAGTAGCTATTGCCAGCTAAATTAACCCCTCCTGCTTGGATTTTTAAAGCGCCAGCAATAAGGTTGAGTAAAGTAGTTTTTCCAGAACCGGAAACACCGCTTAACAGTACCTTTTTACCGGCTTCAAGCTTAATATCAGGAAAGCTAATAGCATTTCCATTTTTATAGGTGTATTTAAGATTTTTTGTTGTTAAGATCACCAAGTAATTTTACTATTTTCTGCTCTGATTTCTTTTGAAAATGCTTTATTGTTAATAACCGCTTCCAAAATAATCTCCTCTAGTTCAAAATGTTTAAAAGCGCTAAATTCAACACCGTCGAAGTTGCCAGGATTGTTACACTTGAATGTATAAGACAGCTCAACATCTTTATGTGTTGATTCAGTTGAAACACTATGCAGTTCAGGCTTGAAGCTTGTCATAGAGCACTGTGCAGATGTAGGCAACTCAAACAACTCATTGTAATCTTTAAGTGCTTGCATTTTTTCAGTTAAATGCTCTGGCTCTTTTGCATCATTATCGTGCTTTTCATGGTCATGCTTATCATGATCTTCATCGTGGTCTTTTTCATGTTCTTCATCATGCTCATCATGACCAAAGATGCCTTCTAAAAATGCAACAAACCCATTTTCTTTGTGATCATCATGTTCGTCGTGATGATCTTCAGAATTAAGCTGCACCATTGGCATTTCATAGATAACGTTTAATTGATCTTGTTCAAACACCATTTTCACATTGTTTAAGCCATGTGCATGCGCATCAGCATGTCTTTCTTCTGCATATGTAGGTAAGCTTGTAGCAAGTAGTAGTGACGCGGCGATAATTGTTTTCATGATAATTTAGTAGTGGTTAAAAAATAATAATTGCAATAATATACCATTAATAAAATAAAATTTTATAAAAAACAAGAAAATAAGATCTATGTTATAGTTAACTAAAACAATATTGGGGAATATTTATGAGTAAAAAGCTTAATGTTAAAGCTGTTGCACTTGCAATTGGAATTATGTGGTCATTAGGTATTTTATTTGTATCAGTTGTGGCATTAATTTCAAGCACCTATCTTCATAATGTTGTTGACTTTATATCAACGCTTTATCTGGGCTATTCATTAAGCTTTACTGGTATTTTAATCGGCATGGTTTGGGCGTTTTTTGATGCAGCTATTGGTGGCTTTGTGTTCGCATGGCTATATAACAAACTAAGTAAATAATCACTCAACCCTACTACTCTATTTGCTAATCAACTATTGACAAATAAAACATTAATGTGTAAAGTAATATGTAAAATTTTCAATTTAGTTTACAATAATGCATCAAAAATACACTTATTCGCAAAAGTTAGATCGTCTATTAGATAAGCAAACCTCTGTACAGCTAGCTGAAAAACTTGGTGTTAGTCGCATGTCGTTGGTTAATTGGCGTAATAACGATGCAAGCATTAAAGACACTAACAAGCTTAATATTGATATTGAGTATATCAATACATTTGGGTTTGAACACATTACTGAGCAATCGGTTGAATCACATGTTAAGGCGCTAATAGACGTAGGATTGAATAATTATTCTATTGAACAAAGTGCGTTACTTAACCAATGGATTAACACTAATGCTTTTGGTTCGTTAGAAGTTGAAGAGTCTTGGGCTACTCGTGAAAAATACGATGATGTTATACAGGGTGATAGTTTAAACAAAGTGACAAGAAATCAGTTTTTAAGTATTCACAATCTGCAAACACTAACTAAAAAAGTTTTTAAAGAGGCTTTGCAAAAGGAATTTAAACCCAGTAAAGATATCATTAAGGAATGGCACTTTATTTTAATGAATGGCTTAAGGGAAGATGCTGGTGAGTTTTCAACAAAATATAGAGTAATACCAAAGGCTGATAACATTACATTGACCGATCCAAAAGATATTGAATCAGAAATTGAATATTGGTGTGAAAAATATCAAAACATTATATCGTTAGAGGAAATTGCAAAAGCGCATACGCATTTTGAGCTGATTCACCCGTTTGGTGATGGTAATGGCCGTATTGGCAGATTGATTATGGCTGCACAGTCAATATCTACTGGGATTATTCCTGCAAATATCAATAATCAAAATAAAGCTTTGTACTATGTTTATCTTTACCATGCGCAAACAACAGGAGATGTAGGGTCGCTAACTTGGTTGTTGGCGGATATTGTCCTGCAGGAGTTTAGAAAATAATATGCTATCAATGTATAATCAATTTCATATTAATATTTAGGTTGGGCGTATGTCAGGTAATTCTTTTGGAAAAATATTTACAGTTACCACTGCTGGTGAATCTCACGGTGAGGCATTGGTAGGGATTGTTGACGGCTGCCCTCCTGGTATGGAACTTAACGAAGCCGACTTACAAGGCGATCTTGATCTTAGAAAACCTGGTACTTCTCGCCACACTACGCAGCGTCGTGAAGATGACTTAGTAAAAATTTTATCGGGCACTTTTGAGGGCAAAACTACTGGTACGCCGATTGCACTGATTATCCAAAATACCGATCAACGCTCAAAGGACTATGGCAATATTGCTAATACTTTCCGCCCTGGTCATGCTGACTATACTTATGATCAAAAATACGGTTTTAGAGATTATCGCGGTGGTGGCCGCTCTTCTGCACGTGAAACCGCAATGCGTGTTGCGTGTGGCGGTATTGCTAAAAAATACCTAAAAGAAAATTTAGGTATTGAAATTAAAGGCTATTTAAAACAGCTTGGCCCAATCGAAGCTGAAACGCTAGACTGGAATGAGGTACACAACAATCCATTTTTCTGCCCTGATGCCAGCAAGGTTAAAGAGCTTGAAGACTATATGGATGCACTACGAAAATCAGGTGACTCAATTGGTGCGCGTATTAATGTGGTAGCTACTAATATGCCAGCTGGCTTGGGTGAGCCAATCTTTGATCGTATTGAATCAGACATTGCACACGCAATAATGAGTATTAACGCCGTTAAAGGCGTTGAAATTGGCGCAGGGTTTAACTGTGTTACTCAAAAAGGCACCGAGCATCGTGATGGCATTACGCCAGAAGGATTTACATCCAACCATGCTGGAGGTACGCTTGGTGGCATTACTTCAGGGCAAGATTTATTAGTATCTATGGCACTTAAGCCAACTTCAAGCTTACGCTTACCAATTGATAGTATTGATAAAAACGGCAACCCAACTGAAGTTATTACCGAAGGTCGACATGATCCGTGTGTTGGTATTCGAGCAACCCCTATTGCTGAGGCGATGCTAGCGATAACAATTATGGATCACTTAATGCGCCATAGAGCACAAAATACCGGTGTTAAATCAGCAACACCAATCGTTCCAGCGCAAGCTTAACTTTAAAGAAACAACATGTTTTCACTGATTAACAAGCACGTTCCTAGTAATGCAAAAAATGATTTATTATCAGGACTTACAGTTGCACTAGCACTAGTACCCGAAGCAGTTGCTTTTGCCTTAATTGCACACGTTCATCCACTTGTTGGCCTATATGCGGCATTTATGGTAGGAATGATTACCTCAGTCCTTGGTGGTCGACCTGGCATGATATCAGGTGCTACAGGTGCACTTGCTGTAGTAATGGTGGCCTTGGTAGTAGAACATGGTGTTAATTATTTATTTGCATCAGTTGTGCTGATGGGAATACTGCAAATAGCTTTCGGCCTATTTAAACTAGGTAAATTTATTCGCCTTGTGCCGCACCCTGTATTTTTAGGTTTTGTTAATGGTTTGGCAATGGTTATATTCCTTGCTCAATTAGGCCACTTTAAAACCACTGAAGGCACTTGGATTAGTAATGATGCACTAATGATAATGGGAGCCCTAATAGCACTCACCATGGCAATCATTCATTTCTTACCCAAACTCACCACAGCCATACCTTCAACTTTAGTGGCTATTATTGTTGGCTCAGTAATCACTATTGCCTTTAATCTTGACACTAAAACCGTTGGCGATATGGCGTCAATATCTGGCAGTTTGCCAAATTTTGCCATACCAGAAGTTCCCTTTACTCTAGAAACACTTTATATTATTCTGCCTTATAGTGTTATTTTGGCACTCATCGGTTTAATCGAAAGCTTACTAACACTCAATTTAGTTGATGAGCTTACTGAAACCACAGGTAAACCCAATAAAGAAAGTGTTGCACAAGGTGTTGCTAATACAGTTACTGGTTTTTTTGGTGGCATGGGCGGTTGCGCAATGGTTGGCCAAAGCATTATTAATATCAAATCAGGTGGTCGCGGTCGATTATCTGGCTTTGTAGCTGGCGCTTTCCTTTTAAGTTTCATCTTATTGTTTTCCCAATACATCGAGCAAATTCCTATTGCAGTACTTGTGGGTGTTATGTTTATTGTGGTTATTGGTACCTTCGAATGGTGTAGCTTTAGGCTTATCTCTCGCGTACCTATTGCTGATAGTTTTGTAGGAATCTCCGTAGCAGTTATTACTGTTTTTACTGATTTAGCTATTGCCGTTATTGTTGGTGTATTAATGTCTGCTATTGTATTTGCTTGGCAACATGCCAAACAAATCTATACCAAAAAAACTGTAGATGAGAAAAGTGGCATTAAAACTTATCAAGTTAATGGTGTATTATTTTTTGCCAACACTCACAACTTTCAACAGTTATTTACCCCAAAAGAAGATCCTGAAAATGTTTTTGTTGATTTTGAAAACTCTCAAGTAATGGATCACTCAGCAATTCAAGCAATTGATAAACTAGCAGTACGCTATAAAAAAGCAGGCAAGATACTACACTTAAAACACCTAAGTCCCGAATGCAAAATACTACTAAAAACTGCTAAAGGCTTAGTAGAGGTTAATGTATTGGAAGATCCAACATATCATGTGGCTGACGATAAATTAGCATAGCACTTGAAAAACCAAACAATCGCTCATAAAATAAATAATAAGCTTATTGTTAAATTGGAGATAATCATGAAAAAAACTATTTTTTTAATTGGGCTACTCGCCTCAAGCACCCTACTTGCACACAACCCTTTTCATTCTAACTTTTTTAACCGTGGTTTTAATGATGGTTTTTGGCGTGATTTTGACCACCAATTCCAACGACTAGACCATGAGATGAATCGCCTACAACACTCAGCTAATCGCTTTAGTTCTCAATCTAGACAATACTTTGACAAAGATAATAATAGCTATGTTGCTGAAGTGAAAATATCAGGCCTTGGTAAAGAGGATATTGATATCTCAACTCATAAAAACATGCTAGTAATAAAAGGTGCGCGTAGTAATGAAAAAACTACCAACAACCAAAGTTCTAAATCTTCTTCAAGTTTTTCTCATTCGATGTCCATACCGCGTGATGGCGATACAGACAACATTAAAGCTGACTTTAAAGATGGTGTGCTAATAGTTTCTATTCCAAAGCTAGACAAGCCAAAACCACAAGTTAAAAAGATAACGATTAACTAATTATCTTCCGGGTTCATCGCCCCAAAGTAGTTTGTGCATTTGCACTTGCATTCGCACATTCAGTTGTTTTCCTAATATCCAGTCAGCTAATTGAGTTGGTGTAATTTCACCAAATATAGGTGAGAATAAAACACCTGCTTCGGTTGGGTATTTTTCCAAAATATCAACACTCCAATCAAAATCATCAATAGATCCAATTACAAACTTTAGCTGGTCTTTAGCCTTCAGCTTAGCAATATTGTCATATTTATTATGTTTTGATTCATTTGACGACGGCGTTTTAACATCCATTACGATTGACACATTAGGGTTGACAGCACTGATATCAATATTGCCACCCGTTTCTAACGACACTTGGTAACCTTGTTTAATAAGCGCATCCAATAAAACATGGCAATTAATTTGTGCCAATGGCTCGCCACCTGTTACGCACACATAATGCGTATTATATTTTTTAACTTCGGCAAGTATTTCATTAATACTAAGCATGTTGTTGCCTTTAAAGGCATACTCAGTATCGCAATACGTGCAACGCAATGGACACCCGGTGAGACGTATGAACACCGTCGGCAAGCCTACTTCTCGAGCCTCGCCTTGTAGTGAGTAAAATATTTCGTTAATGTTTAAACTGACCATCTTTAAGTTGTTTAATCTGGTTTCTAATATCAGCTGCTTGCTCAAATTTTAGCTCTTCTGCAAAGGTATACATTTGTTTTTCCAAAGCTTTTATTTCTTTTGCTAATTGCACTGGCGAGAGTTGTTTTTGAATATTATCACTCACCATATTATCATCATTTTCTTGACTGGTAATATCCGTATCTAGAATATTAACAATAGGCTTCATCACACCTTTCGGAGTAATATTGTGCTTTTCATTATAGGTCTGTTGTTTTTCTCTACGCCTATTAGTTTCTTCCATAGCTCGTTGCATAGAGCCTGTGATACGATCAGCATATAAAATCGCCTTACCGTTCACATTACGAGCCGCTCTACCCATGGTTTGTATTAATGAACGCTCAGAACGTAAAAACCCCTCTTTATCAGCATCTAAAATCGCTACCAAAGATACCTCTGGAATATCTAAACCCTCTCTTAGTAAGTTAATGCCTACTAATACATCAAACACACCCAAGCGTAAATCACGAATAATCTCCACCCTTTCAACCGTATCAACATCAGAATGTAGATAACGCACCTTAACATTGTGCTCGTTTAAATAATCACTCAGCTGCTCAGACATTCGTTTAGTTAATGTAGTAACTAACACTCGCTCACCTACCTCAACACGCTTATGTATTTCACTCAACAAATCATCTACTTGTGTCTCTACAGGGCGTACATCAATCATCGGATCTAGTAATCCAGTTGGCCTTACTACTTGCTCAGCAATAACATTTGATACTTCTAACTCGTAAGCTGCAGGTGTCGCTGAGACTAAAATACACTGATGTGCCCGCTCTTCAAATTCATCAAACTTAAGTGGACGATTATCAAGTGCACTAGGCAGACGAAATCCAAACTCTACCAAGGTTTTTTTGCGTGCTCTATCACCGTTATACATACCACCAATCTGGCTAACTGTTACGTGCGATTCATCCAAAATAACCAGCGCGTCATCAGGCAAATAATCCATCAGCGTTGGCGGTGGATCACCCTCTTTTCTGCCAGACAAATAACGTGAATAATTTTCAATACCATTGCAATAGCCTAACTCACGCATCATCTCAATATCCATCTGTACACGCTGAGTTAGGCGTTGTTCTTCAACTAGTTTATTGAGTGATAATAACTCTTTGCGTCGAACTTTTAGCTCGGCTTTAATATCATCTAAAATATTTAAAATCTTAGACTTTGGTGTTACATAATGTGTTTGTGGGTAAATCGTAATACGCTGTAGAGATTTAAGCTTTTCACCCGTTAATGGATCAAACCAATAAATTGCCTCAATCTCATCATCAAACGTCTCAATACGAATCGCCTGCTCTTCAGAATCTGCCGGGAATATATCAATCACCTCGCCTTTAACTCGGAAATGCCCACGTATTAAAGTCACATCATTGCGTGTATATTGCATTTGTGATAAGCGTGATAATATCTCCCTTTGATTGGTTATTTCCCCCACACTCAAATGCAATAGCATTTGCATATAGCTATCAGGATCACCCAAACCATAAATTGCCGATACACTAGCAATAATAATCACGTCATCTCGTTCTAATAAGGCCTTGGTAGCAGATAGGCGCATTTGCTCAATCTGCTCATTAATACTCGAGTCCTTTTCAATATAGGTATCACTTGCCGGCACATAAGCCTCTGGCTGATAATAATCATAATACGACACAAAATACTCAACTGCATTATTCGGGAAAAACTCCTTCATCTCGCTATACAGTTGTGCGGCCAATGTTTTATTCGGCGCCATGATAAGGCTAGCACGTTTAGTCTGTTTAATTACATTGGCTAAGGTAAATGTTTTACCCGAGCCTGTTACACCAAGTAGTGTTTGAAACTTCTCACCCGTATTAATACCATCTACCAAAGATTTGATGGCTTTTGGCTGATCGCCAGTTGGTGAAAATTGTGATTCTAATTGAAATTTTTTACCCACTGAGCGAGATTTTGATTAACATAAAACTTTCGATTTTAAACAATTTAAAAGACGATGACAATTCTTTCACACCGAGTCAACAAAGTTAAACCTTCGGCCACCCTTGCAATTACTGCAAAAGCTAATGAGCTAAAGTCACAAGGTATTCAAATCGTATCAATGGGTTCGGGAGAGCCAGATTTTGATACGCCAGAAAATATCCAGCAAGCAGGTATTAACGCCATCAAAAATGGGCAAACTCGCTACACTGCCGTTGATGGTACGCCAGAGCTTAAAAATGCCATTATTGATAAGTTTAAACGTGAAAACAATCTAGACTACACAGCGACTGAGGTTATGGTGTCATCAGGTGGCAAGCAAGTATTCTACAACCTTTGTCAAGCAATCTTAAATACAGGTGATGAAGTTATCATCCCATCGCCTTACTGGGTAAGCTATCCTGACATGGTAATTTTGGCTGATGCCACGCCTGTTATTGTTGAAACTGGCTTAGAGCAAGATTTTAAAATCACACCCGATCAACTAGAAGCAAGTATTAACAAAAACACCAAACTTTTTGTCATTAATAGTCCATCCAATCCAACAGGTGCTGTTTACACACAAGATGAATTAAAAGCACTTGCCAACGTAGTAAAAAAACACCCGCAAGTATTTATCATTACCGATGATATTTACGAGCATATTCGCTGGGGAAATGATAACTTTATCAACATTGTGATGGCTGATAATTCTCTTAAAGAGCGCACTATTATTCTTAACGGCGTATCAAAAGGTTACGCAATGACAGGCTGGCGTATTGGTTATGGTGCAGGCCCTGAATCTGTCATCAAAGCCATGAAAAAAATCCAAGGCCAATCAACCTCTAACCCTTGCTCAGTCGCACAAGCAGCAGCGTTAGAAGCCCTAAATGGTGATCAGAGCATTATTGGCACGATGGTTGATGCCTTTGAACAAAGACACGAATTTATTGTAAATGCACTAAACGCTATTGATGGCGTAGAATGCCCAAAATCACAAGGCGCCTTTTATTCTTTTCCAAGAGTAGAAGGCCTAATTAAACGCTTAGGTTTAAAAGATGATGTTGAATTATCCACCTACTGCTTAGAAGAGCTTAATATTGCCCTAGTACCAGGTTCTGCCTTTGGCGCCTCAGGCTATGTGCGTTTTTCATTTGCAACCAGTATGGATAATATCAAACAAGCCATTACTAGATTAAGCAAAGTTTAAGATAGTCTCAACACCAAGTTGTGCCTTAAGCACAAGGCGCTTTTTCGCTCTCCCCCTCAGCGCTGAGTGACTCACATTATAGACAAATTCAATCATAATTAACGATAAAAAATAGCCAAAACTACATAAAAACAACGAAAAAATACGTAAGTCCTTGACATTACAACAAAAAAATAATACTATGTAGCCTTTCGTTATAGTTTTCAAGACTGGGGAGTTCTTAATGGCGCTATATTTGCTGTGGTTTACGCTTAGTTTACTGGTATCATTTTTGCTAATGAATGCAGTAGAAAAACACCATAAAAAATCGATCATTTTTTAATGCTTATAAAAAAACATCAAACAAATGCTTTTGGTGTTCTTTAGTTGTTTATGCAAATATTTAAAATTAAAACTTATGAATAAAATAATAAAACTAATCTTTATCACATCTTTTACTATGCTTTTAAGCGCTTGTTGGCATGAGGCAGATACAGTTAAAAATGAGCAAACTGTGCTAACACCAGCACCAGCACTAATTGAAACTGACATAGCACCTCACAACTCAAAATAGTAACAACAGAATTTGACAAATGCCTAATTAAGGCGTAGTCTAAAAACTGTAGACATTAATCCCTCTAATGTTGAGACCTTGCATCTCACATAGTTAGGTGTAAGGTTTATTAAAAAAAGGAAGAGAAAATGACAGGACACGAAGTAGCAATGCTTCTAGTTTTTTTGTTAACTATTTCATTTTTAGTTTATCTACAAAAAATTGGAAAGCGCTAGAAAAAAAACCAACACAGTAGGTAGTAATATTTTTTACTGCACAGATAAACTCAAACTCAATATTTCCAAAGTTCAAACATTTCCCAGTAAATTTTAGCCACATCAACAAAAGCCAGACTGCTCTTGTTTTTATTGTTAATAGCTTTATCTAAATAGTACTTAGCTTTTGACATATTCTTATCAACCCCCCTGCCTTCGGCATACATTACACCTAATTCATATTGGGCAGATATATCACCGTGTTCAGCCAATGGCTCCAACTGATCAACATCTAAATTTTGATCACTCGCATGATTATTTGCCTGTGCTAAAAACACACTAAAAAGCAATAAGACAAGAATGCTTAAGTGCCTTAAGATTGTCATCATTTAATTACCAGGCCTATTCGGCTGACAAGAAACTCATGTCATGTTTATCAATAAGATCTAGTGCAATAGAGCCACCACGAGCCACGCAAGTCAGCGGGTCTTTAGCGATATGCACGTCAAGATTAGTTTTAGATTTAATTAATTTATCTAGGCCTTCTAATAAAGCACCGCCACCTGTTAGCACTACACCACTTTCCGCAATATCAGAAGAAAGCTCTGGTGGCGTTTGTTCTAAAGCAACCCTAACTGCGCTAACCACTGCTGATAAAGGCTCTTTTAATGCTTCCAATGTATCAACACTAGTCATTTTAAATTTAGCAGGTAGTCCCGAAGAAACATTACGACCCGTGTATGTGCTGCTTTTAATAGCAGTTGATTCATAAGCCGAACCAACTTCTTCTTTTATTTTCTCAGCAGTTGTTTCGCCAATAACAATTTTATGTTTTTTGCGCACATATTTAATAATATTTTCATTAAATGCATCGCCGCCAACACGTAACGAATCTGCGTAAACAACACCATTGAGTGACATAATAGCAATCTCAGTGGTGCCACCACCAATATCAATTACCATATGTCCTAACGACTCTCCAATATCCATACCAGCCCCTAGTGCTGCAGCAATTGGTTCATCAATTAAAAATACATCTTTTGCTCCTGCTTCAATCGTACTTTCTTTAATAGCACGACGCTCAACCTGAGTTGCACCGCAAGGCACGCAAACCAACACACAAGGTGATGGTGAAAAAAATCCGGACTTGAGAACCTGACGAATAAAATACTGTAACATTTTTTTGGTTACAGTAAAATCAGCAATTACACCATCTTTCATTGGGCGAATGGCTTCGATAGATCCGGGCGTTCTACCTAGCATGCTCTTAGCCTCTTTACCAACGGCAATAACGGTTTTCTCTAAAGAGCCTTTGTCATCTCGTATTGCAACAACAGAAGGTTCATTTAATACTAATTGATTGTCAAGATAAATGAGTGTATTAACTGTGCCTAAATCAATAGAAAGGCGTTGCGCCTTAAACAATCCAAACATAAAACTCCCCCAAGTTTAATTTTGTTTACCCCCTTTTGCATTAAACAAGGGTGCACAGTTACATTAGTTAACTGCTTCTTTTAATGCTTTACCTGCTTTAAATGCCGCTACTTTAGAAGCTG
>CAZOAA010000030.1:0-17463 GCA_964577715.1 uncultured Candidatus Thioglobus sp. | reverse complement strand
AAACTTTCAATGAGCCTTATTGTGATGGCTGGCATATCACCACGGGTGAAATGCTTGAATTAAACTCAAGACCTTGTGCTGATGACAAACTACTCGGCACCTCAACTCACAATTTAGATGAAGCTCTAAAAGCCCAAGAAATTGGTGCAGACTTTATTGTTATATCTCCTGTACAGGCCACACAAACGCATCCTGATACAACTCCATTGGGCTGGAATGCTGCTAAAGAGGTTGTTGATAAACTCAATATACCTGTGTATTTCTTAGGAGGTATGGGCTTAGAAGATTTAGACAAAGCACTAAAAATTGGCGCTCAAGGTATTGCCGGGGTTAGTGCCTTTTAATTAAACTTGGTCTCAGCCCTAGCCAAGGTCATGACGTCACAAGATTTAACGCCAGCTTTAATTACTGTTTGCGCTAATTCATTAAGGCTCGAGCCTGTTGTCATCACATCGTCCACTAACAACACACTTTGATAATTCATGGGTATTGCCTCAAATGCGCCTTTGATTTCTTGTTTACGCTGTTCAGGATTGAGTGTTGTTAACGACTGTGTGGCTTTAACTCGGCTAACACTATGAGTATCAATTGTTATATTTATTTTTTTACCAATTAAGCGCAACAACTCTAATACCTGATTATAGCCCCTTTCTCTCATTCTAACGCGGCTAAGTGGCATAGGAATAATGGCGTCATACTGAGTATCACTACCAATGATAGACTGATACAAGCCATACAATTGGTGTGAAAAATAATCACCAATGCACAGCTGATGATCAAACTTGAAAGACTTGATTAAGTCCGCAATAGCGCCTTGATAGTCATACAAAGTATAGGCTCGATTAAACATTGGTGCATGCACCAAGCATTGCCCACAAAAATCTAGCCCTCCAGTGACAGGGTGTGCACAAGATAGGCATCTAAGCTGATGATTACTAAAGCTAGATTCACACTCATGGCAAACACAAAACTTTGCGTTTTCTGCACAAAGTATGCAAGATTGCTCAGGAATGAAACTGGCTAATCGCGAGTAAAAACCCATGTCTTGTCATCAGACATTGACTGCCTAAACTGGTAGCCTTCTATATCAAAATCTTGAAGCTGTTTGGGTGTGCTTAGTCGATGATCAATCATATAACGCACCATCAATCCACGCGCACGCTTAGCATAGATACCAATTACCTTATAGGTGCCATTTTTATTTTCTTTAAAAGCAATATTAATAATCTTAGCGTTAAGTGCTTTTTTATCAATGCCTTTAAAATACTCGTTAGATGCCAAGTTAATAATCACCTCAGACTCATCTTCGTTTAATACTTGTGAGATTTGATCACCCCAAAATTCATACAGATTTTTACCTTTGTCGTTCTTGAGCTTAGTGCCCATTTCTAGACGGTAAGGCTGTATCAAATCAAGCGGCCTAATGACGCCGTACAAACCTGAAAGCATACGCAAATGAATTTGTGCAAATTCTAAATCATCAATCGACAGACTAGGCGCATCAATACCGTTATATACATCACCCTTAAAGGCTAATAGCGCCTGTTTTGCATTCGCTAATGTAAGCGGTGTTTTAAAAGTTTGGAATCGGTCAAAATTTAATTTAGACAGCTTGTCGCTAATTAACATTAGACTAGCAATTTCATCTCGAGTTTTTGTTTTTAGGATATTGATTAATGCCTGAGACTGAGGCATCTGACGAGTTTGAGTAAAATTTTGAACATCTGTTGAATCAAAATCTTGAGTTTTAGATGGGGAAATAACAGCTAGCATTAATATTAATTCAAGTTCTGAAAAATGAAAATATTCTACCTGAAAAATATTCGTAAAAACACTACTAACGTCACGTATTTGAGGCTCAGTCACATGATGTTTTACGTTATAATTAGTGGATTTTTTGCGAATTTTATTATCAAGTAACGCCGACATGAGAGAACAGTTATTACACCTACCTAAACCAAACGGTCTTTACCATCCAAACAATGAGAAGGAGAACTGTGGTGTTGGTTTTATTGCGCATATTAAGGGCAAACCTTCACATCAAATTACCTCAGATGCACTAGAAATGCTTTCTCGTATGGATCATCGCGGTGGTTGTGGTTGTGAGTCTAATACGGGTGATGGTGCAGGCATTCTAACTGATATTCCTCATGCATTTTTTACCAAAGAAATCAAAAAAGGTTTTGGTATCGATGTTAAGCCAGGTAGCTATGGTATAGGAAATGTTTTCTTACCGCAAGACGACAATGAAAGAGCGCATTGTATTAAGGCATTAGAAAAGTCCGTTAAAGATGAAGGGCAAACATTGGTCGGTTGGCGTGATGTGCCAATTGATGCAGATAAAGCCGATGTAGGGCACACTGCTAGAGAATCACAACCCATCATTAAACAATTGATTATCAAAAGTGCTGATGGCGTTGATAACGCTACATTTGAACGCGCCTTATTTATTATTAGAAAGCATGCGTCAAACGCTATTCGAACGGATGATTCACTATCTCAAGCGTTGTTATTCTATGTTTGTAGCTTGTCCACAACCGTTATTATTTACAAGGGCATGTTAATGGGCTCTCAAGTGCTCGATTTTTATTCTGATTTGTCAAACCTAGAATATGAAACTTACCTAGCAATGGTGCATTCTCGTTTTTCTACCAATACATTCCCGTCTTGGGATCGAGCTCAACCTTGTCGTTATATGTCGCACAACGGTGAAATCAATACTCGCCAAGGTAATTACAATTGGATGCGTGCTAGGGAAGGCACATTAGAGAGTAATTTATTTAAAGACAATCTAAACAAAACATTGCCAGTTATTGAAACTGAAGTATCTGACTCAGGTAGTTTTGATAATGTTTTAGAGTTCTTAATGATGAATGGCCGCACTTTGCAAGAGGCGGTACTAATGATGGTGCCTGAAGCCTGGCAAAATGACAACAACATGAGTGATGAGAAAAAGGCATTCTATGAATATTTCTCAAATGTTATGGAGCCTTGGGATGGTCCTGCCTCTATTGCTTTTACCGATGGTCGTTATATTGGCGCTGTGCTCGATCGCAACGGTTTGCGTCCTTCACGTTTTTATCTTACGCATGATGATCGAGTGATTATGGCGAGTGAGGTTGGCGTGGTTGATATTGAAACCAACAACGTTAAAACCAAAGGTAGATTACGCCCAGGAAAAATGTTCTTGGTTGACTTTGACAAAGGTGAGTTGATTGATGACGAGGAAATTAAAACCGAATTTTCATCAAAAAACCCTTATAAAGATTGGCTGAATGACCAGCAGATTCACCTATCAGAACTCGGTTGCGAACAAGAGGCACATGGCTTTCACCCGGAGTCATTAATTCACCGATTAAAGGCATTTGGTTATAGTACAGAAACCTTACAATTTATGCTTTTGCCATTAGTTGGCGAATTACGCGACCCAGTAGGCTCAATGGGCAATGATTCAGCCCTAGCGTGTTTGTCTGATCAATCGCGTATTATTTATGACTATTTCAAACAACTGTTTGCACAGGTAACCAACCCAGCCATTGACTCAATCCGTGAAGAGGTGATAATGTCTTTGCGCTGTTCTATTGGCCCTGAAGGTAACCTTTTAAACAACAAGGCAGAAAATGCACATCGTTTGGTAATTGATCATCCAATTTTGACCAATGAAGAAACAGCAGCACTTCGCCATTGTAATCACCGTGGTTGGACTTCAAAAACCATTGATATTACTTATGATATTAATGAAGGCAAAAAAGTATCTCAATTATTAGATGATATTTGCCAACAAGGATCACAAGCGATTAAAGACGGGCATTCTTTAGTTATTTTATCTGATAGAAATATTGGTGAAAACCGTACTGCTATCAGTACACTACTTGCTTCATCAGCACTACATCGTTATTTAGTTGCCAGCCATGAGCGTACACAGGTTGGCATTATTGTCGAAACAGGTGAGGCTCGTGAAGTACATCATTTTTGCTTATTAAGCGGTTATGGTGCAGATGCCATTAACCCTTACTTAGCCTTTGAGGCTTTATGGCAAGCACGCCATGATGAAATGATTGATATCGAAAGCGATGATGCAATTATTACAGCCTACCGAAAAGGTGTTGGCAAAGGCATGCTCAAAGTAATGGCAAAAATGGGCATCTCTACGCTAGAGTCTTACAAAGGTGCGCAAATTTTTGAAGCGGTTGGCTTAGCCCCAGAGGTAATGAACAAGTGTTTCTTTGAAACTGCCTCTCGTATTAAAGGCGTGGGCTTTGACGTCTTACAATCTGAAGTCGAAAAGCGTCACCATAGTGCTTATAAAACCAATAATTTAGACAACCTTGGGCACTACCATTGGCGCAGTGGTGGGGAAAAACACATGTGGGACCCACAAACCATCGCCAATTTGCAATTAGCCGCTCGTAACAATGACCAAAGCGCCTATTGGGCATTTGCTAAACACGCCAACGAAGAAGGCACGCGCAATTGTACGCTGCGCGGCCTAATGTCATTCAAGTCAGGAAATTCAATTAGTCTTGATGAGGTTGAAAGCACAAAAGAAATTGTTAAGCGTTTCGCCACAGGTGCGATGAGTTTTGGCTCTATTTCTGCTGAATCACACGAGTCTTTAGCTATTGCTATGAACCGTTTAGGTGGAAAGTCTAACACTGGTGAGGGTGGTGAAGATGCCAAGCGTTGGACGCCAGACGCTAATGGCGATTCACGTCGAAGCGCTATTAAACAGGTCGCCTCTGGTCGTTTTGGTGTAACGATTGATTACCTCAATAATGCTGACGAAATTCAAATTAAAGTATCACAAGGTGCCAAGCCTGGTGAGGGCGGTGAATTGCCAGGTACCAAAGTTGATGAAGGTATTGCCAAAATTCGTCACTCAACACCGGGCGTTGGTCTAATTTCCCCGCCACCACACCACGATATTTATTCTATTGAAGACTTATCACAACTTATTTTTGATCTTAAACGATCAAACCCTGAGGCGCGCATCAGTGTGAAATTAGTTGCAGAGGTAGGCGTTGGCACAATTGCTGCTGGTGTAACTAAAGCCAAATCAGATCACATTGTTATTGCGGGTCATGATGGGGGCACAGGTGCATCACCACTAACCTCTATCAAACATGCTGGTTTGCCGTGGGAGCTAGGTCTAGCAGAAACACACCAAACGCTAGTCATGAATGATTTACGTTCACGTGTCGTAATCCAAACAGATGGTCAGCTCAAAACGGGGCGAGATGTAGCAATCGGCATATTGCTTGGCGCTGAAGAGTTTGGCTTTTCTACTGCGCCACTCATTACCATGGGTTGTATCATGATGCGCAAGTGTCACTTAAATACTTGTCCGGTCGGCATTGCTACTCAAGACAAAGAGCTACGCAAAAAGTTTACGGGCAAACCAGAACACGTAGTGAATTACTTATTTATGGTGGCTGAAGAATTACGCTTAATTATGGCGGATCTTGGCTTTAAAACCGTTAATGAAATGATTGGCCGTGTTGACATGTTAGAAATGGATCAAGCTATCAAGCATTGGAAGCAAGATTCAATCAACTTAGATGCACTATTAACACTGGCAGACAAACCAAATAAAGACACTGGCACTTACCAAAGTATTTCACAAGACCATCAATTAGAACTACAATTAGACAACATATTAATTGAAAAAGCAAAGGATGCAATTACCAGTGGAGATGCAATTAGTATTGAGGAAAAAATCACTAATGTTGATCGTGCTGTAGGTGCAATGTTCTCATCGCATATCGTCAAAACACGTGGTGGAAACAACCTTGATGACGATACAATCAAAATTAAGTTTAATGGTTCTGCAGGACAATCACTTGGTGCATTTACTGCAAAAGGTGTGACACTTGAAGTGGAAGGTGATGCTAATGATTATGTAGGTAAAGGATTATCTGGTGGCAAGATTATTGTCTATCCACCTAAAGATTCTACTTTTAATTCTGAAGAAGAAATCATTGCTGGTAATGTATGTGGTTACGGCTCAACAGGTGGTGAAATGTACCTATCGGGTCGTGTAGCCGAGCGTTTCTGTGTGCGTAACTCAGGTGTAGTTGCAGTCGTTGAAGGTGTGGGCGATCATGGTTGTGAATATATGACGGGTGGTCGTGCTATCATCTTAGGTGAGGTTGGTCGTAACTTTGGCGCTGGCATGAGTGGTGGTATTGCCTATGTTTACAATCCAAATAACACGTTTGAAGCGATGGTTAATCCGGTGATGATTGATCTTGACCCGATGGATGATGAGGCACAAAAAGAGCTTTATCAATACGTTTCAAACCATGCTCAGTTAACTGGTTCATCAGTTGCACAACGCATTGTTGACAACTGGAATGATGAACTACATCATTTCATTAAAGTTATGCCAAAAGATTTTAAGCGTGTCTTACAGCAAAGTGGCAAATAAATAAACCAAAAAGGCTTTGAAAGACAGGCCTTTTAATGCTCAACCTTGTAATAAATATCAAATAGGAATAGCGTCAATCACATCGGCTGTTTCATCTATAGCTTCATCAATACCATCTCCCACGCCTGGTACTACTGAAATAATGGCTCCACCCACTCGCATTGGTACAGTCACGACCTTAGTCAATACACAGCTTGAGAGTAATAATGCTGATAATAATATTACGCTGAGTTTAATCATGGTTATTTTCTATCTAAAATGGTGAAATGATAAGTGTATGGATTCTTATCATCAGGTATATGTGACTCTCTAAAGGTCTCTACAAATTCACCGCGATCCAATGCCGGAAAATACGCATCACCTTCATACTCACCTTCAATTTGAGTAATGTATAACCTATCGGCACTGGGTAACATTTGCTCATAAAAAGAGGCGCCACCCATCACCATTACCTCGTTATCATCTTTAGCCAATTCAAGCGCAGCATCAATACTGCTAACTACCTCACAGCCACTGGCTTGGAAATCAGTATTTCGACTCACAATCACATTACGTCGGTTTGGTAGTGGACGACCAATGGATTCATAAGTTTTGCGCCCCATTAGTACTGTCTTTCCTGTGGTGGTTTTCTTAAAATAGCCCAAATCTGCTGGCAAATGCCAAGGCAAAGCATTGTCTTTACCAATGAGTTGGTTATCGTCCATTGCCACAATAATTGATAAGCGCATGAAAAAGCCTTAAATAACGTAAAATGATTTCTATTTTACAAACACCTTTACTAATCGTGTCATTAATTCTTGCGTCCTCATCAAAGTTTAGAAAAGAAGTGCTTAATAAACTTGGCATAGATTTTGATGTAGTATCGCCTGATATTGATGAATCAAGAAAAGAGAGAGAGACGCCTGAGCAATTAGTCTATCGCTTAAGTCAGGAAAAAGCCCGTGCAGTTGCTAAAAATCATAGCGGGCTTATCATCGCTTCAGATCAAGTGGCTACATTGGGTAGTGGTGCACAAATCGATGATAAGATACTAACCAAACCACATACCCATAAAAATGCCGTCAAACAACTTCAACAAAGTTCTGGCAATACAGTAACATTTTTAACAAGTTTGACTCTTTTAAATACAAATACCAACAATATACAGACAATTGTTGAAACATTCAAAGTAGTTTTTAAAACCTTAACCTACACACAAATTAACAATTACCTGAAAAAAGAACAACCTTATGATTGCGCAGGTAGCTTTAAATCTGAATCACTGGGCATTAGTCTTTTTGAGCAATTAGAAGGCGTTGATCCCAATACACTCATTGGCTTACCACTCATTCAATTGGTTACAATGCTAGAAAATGAAGGCATAGACATCTTAGAAAATTAGCAATGCCACAGCTTTATTTGCAAGACTGCGTTCCATTTAAATCTGGACAAAAATTCTATTGGGGATCACTCTACGGTAGTGCACAAGCACTCGCACTGATTGAGTTTGCTCAGGCGCAAAATCAAATTATTTTAGTGATTGCCAATGATATTGTGCATTTTGACCACTTGGTTAAATCACTTAATTTTTATAATGATGATCTAGATATCTTAAAATTTGATAACTGGGAAGTGTTGGCTTTTGATCATTTTTCACCACACCCCGATATCACTTCAAGTCGGCTCTATGCACTAACCAAATTACCAAACCTAAAAAAAGGCATTGTTGTTACTACACTAGAATCCCTGTCTCAAAGACTGTGTCCGGTCGAGTTTAGCAAGCAATACAGCTTTAATCTAAAAACAGGCGATGATCTCGATAGAGAGGCTTTCACTGAACAACTACTTAAAATTGGTTACAATCGTGTGAACACCGTTATGGAACATGGTGAATTTAGTATTAAAGGCTCGCTAATTGATCTTTATCCAATGGGAGCAAAATCACCCTATCGACTTGATTTATTTGATCAAGAAATTGAATCTATTCGCACCTTTGACACCTCAACTCAGCGTTCTATTGAAACAACCAAACAAATTAGTCTATTACCGGCTAGAGAATTTGCCACTGATCAAAATAGCATTCAACGCTTTAGAGAAAATTACCTAAAGCATTTCAATAACACAGATAGCTTTATTTACACTGAAGTTAGCGAATCTCGTTTGCCAAATGGCATTGAGTTTTACTTGTCACTATTTTTCACCAATACCAATACCTTGTTTGACTACTTGCCGGACAATACAATTGTGGCGGCACACCAAGGGTTTAGCGACCTTGTTGATGTCACTTTTGAGCAAATCAGCGAACGACATCAACAAGCCAAAAACAACCTTGATCGCCCACCCCTACCAATAGATCAAGTATTTTTAAGCAAAGAGCGTTTATTTAGCCATCTAAAAAAACACCAACAGCTGGTCATTGGTACTTCAAAAATTGAAGAAAGGCAAAATATTTTAAATTTTCCCAGTCGATTATTGCCACCTTTAAATATCGACGCCCAAAACAAAAATCCACTCAATAAATTCTTAAGTTTTAAGAAAAAATTCAGTGGAAAAATACTCATTGTTTGCGAATCAGAAGGTCGGCAAAGTATTTTGAGCGACCTATTAATTAATCACGATCAAAAACCAAAACCAATCAACCATTGGCAAGATTTTATTCATAACGAACAGACGCTATGTATCACTAGTGCCAACCTAAGCGAAGGTCTATTAACGCACAATATTGCCATTATTACTGAGCTCAATTTGTTCGGCGCTGATGTGGTGAAGCAGCAAAGACGCCGACGCGCTAAACACAAAGATTTTGACGAAGCCATCAAAAGCTTGGTTGAAATCCAAATTGGAGATCCAATTGTGCATGAAAGCTATGGTGTGGGCCGTTACTTAGGCTTAAAAACACAAACTTTTGACGATCTATCGCAAGATTTCTTAATGCTAGAATATGCCAACGGCTCCAAACTCATGGTGCCAATGACATCGCTAAATTTAATTTCGCGTTATTCAGGTGCATCGCCTGATGTTGCACCACTACATAAACTAGGCACCAATCAGTGGACTAAAGCCAAACAAAAAGCACACGAGGCTTTGCATGATATTGCTGCTGAGCTCCTAGAAATATATGCCAAACGACAATCACAAACAGGCTTTGCTTTCCCAGAGCCAAACGACGCTTACAGCTCTTTTGTATCGAGTTTTCCTTTTGAAGAAACGCCCGATCAACTTAAAACCATGGGCGAAGTTTTAGCCGACATGCAATCACCACGACCGATGGATCGTCTGGTGTGTGGCGACGTGGGCTTTGGTAAAACTGAAATCGCCATGCGTGCTGCGTTTTTAGCTGTTGAATCAGGAAAACAAGTGGCTATTTTAGTGCCAACCACATTACTAGCCAATCAACACCACCAATCTTTTATAGGTCGATTTTCTAATTATCCAATACAGATCAAAGCCCTTTCACGATTCCAAAGTACTAAAGAACAAACGCAGATTAAACAACAATTGCTTGATGGAAAAATCGATATTATCATTGGCACGCATAAGCTTATCCAAGGCGGTATTAAATATAAAAACCTAGGGCTGGTCATTATTGATGAGGAACATCGATTTGGTGTTAAACAAAAAGAAGCGCTAAAAAAACTCAGAGGTCAAAGCGATATTCTCACCATGACGGCCACACCGATTCCGCGCACGCTCAATATGGCACTTGGCTCACTCAGAGAGCTCTCGGTTATCGCCACCCCGCCACAAGGACGTAGTGCGATTCAAACTTTTGTAAACGAATGGAATGACGATACCATTAAAGAGGCTTGCTCTCGAGAGTTGCATCGTGGCGGGCAAATATTCGTTTTACACAATGACATTGATTCCATCGACAATATGGCGGAGAATCTCAAGTCTTTAGTGCCAAATACAAAAGTACGCATTGCCCATGGGCAAATGCCAACGCGTGAATTAGAAAACATCATGAGTGACTTCTACCATGGTCGTTTTCAAATATTGGTATGTACTACTATTATTGAAACTGGTATTGATATTCCGAATGCTAACACCATTATTATCAACAACGCGCAAAATTTTGGCCTAGCACAACTACACCAATTACGTGGGCGTGTAGGTCGATCACATCATAGAGCATATGCTTACTTGGTCATAAAGTCGCATCAATCACTCAGCGATAATGCCAAAAAACGCCTAGATGCGATTGAATCCTTAGAAGAGTTGGGGGCAGGCTTTATGCTGGCCAATCACGACTTAGAGATTCGTGGCGCAGGTGATTTGCTCGGTGATAATCAATCAGGCAAAATTAGTGAAATTGGCTTTAATCTTTATCATGACTTACTCAAACGCACTGTCGATGCCATGCGTCAGGGGAAAAAAATCAATCTTAATGATCCAATCAACCATGAAATTGAAATAGACACAGGCCTTGGATGTATTATTCCTGATACGTATCTTGGTGATGTACACGAACGTCTAGTCTTGTACAAGCGTATTGCCAACGCGAAGAATAATAATGAATTAAAAGATTTGCAAATCGAGATGATTGATCGTTTTGGCCTATTGCCAGATTCTACCAAAAACTTATTTGCCGCCACACGACTCAAACTTTTTTCGGAAAAAATCGGAATTAATAAAATTTCCATCTATGATGACAAGGCTCACCTTGCTTTTGCCGATAAAACCACCATTGAACCAATAAAAATCATCAATTTAGTACAAAAACAACCTAAAAACTACCAATTAAAAGGGAAAAACCAATTAATATTCAAGCAAAAAATGCCTGAAGATATTGAACGCATTGAGCTGGTTGAAAATTTGCTAAAAAAGCTAAATTAACTTATCTTTTGCCAATAGTGGCGCAAAAACTTTAATAAATACATATATAAATACAACGCCGCCAATAATATCTCCTAGCAAATAAGATTGAATAAAGGTAACAGGATTACTAATAGCTGCCTCATTGATTGGGTAGATAAAGAACTTGGCAAGCGTGCTAATCAATGAAGACAGAATCACTAAAAAAATAACATGTGCAAAGTTAACCTTGCCAGAGTCAAAGAAGTCCGATAAATGAAAAGACCGCATGGCTATAATGGCCAAAATAGGCGATAGACTTGTAACCAGTCTCCCCATCCAACTGTAAATTGAAACTGCATCAAATGAACCTTTTAAAATAATTGTCGCCAGTGCGAACCCAAGAAAAACACCAAAAAATGTTTTAAACCCAAACAACAAATATGACAATATAGTTGCACCAATAGGCAACCATAAATAATTACCGATAGATAAATCTGTATAGTCAAATGGGACGATAAGCATTCTAGCAATAAAAACAGCTGAAAATGCAAATAAATTATGCTGAATAAACTGCATCATCTCTCAGCCAGCGCCAGATTGAATTAAGCTTTAAAATATGACTGCGCAATAAACAAGTCGCTACTTATTGTACGTCAGTATCATTGAACGTCTGTCAACACTTGATTGATTAGCACTAATGATTTTTTCAGAAAGCAAGGTGCCTACCGCTCTTTTAATAGTTGATAGTGAATACTTTAAAAAATACTGGTTTTTTCTAATGGCTGTAATATTGGCGTCTTTAGTATGTATAACAAACTCCAATACTGCTTTTTCTACCTCTGATAGCTTATCAAAGCCCAGTTCACGCTCATAATTATCTAATGATTTTCTAAGTTCGAATAATTTCTCTAAAGCTTTCATATTTCGTCCTTTTTTTTAATTTAGCAACCTCTTCATTATACAAAAAAAACCTACATGTAGTCTAGTAAGGTAGTTTTTGTATTATTTATGATTTTAATTTTCAAGACAAAAAGATAAATACATTACTCGTTTGTCCTGCTCAGATTGTTGCTGTTTAATAATGCCATTAGAAAGCAACTTGGCAACAACTCGATTGAGCGTTGATAACGAGTATTTAGCAAAATAGGAATGTTTTAAAATTTTAGAAATAGTGGTTTGTTTTTGCTCAACAATAAATTCTAAGACAGAACGTTCAATTTCAGAATAATCACTAATTCCTAGCTCTAGCTCATATTCAAATAATGCCTCTCTTAATTTAAACAGTCGTTCTAATGGTTCCATATATTTACGCTCCCTAAGTAAATTATAGTGCTTTTATTATGCAGTATTGTTTCATTTTTTAAGACAAGCTAAAACAAAGACTCGCCATAGTTTTGTTGATACAACCGTTCAATTTGAGGTAAGTCAAACTGATGATTCTGAGTGCCTAAATGCGCAATTTTAATCGCACCTAGTAGTCCTGCTAATTGGGCAGTTGTTTTCCAATCCATATCATTCATTAATCCATATAGTAGCCCTGCACGATAAGCATCGCCACAACCGGTTGGATCTTGAGTAGAGTCTGCTTTTGCAGGTGCAATATTAAGCACTTCGCCATTAGCATGAACTTCACTGCCTTCACCGCCTTTGGTGATGATCAGTGCATCAACTTTGGAAGCAATACTTTCTAAACTTAGCCCGGTTTTATCTTGTAACATTTGCGACTCATAATCATTCACGGCCACATAAGTTGCCTGCTCTACAAAAACAACTAACTCTTCCCCTGAAAACATCGGCATCCCCTGACCTGGATCAAAAATAAAAGGAATACCGGCTTGTGTAAACTGCTGTGCATGCTCAATCATACCGTCACGCCCATCAGGGGAAACAATGCCAATATCAGCACTACTCACATCAGAAACTTTATTCTGATGCGATTCTCCCATGGCGCCTGGATGAAAAGCAGTAATCTGATTATCATCCATATCTGTGGTGATGAACGCCTGACCAGTATAACTACCTTCAACTACTTTTATATGGGTGGTATTCATGTGATGGGACTCCATCCAACCCATATACGGTGCAAAGTCCTCACCAACAGTTGCCATCGGTATTGCGTTTGCACCTAATAAGTGCAAACTATAGGCAATATTTCCTGCACAACCGCCAAATTCTTTACGCATGGTTGGCACTAAGAACGAAACATTAAGCATATGAACCTTATCAGGCAAAATATGGTTTTTGAACTGATCATGAAAAACCATGATTGAATCAAAAGCATATGATCCACAAATTAATGCTGTTTTTGACATATTAAATTTCTCCTAATTATAAACTTCTAATTATCTTAATTTTTTGGGAACGGGAAAATGTACATCCTCTTTTACACCACTTACTTCAACGACTTCAGTAGCACCTTTGTCGTATAAATAATTAATCACTTCTTGCACTAATACTTCCGGTGCTGAGGCTCCAGCCGTTACGCCTACAATTCCAACATCATCAATCCAGCTTGAATCAACCTCATCAACGCCATCAATCAGATGGGCAGGTTTGCCCATCTTTTTAGCTATTTCTGTCAATCTATTTGAATTAGATGAATTACTAGAACCTAGCACCAATAATACATCACAGGATTCAACTAAAGCTTTTACCGCGTCTTGGCGATTTTGTGTGGCATAACAAATATCGTCTTTCTTAGGTGCTTGAATTCTAGGAAATTTTACCTTTAAAGCATTAACAATTTGCTGCGTATCATCAACCGATAAGGTGGTTTGTGTTGTGTATGAAATATCATTCTGTGAAATATCCAAAGCATCAACATCGCTCATTGTTTCCACTAATTCAACTGTTTGTTGATTACTTGATTGTCCCAACGTGCCTTCTACCTCAGGGTGGCCCTCGTGACCGATAAGAATCACTTTATGATTCTGTTTTTGTTTTCTAGACACTTCTTTATGCACTTTAGTCACTAGAGGGCACGTAGCATCATAAATAATAGCATCAATATCTTTGGCCTGTTTGCGTACCGCTTGAGAAACGCCATGGGCACTAAAAATAACTACTTTTCCATGAGGCACTTCATCAATTTCTTCAACAAAAATAGCACCTTTAGATTTTAAATCATTAACAACAAACTTATTATGCACAACCTCATGACGCACATAAATAGGGGAGCCGTGAATCTCTAATGCGCGCTCTACCATTTCAATTGCACGATCAACTCCTGCACAAAATCCGCGTGGATTGGCCAGTAAAACTTTCACTTGATTTTTTCAAGTATCTCAACTTGAAATGAAACATTAGCGCCTGCCAATGGGTGGTTGAAATTTACAGTAATAGCATCGCCATCAATTTTGTCAATACAGCCAACATATGGATCACCTGTTGGTGTTTCAAACTCAACTGCGCTGTCTAGCTCAATAGTCATATCTTTTGGAAACTCTGCCCTATTCATTACTTGAATAGCTGCATCGTGAATTGGACCAAACGCCTCATCATAACTTAACAAAAAAGTTTGTAATTTTCCAACCTTAGCTTCTTCAACGCAAGATTCTAAGCAAGGATCTAACTGACCATCGCCAATTTCAAATTCAAAAGGAATGTCAAGCGATTCATCAACCAACGCACCATTAGCGTGATTAAGCTTATAAAAAATTCTATATCTAGCCATTGTGCATCAAAGCACTGAGCAATTGATGTATTTTATTGCGTAATTCTGATCGATGTACAATCATATCTATTGCGCCTTTTTCAAGTAGAAATTCACTACGCTGAAAACCTTCTGGTAGCTTCTCACGAACTGTTTGCTCGACCACTCGTGGACCCGCAAACCCAATCAACGCATTTGGTTCAGCGATATGAATATCTCCCAACATGGCAAAACTAGCAGAAACACCGCCCATGGTTGGGTCGGTTAAAACTGAAATAAAAGGCACTTTTTTATCGGACAATAGTTTTAAAGCCAGTGATGTTTTAGACATTTGCATAAGAGAAAACAAACCTTCTTGCATACGCGCACCACCTGATGCCGAAAAACAAATCAACGGCACATTGCTCGCCATACTCTGTTGTGCTGCACGAACAAATTTTTCGCCCACAACAGAACCCATTGAGCCGCCCATAAACTTAAAATCAAATGCGGCAACAACAACTTTCATGCCGTTAAGCGAGCCTTTCATTACAATCAAAGCATCTTTTTCATTGGTATTTTTTTGTGCTTGAGAATAACGGTCTTTATATTTTTTTTGATCTTTAAACTTCAATGGATCAACCGCTACAATATTAGGGGCGATTTCTTCCTGTCCATCAGCATCTAAAAAACTCTCAAGCCTAACTCTAGCTGAGATTCTCATATGATGATCACAATTTGGACATACATACACAAGCTTCTTTAATTCTTCTTCATATAGTGTAGATGAGCACTTAGGGCACTTACTCCACAAGCCTTCTGGAATATTCTTTTTAGCACCACTGGTAATTGAGGGTAGTATTTTTTCAATCCAACTCATAACAAATCCTTTATTTTATGGCTCCCGATATCTCAGCTGATAATTCGCCGACACTTGCTAACATTTTATCCCTATCAAGGGCATATTGTTCAATAAATGACACTAAAGACGAACCCACAATGACTGCATCGGCATTCTCAGAAACTAATTTTGCAGTAGTGGCATCTTTAATACCAAAGCCAACACCGACTGGTAAATTAATGTGTTTTCTAATGCGTGATAGATTGTGATTGACTGAATTAATATCTAAATGTCCCGCACCTGTCACCCCTTTAAGGGATACAAAATATACAAATCCAGAAGCAACGGTTGATAAAAATTCAATGCGATTATCTGTTGTGGTTGGCGCTACTAGAAAAATAAAATCAATATTATTTGCATCTAGTTTTTGCTTTAAATCGTGCGCCTCTTCTGGCGGCATATCAACCACTAATACACCATCAACACCACTTGCGCTCGCCTCAAGCGCAAACTCTTGATAACCAAAGACTTCAATTGGATTTAAATACCCCATTAATACAACAGCTGTTGTATCGTTAGTTTTTCTGAATTTTTTTACCAGATCCAGCACATCATGAAGACTAACACCATCAGCAACAGCGCGCTCATGCGATTTTGCAATCATTGGTCCATCAGCCATAGGGTCTGAAAATGGTACACCCAGCTCAATCACATCAGCGCCATTTTTTACCAAAGTTTGCATTAGCTCAAAGGTGTTATCTAGCCCACTATCGCCAGCGGTGATAAATGGAATAAACGCTTTATGCGATTCAGGTAAGTTTGAAAAAACTGTTGATAATCGAGACATGTTAATTATTTGTCACTAAATTCATGCACTGCATCTACTAATACTGTCATGTTTTCTGGATCAACATCAGGCGTAATGCCGTGACCCAAATTAAAGATATGACCAGTATCGCCTTTAAACTGACTGAGCACTTTTTTCACTTCTGCTCTTACAACCTCAGGTGTGGCGTACATAACTGCAGGATCAAGATTTCCTTGAATGGCAACTTTGCTGCCAATTTGTGCTTCCACTTCACCCAACTCTACCGTCCAATCAATGCCTACGCCATCACAGCCAGTATTTGCAATTTCGCTTAAGTGCTTACCGCCATTTTTACTAAACAATGTCACCGGTATTTCTGGGTGATTTGCTTTTATACCTTTCACAATCTTTTGCATGTAGCTCAGTGAAAAATTCAAATAATTTTCTTTAGAAAGTACGCCGCCCCAAGTGTCAAAAACCATCAAACTGTCTGCACCACTTAGTACCTGATGGTCTAAATAAGCAATCACGCTGTTGGCTAATTTATCTAATAATAAATGCAGCATTTTTGGATCATTAAACAGCATCTTCTTAGTTTTAGCAAAAGTCTTACTGCTACCGCCTTCGATCATATAAGTTGCCAAAGTCCATGGGCTGCCACTAAAACCAATCAGTGGGGCGCGTGTTTTTAGTGCAGACTTAATGGTAGAAACTGCGTCAAATACATAAGTTAGCTCACTATTAACTTCTGATGGAATTGCTTCAATATCCGCCAAAGTTTTAATAGGACGCTCAAATTTTGGCCCTTCGCCTTCACTAAAATACAAGCCCAGTCCCATTGCGTCTGGAATGGTAAGAATATCAGAAAACAAAATTGCCGCATCAAGATCAAACCTATCAAGTGGCTGCATGGTTACTTCACAAGCAAGCTCAGGACTTTTACATAAGCTCATAAAATCGCCTGCTTTTGCGCGTGTTGC
>CAZOAA010000029.1:0-18968 GCA_964577715.1 uncultured Candidatus Thioglobus sp. | reverse complement strand
AAGTTTAAAAAATTACCGAAAAAATAGACCACTTTTATAACTTAGAGAAGGTTGATATAATCGCACAACATTAATATAAATAGCAGCTGTATTCTTTACCAGCGTTTGCCATTTTAACGCCAGTTAAAATGATTGTGTAAAGAATTTACACTAATATTTTTTATAGATTTTTTAGTGGTTTTTCACACGACTAACATAATTAATAAAAGTTGCACTATATAGGCTTAAGTGCGACTAACACAACTAGCATAAGTCGCACTACATATAGTTAAGTGCGACTAAATTTAGGTTTTTTACCCCGTCCGTTGTTTCTGTTGCCATTATTGCTAGATCTTTTACCACTACGTCTATCGTTGCAACCACCCCTGGAGAATTTTCCTCTGCCAAAGTTGCGTTTTCTCTTTTTTCCACCAACCGTTGCTTTGTTGTTTTTTTCTGTTAGTTCAGCAATATTGAGTCGATTGCCATTAACTACTGTTTTTTGTAGAAGTTTAAATACCTCATCTGGCATTTCATCTGGCAGATCAATGGTTGAAAAATTATCAAAAATTTGGATAGCGCCAATATATTCACTATCCATATCAGCCTCATTTGCAACAGCGCCTAAAATATTGCCTGGTTTAATATGGTTGTTGTTACCTACTTCGATTCTGTACCTGCGCATTGGAATTTGTGGATGACCTTTAAGAGAGCTAGCTTTTACCGGTATAGCTTTTTGTTCGCTTGGTTTTTGGTCTTTGCCAAAACTTGGTTCTTTTTCAGACAATAGTAGTGGTTCATTGCCTTGTGCAATGAGTGCTAATGCTGCAGATATTTTTAAATGACTAATTTCTTCATTGGCATCTTGATACTCATTAATCAGCTTTTCAAAAATAGTTAAATCTTGGTTGTTTAGTGTTTCGGTAATTCTTTGTTTGAAGGTTGCAATACGTTTTTCATTAATGATCTTAGCACTTGGCAACTCGATAGGTTCAATACTTTGACGAGTGATGCGTTCAATGGTTTTCAGCATACGTCTTTCACGGTGTGATACAAATAAAATCGCCTCACCTGATTTTCCTGCACGACCCGTACGACCAATACGATGAACGTAAGATTCGGCATCTTGAGGGATATCGTAATTCATTACATGAGAGATGCGTTCTACATCTAGGCCACGCGCAGCAACATCTGTGGCGATCAGAATATCAATTTTGCCTTTTTTGAAGTTATTAATGATGCGTTCGCGTTGGTTTTGCTGGATATCGCCGTTAATAGCATCTGCTGAAAAACCACGAGCAGATAGTTTTTCTGCCAGTTCAACAGTGAGCGTCTTGGTTCTAACAAAAATAATCATTGCATCAAATGTTGTCACTTCTAGAATGCGCGTTAGTGCGTCTAATTTCTGCCTGCCATCAACTAACATATATTTTTGAGTAATGGTGGTAGCCGTTTCTGTTTTGGCTTTAATTTTGACAATTTTTGGATCTTTAAGGAATTTTTCAGCAACTTTTTTAATGGCGTTTGGCATAGTTGCTGAGAATAGGGCGATTTGACGTTGTTCTGGAATGCGTTCCATAACCCATTTAATATCATCAATAAATCCCATTTTCAGCATTTCATCTGCTTCATCTAGTACAAATGATTTAAGCTTATCAAGTTTTAAAGTGCCACGTTTTATATGATCCATCACACGGCCCGGTGTGCCCACTACAGCGTGAACACCACGTTTGAGAGGTCTTAGCTGAATATCGTAAGATTGCCCGCCATAAATTGGCAATACATGAAAACCTTTCATGCCTCTGGCATAAGTTTGCACAGCTTCAGATACTTGAATAGCCAACTCACGTGTTGGCGCTAGAATTAGTATTTGTGGTGCGTTAGTTTTAAGATCAATTTTGTCTAATAGTGGTAGGGCGAATGCAGCTGTTTTTCCAGTACCTGTTTGTGCTTGTCCAATAATATCTTTACCACTTAATAAGTGTGTAATACACTGTTCTTGAATAGGAGAAGGGGTTTCGTAGCCGATAGAATCCAATACATTTAAGATAGAGTTTGATAATCCTAAATCGCTAAATTTTGCTTGTGGTTTATTTTCAGACATGACTATTTAGTCGCAGACAAAGACCGCAATTATACGCTAATTAGTCTATATTAGTTTTTTATTATATATTTAGGAGTACAATTAAGACATGTAAGTAACATTAATGGAGGTGGTTATGAAGCTTGGAATGGTTATTTATTCAAACGATCCTGAAACTGTGTTCAACGCATTTAGACTTGGTGTGTTCTCTTTAGGAAAGAATGATAGTGTTAAAGCGTTCTTACTGGCAAAAGGGGTTGAAAGCGAAACTTTGGATAATGGTAAATTTAAAGTATCGGAGCAAATGCAAGAATTTGTTAATAACGGTGGTGAGGTGTTTGCTTGTGGAACATGTTTAAAGATTAGAAAGTCTGGTTCTACAGATATGTGCCCAATGTCAACTCTTGATGATTTGCATAATATTATTAAAGACTCTGATAAAGTTTTAACTTTTTAAAGCCACTTAATTGAGCAGCCCATTGATGGAATTTGCTCTAAAGGTCCTTGTCCGGTTTTGGCTACTTGAGTCATGGCCTCGAATAGGTCGCGTTTTACATCCGCTGGCGCTGATTCTTTGCGTGAAGCGTCAAGTCGTCCACGGTATTGTAATTTTAAATTAGCGTTATAACCAAAGAAGTCCGGTGTACAAACGGCGCCATAGGCCTTTGCTACTTCTTGGGTTTCATCAATTAAATAAGGAAATGGAAAATTCATTTCTGCTGATATCTTCTGCATATTTTCAAAAGAGTCAGCTTCGTACTCTTCTGGATTGTTGGACATAATAGCAACAGAATTTAGTCCTAATATTTTTAATTCTTTAGTATCACGAATAATGCGATCAATAATCGCTTTAACGTACGGGCAATGGTTGCAGATAAACATCACTAGTAGTCCGTTTTCACCTTGGCAACTTTCTAAGGTGTGCAATTTTCCATCAACACCTTTTAGTTCAAAGTTAATCGCAGGCGCATTAAAGTCACAAATTGGTGTTTCGGTACTAACCATTTATTTTTTCTCCTTGTTTTTTGGGGAAGGCCTTGCCTTCCTCAGTTAAGATTTTAATAGAGTTTGAATGATGTGTCCGGCCATCATTAATCCAAAGATATTTGGCATATAGGATATTGCCCCATTTACCGCCCTTGGTCTACCAGACGGCGCGGTATCAGTGGCTGTTACTTCTTGGTGAGGCAGTGCCTTAATTTGTACTTCGGTAGAATGCACCACAGGAAATTTGAGTGAAGCATGAATACGCCTAAGCTGTTTGCGCATCTCACGTGCCAAGGCGCAATTCTCGGTTTTATCCATGCGTGATATTTTTACTTTAGTTGGGTCAAGTCGTCCGCCTGCGCCCATGCTAGATATAATTGGCTTGCCAGATTTATTACAGCTATCAATGAGTACGGTTTTATAGGCAATGGCATCAATACAATCAGCCACAAAATCAAGCCCATCTTCAATAGCAATAGCCTCAGCCTTGCCTCGATCAATAAATTCATTACGTTTATTGATGATAGTATCAGGGTTGATGTCATGCAATCTGTCGGCCAATACATCAACCTTTGGCAGACCTAGTGTTGAGTTTAGAGCAATGAGTTGCCGGTTAAGATCAGTTTTTTCTACTTTGTCAAAATCCACCAAGGTTAGTGTGCCAACACCGGCCCTACACAGTGCTTCAGCGCAGGATCCACCTACACCACCAAGCCCAGTAATGAGTACATGAGATTCAGCTAATCGTGCCAAACCTTGTTGACCTAATAATATTTCAGTACGTGCACAACTTCCAGGCATTTTTATCTTCGTCTTTCCCTTTTATTTTAAATTAAATAAATTAATTGCGTTATTATCACATTGCTGTACTACTTCTGCTACTGGCATTTGTTTGATATTTGCAATTTCATTAGCAACAAGTGTTAAGTCGTTTGGATTTGTGTGATCATCAGTTTCAATGAGTATCGATTCAAGCGGTATGTTTTTAATAACTGCTCTTAACCGTGTTGACTTTTGATTGGTCGCTTGCATGCCAAATCCTAAATAAAAACCCATTTTTATTAAAGTGTTAGCTTGCTCTTCACTACCAGAGAATCCATGAATTTCGCCTTTGACTTTAGGATATTTTTTTAATAAAAATATAACATCTTCGCTAGCTTTAACAGCATGAATAATAACAGGAAGGCCGTATTTTTCAGCTAATGCTAATTGTGAAGTGAAAAAAATTACCTGTTTTTCTTTGTCAATATTTTTGGTGTAGTCTAGTCCGCATTCACCGATAGCAACGGGATTGTTGCACTTAACTAAGTATTCCAAATGATCTAAATCATTTTGTGTGTGAATATCGACTAACCAAGGATGAATACCAAGTGAAAAATATGGGTACATTTGCACGTCAGTCCAGTTTTGTTTGCCAATGCTAGGTACAATTGCTGTCGCATTCTCAGCAATTGCATTCATATTGTCAAAGTCTAGATGTGCGTGTGAATTAATCATGTTATTTAGAGCGTATCATAACCGGCATTGATTCAGTCGTGTTTAGGATTAAGTTTTTAATACTAAAATTACGTGATAATCTTACAATTAAAATAAAAAGTGATTATAATAGTCCGATTATTCTGAACGCAGATCAATTGATACTTATGAAAACATTTAGCGCTAAATCACATGAAGTAAAAAGAGACTGGTGGCTTGTTGATGCCAACGGCAAAACATTAGGCCGTTTAGCAACAGAAGTTGCATCTCGTCTTCGTGGCAAGCATAAGGCTGAGTATACGCCACATACTGACACAGGCGACTACATCGTTATTGTTAACGCTGAAAAAGTTAAGGTAACAGGTAATAAATTTGAAGATAAGATGTATCACCATCATACTGGTTACGTGGGTAATTTAAGATCAGTCGCATTTAAAGATTTACAAGCTAAAAAACCTGAAGAAATTATCAATAAGGCAGTTAAAGGCATGTTGCCAAAAGGCCCTTTAGGTAGAGATATGTTTAGAAAAATGAAAGTATTTGCAGGTGGCGAGCATACGCATACTGCACAACAACCACAAGTTTTAGATATTTAAGGTTTATTATGGCAAAAGCAGAAACATTTTACGCAACAGGTAGAAGAAAAACATCAGTAGCTCGTGTTTACATGACTAAAGGCAAAGGGGTATTCACAGTAAATAAACGCCCAATGAGCGAATATTTTGGTCGTGAAACTTCTTCAATGATTATTAACCAGCCATTAGATACAGTTGAAATGAGAGACAAATTTGACTTTAACATCATGGTTAAAGGCGGCGGTGATACAGGTCAAGCGGGAGCGATCAGACTAGGCGTTACTCGTGCATTAATGGCTTATGATAATGATCTTAGAGCTGATTTACGTAAAGCAGGCTTTGTTACACGTGATGCTAGAATTGTAGAACGTAAGAAAGTTGGCCATAAGAAAGCGCGTAAGAGCGAACAGTACTCAAAACGTTAATCTTTCACAAAATTACAGACAAAAAACCCGCTATATGCGGGTTTTTTGTTTCTAAATTTTATAATCGTATCGCTCTAATTTGTTGTATTTAATAATGTCTTGTACAGTTTCAACATAGTCATAACCAATTTCAGCATAATTTTCCAGCCCTTCTGATAATCCTAAACCGGTGACTGGTTGCTCAGTATCTCGCTTATGCTTTCTAATTTTTCGAAGGACATCATAAGCTGAATTACGATTAATTGAAAGAAGGTAATACTCTATACTTTTAGACAATGAGGAGAATTTGACTATTTCGTGTGTCGCACCCTTATTGCGTTTGAGTGGTACAACACCGCAGCCTTTTTTAAAGCACCAAAGCCCAAAAAAATTATGATAATGCTTGGCAAACCTCGATCTTCCCCAGCTTGATTCATAAGCAGCCTGTGCTAATATTAATGAAGCAGGTACAATATCAATGGCATTTAGTAAATCATCCTGTGTAGCACCCTTATCAAGCCTGTAATATTTATGAAGTGATTTTAATTCTGCCTCACTAAGTCGGTTATTCTTGATGTCGTTTCTAAGCTCAACAATATTAGAATTTTTCCGATTAATTTCTGGCAGTAGGTAGTCAAAAAAAGCTCTCTTCCTTTCTTTAACGTCTTTGATTTTTTCAAAATCAGGCGTTTTTGCCGAATTCATCCATTCTTCCAGGCCCCAAAACTCATTTGCCTGCACTGAAGAGGTGTTTAAAAAACAAAGAAATATAAGCGCTATTTTAAAATTCAAACCGTTCACAAGAGCCAGACATAACTTCTATTGTAAACATTTTTTCAATTGGCAGGTTAAGTAAATGAGATTTGATAACTCTAATAACACCAGCGTGAGCAATAATTAGAATTGCTGTATTATCGTTATTTTTGTTTATTATTTCTTTGAATACAGACAAAACTCGATGTTGAAAATCATATAAATACTCAGCATTAGGTGGACGATGATTAATAGGATCAGACTTAAAATTATTAACTTTATTTTGTCCAATTTCTTTAGCACTTTTACCTTGCCAGTCACCAAACCCTAGTTCTTCAAGCCCATTAAATATTTGATAGGGCGTATGTTGAGTGCGGGACAAATGTTTAGCAAAATCAGTACAACGAATAAGAGGGGATGTGGCAATAAAATCCCATGTTTTATTTTGTGTAGAATCTAGCATTTGATTCCAGCCTTTACGGGTTAATGCATCATCTTGATTGCCTCTGTACAAACGACCACCTGCGGGTTCGCCATGCCTCAGAAGCTCAATGATCATTCGTTAATTTGTTCTCTTGACATTAGCTGGGTGACAGCTTGAGCAGGTGATATTTTGCCCTGGGTAACTTGGTGTACTTGTTCGCAAATAGGCATTTCAATTTTATTTTCTTCAGCGATAGACAATACTATCTCTAAAGTATTTAGGCCTTCAACCGTTGCACCAACGTTATCAAGTGCTTGCTCAATGCTTTGGTTATCTGCCAGCTCTTTTCCGAATCTTCGGTTTCTAGATAAGTCATCTGAACAGGTAAGTACTAAGTCACCCAAACCTGACAAGCCATTAAAAGTGCGCTCATGAGCACCAAGGCTTTTTCCTAGCCTAATCATTTCAGCTAATCCTCTAGTGATAAGTGCTGCTTGTGTATTGGCGCCAAACCCTAATCCTGCAGCAATTCCTGCGGCAATAGCAAGAATATTTTTAACTGATCCACCAACCTCAACGCCAATGATGTCATCATTGGTATAAGCTCTTAAGGTTTTGGTATGAAATGCTTTTGCCCAATAATCTCGAGTGTTTTTATCTTTTGAAGCTACACTCATAGCAGTAGGCTTGTTTAGGGCTACTTCAAAGGCAAAACTAGGGCCAGATATTGCACAACTGGAATGATTGTTTAGAATTCTTTCAAAGCTTTCATGTAAAAAACATTGGTTGTTAGTGTCAAACCCTTTGGTTACCCAGGCAACATTTTGGGTAGATGTCAGATAGGGTTTAATAGTTTCTAACGTAGGGCCAAATCCATAACTAGGAACGGCGATTAAAACACTTTCGGATTGGTTGATTAAAGTTATATCAAAAACCAAATCAACATTATTGGGATAATTAACTTCCAATGCATGATGTCTAGGTGTGAGTGTCTTAACCTCTTCTTTAGTATGTGTGTGCAGATAGATTTTGTCAAAATTATCAGATAGTGCGATAGATAATGCACTTCCCCAAGCGCCAGCACCAATAATACTAAGGTTTTTACTCATTATTGATTAAGAACTTCATCCAGCTTGCCCGATTGATCTGCGGCAGATAAATCATCAAAGCCACCAATATGCGTACCATTGATAAACACTTGAGGCACTGTACTTCTGCCTGTTTTTTCCATGACTTCATCCCAATCGTTTTGATTTTTAACATATTTTTTTTGGTAGGGAATACCTTTGCTTTCCAAAAGCTGATATGCTCTTTGACAAAAAGGACAGGCATCAGAACAATAAATAAAATTTTTTTTCATAGTCTTTCCTATTTTTTAATGGGTAAGTTTGCCTTATTCCAAGCTTGAATACCGCCTTTTAGGTTGTAAACTTGCTCAAATTCGTTGCGCGTTAAAAGCCCTGCAATATGCGCTGACCGAGAGCCGCTACGGCAATAAACCAACACTTTTTTATTTTTATCCAAGGTGCTTAATTTATTTTTAACTTGCGCTAGGGGAATATGAACATCGTTTGCAATAAATCCAGTTTTTCTTTCCTTGGCCTCTCTTACATCTAAGATGATTAAATTTTTTTCATCCATCAGTTTAATTGCGCCATTGGCATCAACAATTTCATATTTTCTATATTTATCAGCAATGATATTTCCAATCAATAGAGCAATAAGCACAACTAACGTGCCCGTAGTTAGTAATTGATCGTCAGCTAGTAAAAACTCAATTATTTCCATAAAATTCTATATTTCTTATTGTTTTAAAAAGTTGTCCAACATCTCATGACCTTGTTCAGTTAGGATGGACTCAGGATGAAACTGCACGCCCTCAATGTTAAGCTCTTTATGTTTGATGCCCATAATTTCATCAATATCACCATCATCATCTTTAGTCCAGGCAGTCATCTCAAAACACTCTGGCAAACTGGATTGTTCAGCAACTAAAGAGTGATAGCGCGTAGCATTTAAAGGATTTTTTAAATCAGAAAACACCCCTTTGCCCGTATGATAGACAGGAGAGATTTTTCCATGCATGATTTTTTTAGCGCCAACAATTTTTCCACCATAGGCCTGTACCATCGCCTGGAAACCTAAGCAAACACCAAGCATTGGTATTTTCCCAGCAAAATGTTGTATTGCTTCAATTGAAATTCCCGCTTCATTTGGTGTGCATGGCCCAGGAGAAATCACTAAAAATTCAGGGTTAAGTTTTTCAATTTCTGTTACGCTTATTTCGTCATTTCTATGCACTTCAACCTCTTGACCTAGCTCGCCAAAGTACTGCACTAAGTTATAGGTAAATGAATCGTAATTGTCAATCATTAAAAGCATAGTGTCTGCTATTTTACAATTATTTAACCGCTAAGAATGACGCAAAGTTAAGACACTGAAAATGACAAATGCTTTGGCCAAATCCAGCCGTTTTAAACCTTTCTAAGTGTGTTTTTTTGCTATCAGTGATCAGCACATTTTCAATCAACTGTCGTTTGGCGGCAATCTCTAATTCACTATAACCATTAGCACGCTTAAAATCTAAGTGTAGTTTTGTCATGGCAGATTGTTTTTGTTTGTTATCAAAATGAATTTTTTCTGAAACAATCAAAGCACCATTAGGGTTTAATCCTTGGTAAATTTTATTAATAAGCTTTTGTCTTTGTTCAATGGGGATGAATTGTAAGGTTAAATTTAAAACAATAATTGATGCATTTTTAAAGGATATATCGTTAATATCGCTACATATAACATCAAAGTTTGTTATTTTACCGTCAAGATTGTTCCTGCATTTTGTCACCATATCAATCGAATTATCAACAGCAATGATACGATTGTTATCATGATTATTGTTGATTCCCAATGCCAGAGAAATTGCACCCGTCGATGCGCCAAGATCATAATAGTTTGTATCGTCCTGTCCGTAGGTTTTAACCATCAAGCCAATCATTTCAACCATGCTTTGATAGCCTGGCACTGAGCGCTTAACCATATCATCAAATACGTCGGCCACTTGTTTGTCAAAAGTAAAATCGACTAAATCAGTCTTGCTGTCGAATAGCTTGTCACGCATAAAGACTTTCTAAGAAAAACTCACTAACTAAAAGTTTGGTCGAGCCAATGTTAAAAGTTGAGCGCCTTCCCCATGTACTACCTGTGTGGGTAATTTGTAGTTGTCCACGTGTAATGGATGGATCGTTAAATAGCGCTTCACCCAAGGGCTTTGAGCCTATTGTTAACAAGTCTTTGGTATCATTTGTTATTGGTATGACTGAACGTGCAAATACTACAACTTGACCATTGCCTAAAAGCTCTACTTCTCGCACCACTGATTGAGCTTCAAAATCGAGCACATCTTTTTCATTGGCGTGAGGGTTTGCTTGTACTTGTGACAACACATTAACAGAAAAGTCGTTAAATTTTTGTTTTAGTTTTGCAGTGAGTGATTGGCTATCATCGAGCCATACTAGCACTGTTTCTGGCACGTCAAGATCTTGGTTTAAATCTTGCCATACTAAGTCTTGTGTATTAATCATAAGATTGATATTTTACGTGAATAGGGAGTGACTAAGTATTGGCGTATTGAGTTTGATCTTGGGTAATCCAACGCATAATAAGTGATTGTTGTTTTTGTTCATCAAGCTTTAAAAATTGTTCAGAGTAATAACGAACTTGATTCATTAAATAACCATCGCGCACAATATTAGCAATTTTCATATTGGCAATACCAGTTTGCTGTGTGCCTAGTATTTCTCCAGGGCCACGAAGTTCTAAGTCTTTTTGTGCAATAATAAAACCATCACTACTTTGTCTAAGAATGTCAATTCTTTGGGTTGCATTTTCACTTAAAGGTGCTTGATACATTAAGATGCAAATACTAGCGTCACTACCTCTACCAACCCTACCTCTGAGTTGGTGGAGTTGTGCCAAGCCGAGTCTTTCAGAGTTTTCGATGACCATAACAGAGGCGTTAGGCACATTAACGCCAACTTCAATTACCGTTGTTGCAACCAAAACATCAATTTCACCTTTGGAGAATTTATCCATCACATCAGATTTTTCATCCTTATTCATTTTTCCATGAATAAGCACAACAGATAAATTAGGTAAGCCTTCTTGTAAATATTGTTGAGTGTTAATTGCTGACTCAGCACGTAGTGCTTCTGACTCTTCAATGAGCGTACATACCCAATACACTTGGTTATTATTACAAACCTGTTTGATTTTTTCAATTACTTCATCTTTTCTATTATTTCCTAGGGCGATGGTTTTAATGGGTTTTCTGCCTGGAGGCAATTCATCGATAACAGATGTATCCAAATCGGCATAAGCACTCATGGTTAAAGATCGTGGGATAGGGGTGGCTGTCATGACTAGTTGATGAGGTGTGTTATGTGCTTTTTGTGCAAGTGAAAGGCGTTGATGTACGCCAAATTTATGTTGCTCATCAACAACCACCAAACCGAGTTTATTAAACACTACACTTTCCTGAAATAGAGCATGCGTGCCAATTATAATTTGGGCTTTGCCGGATTTTATCCATTCAAGCTGCTCAGTTCTTTGAGTGTTATTTTGTGATCCTGTTAAAAAAGCAACATTAATGTTTAGAGGTTTTAAATAGTTTGAAAAACCTTGTAAATGTTGAGCGGCCAATATTTCGGTAGGCGCCATGATTGCAGTTTGAAAACCATTTTCAATAGCCTGCAGACAAGCAAAAACTGCAACAATAGTCTTTCCAGAGCCAACATCCCCTTGAAGTAGTCGAAGCATTGGCTGGCTTGAAGCTAAATCTGTATTAATTTCATTAATGCTTCTTTGTTGAGCATCGGTTAATTTAAACCCAAGGTTTCTTGATAATTGCTTGGAAAGCTGGTTAGAAATTTTAAAAATATTAGAAATTTTGCTTTTACGTTCATTTTTAAGCTTAAGCAGGCTTAATTGATGCGCACAAAGCTCTTCAATGATGAGTCTTTGTTGTGAAATGTGCTTAAAATCTGCTATTTGGTCGATATTTTCATTGATTTGTGGGGTATGCAGTGTTTTTAGTGCTTGCTTTAAAGTTGGCATTGAGTTTTCTGGCAAATTTTTAAAATTATCACTCAGTGATGATTTTTGCAAGGTTTCTAGCGCAATATTAATCCATTTTTTTAGTTGGGCTTGGTGAATATTGCCAGTGAGTGGATAAATAGGGCTGAGTGTTGATTCTAAAAGGTTTGACTGGCCTTTTGATATTAATCGATATTCTGGATGATGCATCTCCAGTCCATCACGCCCAATTTTTACCTCACCAAAACATTGAATCATATCACCTCGAGTAAAAGCTTGTTTTTGATATTGGTTAAAATGAAAAAAACGCAAAAGCAAGGTTCGATTGTTTTTATCTGATAGATAACATAAAAGTTGGCGTTGTCTTGTTGGCGCTTCTTCGATTCGATTAATTGTGAGTTGAACCAGCGCTTCTGTGCCTACTTGTGCTTGATCTAGAGGAGTTATTTTTGTTTTATTTTGATAACGTAGTGGCAAGTGAAACAGCAAGTGTTCCAAATTATAAATACCAATATTATTAAGTTTTTCTTGTGCTTTAGGGCCTAATCCGTTGAGTGAGATAATCGGATCAGATAGGTTGTGCATGGGCGCTATCGTTTAAAGGTGATATCTTTTTAGTAGGTGTAATTACACGGCTCTATCACCATTACGCCATCCATTTCAACCTGCGCACCTTTTGGTAGTTCATTAATGCCAACGGCCGCACGTGCAGGATAGGGTTTATCAAAATGTTGTGCCATAATCTCATTAACAATTGGGAAATTATTAAGATCTGTTAAAAAGATATTGAGCTTAACAATATCACCGAGGCCACCGCCAGATTCTTTGCAAACAGCAGCGAGATTTTCAAATACTTGGTTGATTTGCGCGCTAATATCACCTTCAACCATCTCCATGGTTTCAGGTACTAAAGGGATTTGGCCTGATAGGTAAATAGTAGAGCCGCCTGTGGTACAAACAGCTTGTGAATAAGTGCCAATTGCTTGGGGGGCTTTGTCAGTTGAGATAGTGTGTTTTTGCATAATTAAGTATTATTTTTTAGATATGTTAATTATAAAACTAAATATGGTTCCTAGGGTTGGAATTAAAATCTCAGCTTTCGTGAAGCCGCAGGATTTTAAGTCCCTATGTATCTAACAATAGTCCACCAATTTCACTAGGTAAAATTGACACTCAGGACAAATAAGTAGATTTTAAATATGGTGCCCGGGGCCGGAATCGAACCGGCACGGCCGTGAAGCCGCAGGATTTTAAGTCCTGTGTGTCTACCAATTTCACCACCCGGGCAAAGGGCTTGCGAAAAACAAGGAATTATATACTAAGTAACGGTAAAATTCGAGATTTTGTAAGTGTTAAATTCTATGGGGATTGTCAAATTAATTGTTGTTTTGTTAGTCGTTTGGCTTGGATTTAGTTTGTTTAAAAAAATTAGAAAACGCCCGAGTGAATTAAGTCAAAAACCATCAGGTAATAAAATGTTAGCTTGCAGTACTTGCAAAACACATATCCCTGAAAATGAAGCTATTATCCAAAACAACAAAGTTTATTGTTCGAAAAACTGCCTATGAAATTCCTACTTGATTTTTTTCCAATCGCACTATTTTTTATTGTTTATAAGCTCTATGGTTTATATATGGCAATTTATGCCATGATTGGTGCAACTGCTCTGCAGATGGGGATCACTCGTTATCAAACAGGAAAGTTTGAAAAATCACACCTTATAACGTTTGGTTTACTTATAGTGTTTGGCGGCATTACGTTAGCCGTGAATGATCCAGCATTTATTATGTGGAAAGTTAGTGTGCTATATGTTGTATTTGCTTTAGCATTAATAACAAGTATATGGATTGGTAAAAAAACCCTCTTACAAAGAATGCTTGGCAAAGAGATGGAACTCCCTTCACAAGTATGGAACAATCTGACTTGGCTATGGGGTGTGGGATTTGTTGGTATTGCGATTGTTAATGCTTATTATGTAAATCTAGCACTTAGTACAAGGGATTTATTTTTCTCTGCAACGGATATTGACCCTAAAATAGAACTTACTGAAATTAATTGCGCAACAACAGTAGTTGAAAATTTATGTCTTATGGCACAACAAAGTGAAGAATCTTGGGTTAACTTTAAACTATTTGGCACAATGGGACTTACGTTTATTTTGATTATTATCACTGTAGCGTCAATTAGTAAATATATTAAAGAGAAGACATAGTCTTTAATATTTACTTACGGAGCAACTCATGAAAAAAACCCCTTTATATCAGGCGCATATTGATGCTGGCGGCAAGATGGTTGATTTTGGTGGCTGGGAAATGCCGCTTAATTATGGTTCACAAATCCAGGAACATCATCAGGTTCGTCAAGATGCTGGCATGTTCGATGTTTCTCACATGACCACGGTTGATTTTAAAGGTGTTGATGCGAAGTCTTTTTTGCAAACATTGATTGCCAATGATGTAGATAAATTAAAAAATTCAGGTAAGGCACTATATAGTTGCATGCTCAATAAAATTGGTGGCGTGGTTGATGATTTAATTGTTTATTACCAAGATGATGAAAATTATCGTATGGTAATTAATGCTGGTACAACAGAAAAAGACATTGCTTGGATTAATCAGCAATCTGAAGGTTTTGATGTGTCTGTGGAGCCTAGATTAGACTTGGCTATGATTGCAGTTCAAGGGCCTAATTCTCGTCAAAAAGTTTATGAAGCTATGCCTGGCGTTGAAGAAGTTGCAGGTGATTTAAAACCTTTTAATGCAGCTGTATTAGGCGGATTATTCATTGCACGTACTGGCTATACTGGCGAGGACGGATTTGAGATTATGATTCCTGAAAAATCGGCTGAATTTACTTGGAAGATGCTACTAGAATCAGGCGTCAAACCTTGTGGCTTGGGTGCGCGTGATACGCTTCGATTAGAAGCAGGGATGAGTCTGTATGGTTCGGAAATGAATGAAGAAGTATCGCCACTTGAGGCAGCACTTACTTGGACGGTTGACCTGAGTGATGAAGATAGAAATTTTGTTGGCCGAGATGCATTAGAAGATCTAAGAGACAAGGGTGTTGAGAAGACAATTGTTGGATTGGTATTAGAAGGAAAGGGTGTGATTCGTGACCATCAAAAAGTTGTCACTAGTTTGGGTGAAGGAGAGGTAACTTCGGGTAGTTTTTCACCAACCATGGGGAAAGCTATTGCGCTCGCAAGCGTACCAATGGGTTCGGTAGGATCATGCGAAATTGAGATGAGAAATAAGTTGGTTTCGGCTAAAATAGTTAAACCGCCATTCGTGCGTAATGGCAAAGTATTGGTTTAGAAGAATTAGGAGATTTAAATATGAGCGATATAAGAGATGACAGACAATACACAGAAACCCATGAATGGGTTTTAGACAATGGCGATGGCACCTATACCATGGGAATTTCTGATCATGCACAAGCGTTACTAGGTGATATGGTATTTGTTGAATTACCAAGTCAAGGTGACGAAGCTTCAGCTGAAGATGAGTTTTGTGTGGTGGAGTCTGTAAAAGCAGCGAGTGGTGTTTATGCCCCTGCTGATCTTGAGGTTGTTGAAGCCAATGAAGCGCTTGATGATGAGCCAGAGCTGGTTAACTCAAGCTGTTATGACGACGGTTGGTTAGTTAAGTTTAAATCTGATGGTATTGACGGCTTAATGGATGCAGCCTCTTACGCTGAAACACTAGACTAAGCCAAAACTTACATTGATTAATTCACTGGTTGCCTATAAAGGCAAGCCTGCTCGTATTGCTGGGCAAAATACACACAAGTTCGAATTAGAATTTACTGATGGGTCTACGCGCAAAGTCAGGGAAAAAGACTTTCGTTTTATACATCCTGAGTTTACCAAGGTCAATGAAGATTGTGCCCATGCAGACACTTCTGTACTTGATGATTTTCAAGAAGAAAATCTATCTTTACAAGAAGTTACTGAGTGGTTGTTCGATGAATATACTGCTCAAAATGCTTGGTGCACTTGTTTATTGGTAGAAGATGGCCTGTATTTTTATTGGCAAAAAGACATGGTATTTGTTCGCCCTACTAAGCAGGTTGAAAGTATTCAAGCAAAGCGTGATGCTGAAAAATTAGAAGTTGAGAGTCTGAAAAATTGTATTGATAATATTAATAACAATACTTATGATGAGCAAGATTTAGTTCATATTAAAGAGATTGAAAAAGTTGCACTAAATCAATCTAAGCATGCAAAAGTACTTACACACCTTGGTGTTGATAATACACCAGAGGCAGCCTATAAGCTTTTATTAAGACTGAAATACTTAGAGCCAAGTTTTAACCCTTATCCTAAGCGACACGGCATTCCAGATGATGTAGAAATGGACGTTGCTATGAACGAGATTCAGCGCGTTGATTTAACGCATCTTACTAGTTATGCAATTGATAATTCTGGCTCCAACGATGCTGATGATGCCATTAGTGTTGATGGTGATAAGCTTTGGGTGCATATTGCCGATGTGGCTCGTGTAGTGGGTTCGAGTTCTGAGTTGGATGAATATGCAATAGAGCGTGCATCAAACTTATATTTGCCGGATCAAATTTTGCATATGCTGCCAGTATCCGTAACCGAGTTGTGTGCATTGGGTTTGGGCGATAATTCACCGGCTTTATCGGTTGGTTTTGTTTTAGATAATGGCCATATTACTGATATTGAAGTTTCTCATAGTATGATTAAAGTCACTAAGATGAGTTATGATAAGGCCAACCAAGTATTAGCGTCTAATGAAGATTTATCTAAAATACAAACCGCTGTAGATTTGCACAAAAACTCTCGAGATAAAAATGGTGCAGTTAGCTTAGATTTACCTAGAGTAGATGTCAGACTTAAAGAAGGAATAGTAGAGATTTCTAAACAAATTAGCTCTCCTTCGCGAGAGATGATTGCTGAGATGATGATTATGGCAGGTAGTGCCATTGCCCAGTTTTCTATTGAGAATGAAATTACAATGCCGTATGCTGTTCAAGATGAGGGTGAATTTCCACAAGCAACACTTGATAATAAAGACAATTTAACTTTATCTGAGTCATTTGCTGCAACAAAGTTTTTTAAACGATCCGCAACATCAACCAAATCTATGCCTCATTACGGGTTAGGACTCAATGCTTATCTGCGAGTTACCAGCCCACTCAGAAGGTATTTAGACTTGTTGGCGCATCAACAGTTGTCTAATTTTATTACTGGACAACCATTACTTAACAAGGACAGAGTAAAAGAGTTAATTGGTATGACGAATGCCGCCATGCCAGATATTGGAAAAACTCTGCGTGCAAGTAATGACCATTACAAGTGCTTATACTTAATGCAAAATCCTAAGTGGCTGGGTGAAGGAGTAATGGTTGATTCGCGCGCGGATAAGGTGTTATTTTTAATTCCTGAACTGGGCATGATGACGCAAATTAAGTTTAAAACCTTGCCGGCGTTAGATGATAAAGTTTTACTTAAAGTCAGTAGTGTAGATTTGGTTGAGCGTTCAGTGAATTTTAAGGTAGTTTAACTCTTTATCTATTTGGATTGCATTACCATTATCAACTGCCCAGTCGCCTAACACATAACGAGTAAATTTTTTTTCAGGGTGCGTGTTTTGACGGTGCGTGTGCCCATGTATTAAATTGGAATCTGGGTATTTTTTCATTAGTGCATTAACTGCATCAGAGTTAACATCCATAATCTCACTAGATTTGTATTGTTGAGCATTAACACTTTTTTTGCGCAATTGTCCGGCCAATCTTAGGCGTAGTTTTTTCGGTAGGTTTAAGAAAATAAATTTTGTAATTGGATGCTGCAAGATGCTCTTGAGCTGTTGATAACCTTTGTCATCAGTGCATAATTCATCGCCATGTGTTAGTACATATTGTCCTAAATTTGTTTCAAGTAAATAAGGTGAATCAATCAGTACTGCACTAGTTTGTTTAGAGAATTTATCACCTAGGAGGAAGTCTCTATTGCCCGTCATGATGAAAATTTTGGTTGTACGGCTAAGTGTTTTTAGCGCTGAAATAATTCTTGGATAATGCTCAATCGACAAATCATCACCTAGCCAAGTGTTAAATAAATCACCTAAGATGAACAGCCGATCTACTTTTGAAGCCTCGTTTTGACAAAATTTTACAAATAGATTCGTTTTTTCTACCTCGTTTTCAACGAGGTGCAAGTCCGCAATAATTAGCGAACTAAGCATAGTTACTGAACGTATGCTTTAGTAATAGTGACAGCGTCATTTGGCACATCCGCATGTCCGCCTTGATTACCTGTGGCTACTACGCCAATTTTATCTACAATATCTTGGCCTTCAACTACTTCGCCGAATACACAATAACCCCAACCATCCTGACCTGGATAGTCTAAAAATCCGTTATCAGCTGTGTTGATAAAAAATTGTGAACTGGCTGAATGTGGCGCCATTGTTCTAGCCATTGCCAAAGTGTATTTAGCATTTTTTAAGCCATTATTAGCTTCATTTTCAATTTCTGCTTTGGTTGATTTTTGATTCATGTCTTCAGTAAAACCACCACCTTGAATCATAAAGTTTTTGATTACACGGTGAAAAATCGTACCATCATAAAAACCGTCATTGACATAATCAATAAAGTTTTGAGCACTGATTGGTGCTTTGTCAGCATCAACGTTAATGTGAATATTACCCATGTTGGTTTCTAAAATAATCATTGTTAAAAGTCCGTGTAAATAAAAACACAAATTATACTTAAAACACCCTTTCATAAACATACTCGTTCGCGTATAATTGCTTTCTTTTTGGTAAGCCTATTTAGGATTTATTATGTACGCAGTAATTAAAACAGGTGGTCAACAGTTTAGAGTAGCCGAAGGTGCAACACTAAAAGTTGAAAAATTAGAAGTTGAACCCGGCAAAAAAGTAACTTTCAAAGAAGTACTTATGGTTGCTGATGGTGATAACGTTCAAATTGGTGCACCAACCGTTGCTAAAGCAACTGTTGAGGCAAAAGTGATTTCACAAGGTAAAGGCAAAAAGGTTCATATTTTAAAGTTCCGTCGTCGTAAGCACTCAATGAAGCAGCAAGGTCACAGACAGCTATTCACTGAAATTGAAATTACAAAAATTAAGACATAGGAGAATAACCCATGGCACATAAAAAAGCAGGCGGTAGTACTAATAACGGTAGAGATTCCGTATCAAAAAGAT
>CAZOAA010000028.1:0-19624 GCA_964577715.1 uncultured Candidatus Thioglobus sp. | reverse complement strand
GTGGTACCCCTCACCATCAGCCAATATACCAACATGGTTCGTATGTTGATTAGTGCTTGTTGTCTTTTTCGTCTTCTATTGTTTCTTTAGTAATTGTTAAATGGTTGGTTTTGGCAAAAGAAAGGATACGTTCGTGAGTAAATGAGCAGGCATATTTTAATTGGTCATCAAAGACGATTGATTTTATACCATCAATTTTTTTGATTTTTAAATGACCGTTGTAACGTTTTAATTGTTCGGGCTGTATACAAATTAGCCTTTCAGTCCAATCACTGGGTCTAAATTTTTGACCATTTTCTGTGATGCCTGATACTGTATAACGAGTTGTTGACATGGTTTTTTATGAAAATAATGGTGGAGGGATAGGGATTTGAACCCTAGAAGGGGATTAACCCTTGCCGGTTTTCAAGACCGGTGCATTCAGCCGCTCTGCCATCCCTCCGATGTGGGGATATCATACAGTTTGTTGAGACAATAGTAAATAGGATATTTATATAATTTAGCTTTTAAAACAGCCATTTTTTAAGTATAATTCCTTTCTTTTAGATTTTTGATGAGTTTAATTATGGCGAAGGTATGTCAAGTAACAGGTAAACATCCAATTAGTGGTAACAACGTGTCTCACGCACACAATAAAACGCGTCGTCGTTTTTACCCAAATTTGCATACGCATCGTTTTTGGGTAGGGAGTGAGAATCGTTTTGTTAAACTAAAATTGTCTGCAAAAGGTTTGCGTATTGTTGATAAAAAAGGCATTGACACAGTACTGGCAGAGATTCGTTCTCGCGGCGAAAAGGTTTAGGAGTAAGACATGAGAGAAAAGATTAAATTAGTATCATCAGCCAAAACTGGTCACTTTTATACAGCAACTAAAAATAAGCGTCTACACCCAGAAAAGGTAGAAGTTAAAAAGTTTGATCCTGTTGTTAGAAAACACGTCATGTATAAGGAAGCAAAAATTAAATAGTTTGCTTTTAGGAACTTCAATAAAAAAGCCGCTTATCTTAGATAGCGGCTTTTTTATTGTCTAGTGTTTTTGACTATTCTTCTAGAATAGTATCAAGTGCTATATGTCCAATTGCATCTTGATACTCAGAGATTTGGTCAAAATTTAAATATTGGTAAATCTCATCTGACTCTGATTGAATATCTCTCATTGCGTTTAAGTATTCTTGCATGGTAGGGATATGACCGAGTTTTGCAGCAATAGCAGCTACTTCAGCAGAGGATAAATATACATCTGCACCATCGCCTAAACGATTTGGGAAATTACGTGTTGAAGTAGAAACGACCGTAGTATTGTTTTTTACACGCGCCTGGTTTCCCATACATAAAGAGCATCCGGGTATTTCTGTATGTTTAGTAATTGCATCAAAGGTTTTGTAAATGCCTTCGGTGCGTAGTTGTGCCTCATCCATGCGAGTCGGTGGTGCAACCCAAAGCTCAGTTGGTAAGTTTGACTGGTTTTTTAATAATTGTGCCGCTGCTCTAAAGTGACCAATGTTAGTCATACATGAGCCGATAAATACCTCATCAATCTTAGTATTGGCAACATCTGATAACGTCTTAACATCGTCTGGATCATTTGGGCAGGCTAAGATTGGTTCTTTAATTTCATCAAGGTTAATATCAATAACTGCTGCGTACTCGCAATTGCTATCTGCTTCCAACAATTCAGGTGCATCTAACCATTTTTGCATCGCTTGAATGCGGCGTGCAAGGGTCTTTTTATCTTCGTAGTCCATTTCTATCATAGAAGACAATAGCGCAATATTCGACTGTAAGTATTCTGCCACAGGTTCTTTATTAAGTTTAATAGTACAGCCATTAGCTGATCGTTCAGCAGAGGCATCAGTCAGTTCAAAAGCTTGCTCTATTTTTAAGTCACCCAAACCTTCAATTTCTAAAATTCTTCCTGAAAAGACATTCTTTTTGTTGGATTTTTCAACGGTTAATAAGCCTTGTTGAATCGCAGCATACGGGATTGCATTAACCAAATCACGTAGTGTAATGCCTTCTTGCATCGTACCAGAAAAACGCACTAAGACTGATTCTGGCATATCTAGTGGCAATACGCCAATAGAAGCACCAAAAGCCACCAAGCCAGAGCCAGCTGGAAAACTAATGCCAATCGGAAAGCGTGTATGTGAATCGCCACCTGTGCCTACGGTATCAGGCAACAACATACGATTTAACCATGAGTGAATGATACCGTCGCCCGGTTTCAGCGCAACACCACCACGAGATTGCATAAAGTCAGGCAAAGAATGTTGTAATTCTAAATCAACCGGCTTCGGGTAGGCAGCGGTATGACAAAAACTTTGCATGACTAAATCTGCTGAAAAACCTAAGCAAGCTAATTCTTTAAGCTCATCACGAGTCATAGCGCCTGTTGTATCTTGCGAGCCGACTGTAGTCATACGCGGCTCACAGTAAGTGCCAGGTCGAATACCCTCAACACCACAAGCTTTGCCTACAATCTTTTGCGCCAACGTGTAGCCAGCGTCACTATTACTTTCGTCTTGTGGGCGTAGGAAAATATCACTAACTGGTAAGTTTAGATCTTGACGTGTTTTGTCAGTCAAGCCTCGGCCAATAATTAAAGGAATACGGCCACCTGCACGGATTTCATCCGGTATGGTCGTTGGTGTAAGTTCAAAAGTAGAGACAATCTCACCATTAGCGTTAATAATTTCCCCTTCATAAGGATAAATGGTGATTTCATCGCCCATGTTCATTTTAGTAACATCACATTCAATTGGCAATGCGCCAGAATCTTGTGCTGTATTAAAAAAGATTGGCGCTATGTTGCCACCAAGCACGACACCGCCACTGCGCTTATTAGGGATATAGTCAATATCATTGCCCATGTGCCAAAGCACTGAGTTAATGGCTGATTTCCGCGAAGATCCTGTGCCAACTACATCGCCTACAAAAGCCAGTGGCAAGCCTTTTTCCTTAAGTTTGGCAATGGTTTTTAGCGGACTATCCATTTTTTTAACTAACATAGATTGCGCATGCAATGGGATATCAGGGCGTGACCAAGCCTCAGTCGCAGGTGATAAATCATCAGTATTAATTTCACCTTCAACTCGGAAAACTGTGAGCTTGATTTCTTTTGGTAATTTTTCTTTAGTAGTGAACCAATTGGCATTTGCCCAAGCATCAATTACTTGTTTAGCAAAAGCGTTGTTGGCTGATTTTTCTACAACTACTTGATAGGCTTCATAAATAAGCAATGTTTTAGATAGCGCATCACAAGCTGTTTGTGCAGTTGAGTCAATATCAAGCAAATCAATCAGTGGCGCGATATTGTAGCCCCCCATCATTGTGCCTAATAAAAAAGTGGCCTGCTCTGGGCTAATAGCATTGCAATTCTGTTCACCTTTAGCAACACTGGTTAAAAAACTTGCTTTTACATAGGCTGCTTCATCCACACCAGGCGGAACGCGATGAGTTAATAAGTCGAGATAAAAATCTTCATTATTACCTTCGATTAGATTCTCAACAACAGATTTTGTTTGTTCTGCATTGAGTGCTAATGGTGGTAAATTATCTTTGGCGCGCTCGTCAATATGAGCTAAATAGGCTGTTTTCATCTGTTTGATAAGTGAATCATATAAGGCGTATAATTTTACCATTTATTTGATTTAACTAAACAAATTATGGAACTCAATGCACTAACTGCTATCTCCCCTGTTGATGGACGTTATTTTGATAAAACCAACACCCTGAGCGAAATTTTTAGTGAATTTGGCCTTATTAAATACCGTGTATTGATTGAAGTTAAATGGCTACAAGCCATGGCGGACAATACAGGTATTGCTGAAGTGCCTGCTTTTAGCGCTGAAGCCAGTCAGTTTTTAGCCGATATCGCTACTAATTTTTCACTTGACGATGCGCAAACAGTCAAAGAGATTGAGCGTACAACTAATCACGATGTTAAGGCGGTTGAATATTTTTTAAAAGACAAAATTAAAAATAACGCTGAGCTGAATACAGTAAGTGAATTCTTTCATTTTGCTTGCACATCTGAAGATATTAATAATTTATCCCATGCGCTAATGCTTATTGACGGACGCGATGTGTTGTTGACTCAAATGCAAAATATTTTGTCTTTAATTAGTGCTTTAGCAAAAGACAATGCGACTATCCCAATGCTTTCTCGTACACATGGTCAAACCGCTTCTCCAACAACAGTAGGCAAGGAAATGGCAAATTTTGCATTTCGTTTAAAGCGCCAGATTGACCACTTAAAATCGGTCAAAGTTATGGGTAAGTTTAATGGTGCTGTAGGTAATTTTAATGCACATATATGTGCTTATCCAGACCTAGATTGGCAAAATATTTCACAAGATTTTATTGAAAGTTTGGGGGTGAATTATGCCGCCTATACGCCACAGATTGAAACGCATGATTACATGGCAGAGTATTTTCATTCAATGAATCGTTTTAATACGATTTTGATTGATTATTGTCGTGATATTTGGGGTTATATCTCTTTGGGTTATTTCAAGCAAAAAACCATCTCTGGTGAGGTGGGTTCATCAACCATGCCACACAAGGTTAACCCAATTGATTTTGAAAATGGTGAAGGCAATTTAGGCATTGCCAATGCGATTAATACACATTTGGCAGATAAATTGGCGATTTCTCGCTGGCAAAGAGATCTGTCTGATTCCACAGTACTTAGAAATTTAGGTGTGAGTTGTGCACATTCAATGGTGGCTTATGCATCAATTGCTAAAGGTATTGGCAAGTTAGAAACCAATGAGGCAAGGCTATTAGAAGATTTGGATAATTCGTGGGAAGTGCTGGCCGAACCAATCCAAACCGTGATGCGCCGTTATGGTATTGAAAACCCATACGAAAAGTTAAAAGAATTGACTCGTGGCAATACGATTGATGCACAGGTGTTAGCGGCGTTTGTGAAAGATTTGGATATGCCACAAGACGCTAAGCAAGCACTAGCTGATTTAACCCCAATGACTTACACTGGCGATGCTGAGAAATTAGCACGAGATCTAGAAAAACTGATATAATTTCGCGTCTTATATCTTTTCGGTATAAGTATTACAATATAAAAGGAGCAAAAAACCCATGGTTAAAATTAGATTAGCCCGAGGTGGAGCCAAGAAAAAACCTTTTTATTCAATTGTAGCAACGGACTCTAGAAAACGTAGAGACAGTGGTTACATTGAGCGTATTGGATATTTTAATCCAGTTGCTCGTGGACAAGAAGTTAGGCTTACTATCGAAGAAGACAGACTAGATTACTGGGCATCAAAAGGTGCGCAAATTTCTGATCGTGTTAAGCAACTTGTTAAAGAGTTTAAAGACCCTTCAATTCGTGAAAAGCGCGTTAAAGCACAGGAAGCTAGAGCAGCAGTAGCGGCTAAATTAGCAGCTGAAGCCAAAGCAAAAGCAGACGAAGAGGCAAAGGCTGAAGCTGAGGCAAAAGCAGCAGAAGAGGCAGAAGCTAAGGCAGCAGCCGAAGCGGAAGCAGCTGCAGAAGCAGAAGCAGAGACAGAAACGGAAGATCCCACTGAAGGCGCAACCGAAGAAGTGGCTGAAGAGTCGGCAGAAGAGGAAAAGGCTGCTGAGTAATTCAACACATTCTTCATCCAAGCAAAAAAGGCTGTTGGTTGGTAAGATCAGTGGCCTTTTTGGCGTTAATGGCTGGGTGAAAATATTTTCACACACACAGCCACGTAAAAATATATTGTCTTATCAGCCTTGGCATATTCAAAAAGACGGGCAATGGCAAATGTTAAATGTCATTAAAGGTAGAGAGCAAGGAAAAACCATTGTTGTTCAGCTAAAAGATATTAATGATCGAGAACAAGCACGATCCATGATTGGTGTTGATGTGTATATTGAAAAATCACAATTACCTGAATTACCTCAGGGTGAGTATTATTGGGAAGATTTAATTGGTTTAGAGGTTATCAATCAAGAAAATGTTATTCTTGGAAAGGTCTCGAATTTGGTAGACACAGGCTCAAACAATGTATTGATAGTGAATGGCAACAAGGAACATTGGGTGCCTTATATTGAGCCTTTTTTAATCAATGTTGATTTGGACAAGCAACAGATTATTGTTGATTGGGATAAAGATTTTTAGTAGATTTAAGAGATAACACACAATAAAAAACCCGCATTTGCGGGTTTTTTATTATTGGCGAAACACTTAACTTAATAAAGATTTATTAATGCCAATATTTTCTAAGAAATGCCTTACTTTGGTGTTAGCGCCTACAATGGTAATATCGGCTGATTTCTCAGTGCAAATATTACAAATTTCAGCAATACTACGCGAAGTCGTATAGTCAATGACAGGCACATTCGACAAGTCTAGAATTGCTCTATTGTAGTTTGTTTTTGTTGAGAAATCTCTCACAATGCCTTTGGCTGAGCCAAAACTCATCGGGCCATTTAATTGGTAGAATAATGTGTTACCTGCACGAATAAGTTCCTGATGAGTTTCATCTAGATGTGATGCCTCTTCAATCGTTTGAATTGATACAATACTTGCAAGTTGCACGTCAGTCATTCTTTGTAAGAATATTAAACTCGCCATAACTAGGCCAACACCAACAGCTGCCATTAAGTTATAGAATACAGTAATACCTAAAACAACAATCATAATAAGTGCGCCAGATTTTGGTGCAGAAATCAAGCCTTTTAAGTATTCCCAATCAATAATATCAGTACCCACTTTTACCAAAATTGCACCGAGTACTGCTAGCGGAATAGATTCTGCATATTTAGCGCCACCCAGTACAATTAGTAATAATAAAACTGCATGCAATGCGCCTGATATTGGCGTTAAACCACCGGCTTTTACATTGGTCATAGTACGCATAGTAGCACCTGCACCAGGTAAGCCTCCAAATAAACCTGACACGGTGTTTCCAATACCTTGACCAATTAATTCTCTATCTGACTTATGGTGTGTGCGTGTGATTTCATCAGCAACTAAAGAAGTTAATAACGAGTCAATTGAGCCTAGAATTGCTAGCATCATGCCTGAGGCAATCATATCAACAATAATAGCCATTTCCCAAACCGGCATTTGGAATGAAGGCAGCCCTAATGGAATAGTTTGTGCATCACCGAGCAACATTTTGTTTGTTTCTGCATCGCCAATTGGCAATAACTCTGGAAAGTAGAAAAGGATTAAAGTTCCAGCTAACAATGAAAATAAAGGGGCAGGAATAATTTTTCCAATTTTTTTAGGCAGTAAATAAACCAAAACAAGCGTAATAATTGCAATAGAAATAGCACCAGTATTAACAAAATAATTTTCAACATCACCAAGTTGTGAAAAGATGCCTAAAGTTGAGCCTTTGATTTCATAAAAGCCTAGCACTTGTGGAATTTGCAGAATGATAATAATAACGCCAATACCGGTCATAAATCCTGAGGTTACGGGGTGAGGCATAAGGTTGATAAAACGCCCTAGCTTTAGTAAGCCAAAGATAATTTGAAACAGACCGCCAAGAACCACTGTGGTAAAAGCCAGCGCTAAGCCCACCTCTGGATATCTGGTAATCATATCAGTCACAATCAGTGCCATAACTACTGTCATTGGGCCAGTAGGGCCAGATACTTGGGCACCTGTACCACCAAAGAGTGCTGCAAAAAATCCGGTAATGATTGCGCCATATAAGCCTGCCTCAGCACCAGCGCCAGAAGCAAGACCCATTGCTAGTGCAAATGGAAGCGCAACTACACCAGCAGTAATACCACCAGTAATGTCTCCGCGAATATTTTTAAAGTGTAAGTTCTCAATTAATTTCATGAGTTAATCCCTTTAATTTATATATTTTTTTATTGAGATTTGCCTGAAAAGACAAAGTGCAATATTATACAAAATAGCGCACATAAAATGTAGGTATTATTATATAATATTGCACTAATATTCCTTTAGTACTCTCTAATACGGAATCTCATGGCCCATAGCCATATTTATTACATAATTGGAAACACATACAATGAATAAAATTGCAAAATTCTTGCCATTTTTAGCATGGATTAATGAATTAAAAAATCCTACAATACTAAAAGCAGATGCAATTGCTGGATTAACGGTTGCATTAGTATTAGTGCCACAATCAATGGCTTATGCGCAGCTTGCCGGCCTACCACCACAATATGGTTTATATGCTTCATTCTTACCAGTGATGATCGCAGCATTGATGGGCTCGTCTCGTCAGTTAGGCACAGGGCCGGTTGCCGTTGTGTCGTTACTAACTGCAGCAGCACTTCAGCCTTATGCAACTAACCCAGAAACTTACGCTGCTTATGCGTTTCTTTTAGCATTTTTGGTAGGTGTTTTTCAGTTTTCACTGGGTGCTTTTAAATTAGGTTTTGTTATTAACTTCTTATCACACCCTGTGGTGGTTGGATTTACCAATGCTGCAGCAATTATTATTGGAACCTCACAATTAGCTAAAGTTTTTGGTGTTGTTAAACCAGAGGCAGAGCACACCTATGAACAAGTTTGGGGCGTGTTGATTAATGCTACTCAACATACACATGCATGGACGTTATTTGCTGCAATTGTTGCATTTGCCATTATGATTATTGTTAAAAAATATGCACCTAAATTACCTGGTGTACTTTTGGCAGTAGTAGTCACCACGATTATCTCATGGGCTATGGATTTTGGTACGCCAGTTGAAGATGGGGGCCTTGGTGGTGCAATTGTTGGCACTATTCCTGATGGTCTACCAGGCTTTGTTATTCCTGCGTTTGATTGGACAGTAATGAGTCAAATGTTAGTAACGGCAATTACTATTGGCTTGATTGGTTTTATGGAGGCTATCTCAATTGCCAAGGCTATGGCGGCACAGACTAAGCAGCGTTTAGATGCTGATCAAGAATTAATGGGGCAAGGCTTAGCTAATGTTGTCTCTAGTTTTTTCCAAGGTTATGCTGTATCTGGTTCATTTTCACGTTCTGCGGTTAATATTTCAGCGGGTGCAATCACAGGTTTTTCATCGGTAGTAACAGCGGTAATTGTTGGTATTACGCTATTATGGTTAACGCCATTATTGTATCACCTTCCTCAGGCAACTTTAGCTGCGGTCATTATTATGGCAGTGATTAACCTAATCAAATTCTCACCTATTAAACATGCTTGGAAAGTTGAAAAGCACGATGCTATTGTTTCTGTAGCCGCTTTTGTTTTAACACTATTATTTGCACCACACTTAGAAAATGGTATTGTTATTGGTGTTATTTTGTCGCTTGGTTTATTTTTATTCCGCACGATGGAGCCAAGATTTACTGAGTTGTCTACACACAGTGGCTCTAACTTGTTTGTTAATGCACTAGATAATAAATTAGATCGTTGCGAGGTTGTTTCTATTGTTAAGTATTCGGGTTCGCTTTACTTTGCTAATGCAGGTTATTTTGAAGATAGAGTATTAAAGCTAATTGCTGATAAGCACCAATGCTTAAAATATATTATTGTTGATATGGCTGGTATTAATCAGATTGATGCTAGTGGTGAAGAGATGTTATCTGGTTTGTTGGACAGGTGCTCTGCCTCAGGTGTAGAGATTTTATTTGCACGTATGGAAGGCGTTGAAAGAGTGCTTAAGCGTTCTGGATTTATGGATAAATATGGTGAAAACCGTTTTTATGAACGTCGTACTGATGCATTACGTTACGCATGGAAAGAGTTGGGCGATGAAGAGGCTGCTTCTAAGAGTCCACTTAAACACCTGATTTCATAAGTTATCCTTGCAAATTATTATTTCAGTGGTTGCTGAATTCAGCGTTTATAGACTGTCATAAAAAGCTTTTATGAAATATAAACCGTGCGGTTCAGCGGTAGCGCCCGCACGTTTTCTATCTTTTGCTTCTAACACTTCCTTAACCCACTTAATTGATTTTTCGCCTCTACCTACTTTGAGTAGTGTGCCAACAATATTGCGCACCATATGATGCAAGAAGGCATTAGCTTTAACATCTAGCAAGATCTCATTATTAGTTTGGGTCAGATTAATAAACTCAATAGTTTTTATTGGTGATTTAGCCTGACATAAGCTACCTCTAAAACTAGAAAAGTCATGCTCTCCGATTAGATACTCAGCTGCTGTGTTCATGGCGACTACATTTAACTTTCTTGGTTCCCAAAGTGAATAAGCACCTACTAGTGCTGAGCGTACTGGTGTATTGTGTATTTTGTAATGATATTGTCTAGCATGGGCATTAAAGCGCGCATGAAAATCATCATCAACCTGTTTAACCCATTTGAAATTAACGTCATGAGGCAAGTTAACATTGCCACCAAATAGCCACGCTTTATTTTCTCGATCAACATCGGTTTCAAAGTGGATCACCTGCTCAACAGCATGTACGCCTGCATCTGTTCTTCCTGAACAAAATACACGAATAGGCTTATCAGCAATATTAGACAATGCCTCTTCAACCACTTGTTGAACAGTACGAATACCAGATTTTTGCAATTGCCAACCATGAAAATTGGTTCCTAGGTACTCAACACCGAGCGCTAATTTCATTATTCAATTAGGTTAAAATTAATTTAGTTATTTTATCAAAATTATTACGTGGTTGATTATTCTACTTTAGCAAGACGACTCCCTGATAATGTTGAGTGCTTTGTTTTAGAATCTGTAAACAGCACCAACGATTATTTAGTTAATTTACCTATCTCATCTCAAGTGCAAGTTTGTATTGCGAGGGAACAGAGCACTGGAAAGGGTCAGTATCAGCGTCATTGGCTAAGCAAAAGAGACAGCAGTGTATTGTTGTCACTGCGTTATCCGTTTTCAAAAGAGACCAGCCTTAATGGCCTTAGTTTGGTGATTGGTCTTTCAGTGCTTGATGTATTAAGCAATCATTATAAAATTAGCCATCTAAAGCTTAAATGGCCAAATGATGTATATTTTAAAGATCAGAAATTAGCGGGTATTTTGATTGAAAATAGTATTCAAAATAATGTACAGTCTGTTGTCATTGGTCTAGGGTTAAATCATTATTTAGGCGGTGATTTTAAATGTGAAACGCCCTGGACAGATTTATCAAAAATATCAAAAACCAATATTAATCTTGTTGATTTACAAGAAAATCTTATTAAAAGCCTTCTAAATTATTGCCGGAGTTTTGAAAAATCAGGTATTGGTGAGTTTAGAGATCAGTGGCTCAAGCATGATTACTTGATAGGAAGGCAATTAGGGCTTAATTACCAAAGTAAGAGAATAATAGGCATTGCAAAAGGCATTAATGATGAAGGTGCTCTGTTGATTGAATCGAATGGAAGTATTGTTGAGGCTTATAGCTCTGAACATATTCGATTAATTTAGGGTAAGATTAAACTTTCAAACTCAATACTACTTCTATTAAAATTTACACATGAAAATTTTATACTCCTTAGAGGTTAAAAATATTCGAAAAAAATATGCTCGTAGAGAGGTTGTGAGCGATGTTTCTTTCGAAGTTAAGAGTGGTGAAATTGTTGGTTTATTAGGTCCAAATGGAGCAGGAAAAACTACGTGTTTTTATATTGCTTGTGGCTTGGTTAAAGCTGATCAAGGCAATGTGTTTATTGATCATCGAAATGTAAGCAAACTACCAATGCATAAGCGCGCCCATCTAGGATTGGGTTATTTGCCACAAGAACCTTCAATTTTTCGTAAGCTCTCAGTAGAAGATAACATTACATCTGTTTTGCAGGTTAATAAAAACCTTGAAAAAAAGCAAATAAAACACAGACTAGAAGAATTGCTCGATGAGTTTAATATTGAGCATATTCGACATATTGATGGTTTAAGTTTATCGGGCGGAGAACGAAGAAGGGCAGAAATTGCAAGGGCATTAGCAATGAATCCAAAGTTTATTTTGTTAGATGAGCCTTTTGCTGGCGTTGATCCAATTTCGGTAGGCGATATTCAACAAATTATCTATCATTTGAAAAATAAAGGAATTGGCGTTTTGATTACTGACCATAACTATAGAGAGATGCTAGATACGTGTGACCACTCTTATGTGCTTCATGGCGGTAAAATCATTGCTAAAGGCAACAAAGAAGAAATTTTATCTCATGAGGATGTGAAAAAAGTCTATTTAGGCGAATCAAATAGTGAATACTAAGGCGTTTATTACACTAGGCGTTGAGAGTTCTTGTGATGAAACAGGTATTGGCCTATATTCATCAGACCAAGGTTTAATTGCCCATCAGCTATTTTCACAAGTAGAGATGCACGCTGAGTATGGCGGTGTAGTTCCAGAGTTAGCTTCACGTGATCATATTCAACGAATAATTCCTTTAATTAAAGCAGTTTTGTCTGAAGCCAATCTAGAGCTTAGCCATGTTAGCGGTATAGCCTATACAGCTGGCCCAGGTTTAGCCGGCGCTTTATTGGTAGGCTCGTCAGTTGCTAAAAGTTTGGCTTGGAGTTTGGGCATTCCTTCTGTAGATGTTCACCATATGGAAGGTCATTTGCTAGCGCCACTACTTGAAGAAAAACAACCAAAATTTCCATTTGTAGCTCTTTTGGTTTCTGGCGGACATACGATGTTAGTAGATGTTAAAGGTATTGGCAATTATCAGATATTGGGAGAATCTTTAGACGATGCTGTGGGCGAGGCATTTGACAAGACCGCTAAGATTCTGGGTTTGGGTTATCCAGGCGGTCCAGCGTTAGCGGCATTGGCTGAGCAAGGTGACGAATCTCAATTTAAATTTCCAAAGCCGATGATTGACAGGCCTGGGCTAGACTTTAGCTTTAGTGGACTGAAAACTTTTGCACGTAATACTTTTGCCAAGTATCCAGAGCAAAAAGCAGATATTGCTAAGGCTTTTGAAGTAGCAGCTACACAAACCTTAATGATCAAATGCAGGCGTGCATTAGAGCAAACGCATTATTCAACATTAGTGGTAGCTGGAGGTGTAAGTGCCAATCAATCATTACGACAAGTTTTAAACAAAATGGGCAAAAAATTAAACGCTGAAGTGTTTTATCCTAGACAAGAATTGTGTACTGACAATGGCGCAATGATAGCTCTTGCGGGGCATTTAAGGTTGACCCAAGGGCAAAAATCTATCAGTAATGAAATTACTATTAGACCAAGATGGAGCTTAGAGGAATTAAAAGCGGTATGAGTCAATTGTCTAAAATCTATACTCGTGCCGCAACAGGTATGGATGCACCATTGGTTACTATTGAGGTGCATATTTCAGGCGGTTTGCCAAGTTTTACTATTGTGGGGCTTCCCGAAGGTGCAGTTAAAGAAAGCAAGGACAGAGTTCGTAGTGCATTGATGAATTCACAATTTAAATTCCCTAAAGGAAGAATTACAGTTAGCTTGGCGCCCGCTAATTTACCAAAGAGCGGAGGTCGTTATGATTTGCCTATTGCATTAGGATTGTTAATGGCCTCCAAACAGTTAAAACCAAAGGTTGATATTAATAATTTTGAATTTTTTGGTGAGTTGGGCCTTGATGGTTTATTACGACCAACTGAAGGGTTATTACCTGCTATTGTTAAGGCTGATGAACAAAAGCATGCTGTTATTATTCCAAAAAATAATATAGATCAATGCGCCTTAATTAGTAGTACTGAAATTTATCCTTGTGAACATTTATTAGAAGTGTGTGCTTTTTTGCAAGGGGCAACAGAAATCAAAAATACAGAGGCTAATGTTAGTCAAAGTGCAGCTTACAGTAAAGACTTTTCACAAGTAAAAGGCCAGTACCATGCAAAGCGCGCATTGGAGATCGCCGCAGCTGGGGGGCATAATATATTGCTAATTGGTCCGCCTGGATCGGGGAAAACCATGTTATCAGAACGTCTTCCCTCAATTATGCCTCCACTCACAATACAAAAAGCATTAGAGAGAGCATCAATTTATTCAGTTGCTGATAAGCATTTAGATTCATCAGATTTGCAGGTTCGTCCCTTTAGATCGCCTCATCATTCTTCTTCAGCAGTTGCTTTAGTGGGCGGAGGAACCAATCCAAAACCAGGTGAAATTTCATTAGCACATGAAGGTGTGTTGTTTTTAGATGAGCTGCCAGAGTTTCCACGTCAAGTACTTGAGGTGCTTAGACAGCCATTAGAAAATGGTGAGGTTTGTTTGTCTAGGGCAGCGCAACAGGCGACATTTCCGGCAAATTTCCAATTAGTTGGTGCAATGAATCCTTGTCCTTGTGGGTATGCAGGAGACGGTAGTGCTAAGTGCCACTGTACTGAGGATCAGGTTGATAAGTATCATTCAAAAATATCAGGTCCATTATTAGATCGTATTGATATGGTGCTTAATGTGCCATCATTGCCTAAAGATATATTATTAAATCAAGACAATAATGAAGCTGAGAGTAGTGAAAAAATACGTGATAGAGTACTAAACGCTTATAATACACAACTTAAGCGTCAGAAAAAATCTAACGATAGGTTGGCGCCTGATGAGATAGAAGAATTGGTAAAGCTTAATAAAGAAAACAAGGAATTATTAGAAAGTGTGATTGATAAGTTGCAACTCTCAGCACGAGCTTATCATCGAATATTAAAGGTAGCAAGAACTATTGCAGATATTGAACACAGTGAGCTTGTTGATAAATCGCATTTGATTGAAGCCATTGGTTATCGTCGACATGCTAGTTAAGAAAATATTAAGAATATGATAATTATTCCCGCAATTGATTTAAAAGATGGCCAGTGTGTACGCCTAAGACAGGGTCTGATGGATGACACAACGGTGTTTTCTGATAATCCAGCCGAGATGGCGGCACAGTGGGTTGAGCAAGGTGCAAAACGTTTGCATTTGGTAGATTTAAATGGTGCCTTTGAAGGCAAGCCGATTAACGCACAAAGTGTTACTGAAATCACTAAAGCTTTTCCAGATCTGCCGGTGCAAATTGGCGGTGGTATTCGTAACATGGAGATTGCCAGTACTTATGTAGAAGCAGGTGTTAGTTATCTGATTATTGGCACTATGGCGGTGACACATCCTGAATTTGTATCTGAGTTATGTCGTGAGTTTCCCGACAAGATCATTGTTGGTTTGGATGCGAATAATGGCTTAGTCGCTACTGAAGGTTGGGCCAAGCAAACCGATTTACACGTAGTGGACTTATCTAAAAAGTTTGAACAGAATGGCGTGAGCTCTATTGTTTATACTGATATTGCCCGCGATGGCATGATGCAGGGGGTAAATGTAGAAGCTACTGCTGATTTAGCCAAGCAAACATCAATCCCTATTATTGCTTCAGGTGGAATTACCAATATAGACGATATTTCTAATTTATTGCTTGAAGCGCATCATGGCATTACTGGTGCAATTACCGGCCGTGCTATCTATGAGGGCACGCTAGACTTTGCTAAGGCGCAGCAGCTTTGTGATGCTAGTTGAAGTCGCTTACGCTCTTGAAAAAAAACAAACACTACTGAGTCTAGAGGTGGACGAGGGCACAACACTCAAACAAGCTATTGAGCAGTCCGGCATTATCAATACCTACCCTCAAATTGATTTAACCAAAGACAAAACTGGCATTTTCGGAAAAATTGCCAAACTAGATACTATACTGCGCGAAAAAGATCGTGTAGAAATCTACCGGCCACTCATTGCCGACCCAAAACAAGTGCGTAAAGAGCGTGCTGCAAAGGGCAAAGTGATGCGTAGTGGTAAAAAGGCCTAAGTCTTGGTAAAATGTCCACTTGTTAGTTAATTAAGCCTACATGAAAGAAGAACATCCTCCGTCGATATTGTCTTTTATACAAAGACTGAAAAAACAATTTTTCCATCAACCATTACGTTCAAGTGATGAATTTTTACAAGTTTTAACAGAAGCAGAAGAAAATCACATTGTTGATTCTCATACACGTTCAGTTATTGAAGGAACCTTGCAGTTAGAAAATATGGAAGTGCGTGATGTAATGGTCCCAAAAACAAAGATGGTCATTATTGAGCACAGTATTAAAACAAAAGATTTGCTTGATATTATGATCAAATCAGCACATTCTAGATTCCCTGTTTTTAATAGTCAAAAGAATAAAATACAGGGCATTATCCTGGCTAAAGATTTGTTGGGATATCTAGCCGGTGACAGAAAAAAAGAGTTTAGTTATAAAGAATACTTGAGACAAACTATCTTGGTGCCAGAAAGTAAAACATTAGGCGCACTATTAAGAGATTTTCAACAAAAGAAATCACACATGGCAATTGTAATGGATGAATATGGAGAAATTGCTGGACTAATCACACTTGAAGATGTATTAGAGCAAGTTGTTGGTGAAATTGAAGATGAACATGATATGGAAGAAGATAATATCATTGATTTTGGTGATGGGCGTTATCTACTGAAAGCCAGCACTCCGCTGGAAGAGTTTAATGAATTTTTCGAGGTATCGCTAGATGCCGTAGATGTTGATACAGTAGCAGGTTTTGTTGTTGCTGGATTTACCCATCTACCTGAGCAAATGAGCGAGATTGATTTACAAGGGTTTAATTTTAAAGTGTTAAAAACTGATTCTCGCAAATTGCACTTAATAGAAGTTAGAAAAATAATCGACAAATAATGGATATTTTAACCATTGTTTTTTTGATGGGACTTTTAGGGGGTGTTCATTGTTTAGGAATGTGTGGCGGTGTAGTGGCCTTATTAACTTCAGCATTACCTGTAGATCTTAGGTCAAATTCTAGGCAGTCATCACTATATCACCTGAATTATAATACGGGACGAATTCTTAGTTATATATTAATGGGTGTTATTTTTGGCGCTGCTGGAGAGGCACTCTCAGGCATGTTAAAAATGAGCACATTTGATTATGCATTAAGGATTTTTTCAGGTCTATTAATGGTATTAGTAGGCTTATATATTGCTAATTGGTATAGTGGCATACAAGCCCTAGAAAGAGTAGGTGCTAAGCTATGGGCAAAGTTGCAGCCAATTAGTCAAAAGTTTTTACCAGTTACCAATTTAAAAAGTGCTTTTTTAGTTGGCCTATTTTGGGGTGGAATCCCTTGTGGTTTAGTTTATGGCGCGCTCAGTTTTGCGCTACTTTCTAGTTCTGCCGTTCAAGGCGGGTTAATTATGTTGGCTTTTGGCTTGGGCACGTTACCAAGTTTATTGTTAATGGCCGGTTTTTCGTCAAAATTGGGCGAAGCAATTAAGCGGCCTTTGGTTAGAAAACTCTCTGGTGCATTGATTATTATTTTAGGTATTGCGGCATTATGGATGCCGTTGAAATCTTTAGTGATAGGCGATCATCATCCTCATCAATCTATGCAATTTCCCCAGCCAACTGATTTAGATTACTTAGTATAATTCTATCCATGTCATCTTTAGAGCAAACCGCACAACTAGCCATTGATTTGCTAAAACAATACAAGGTTAGTGACTATGAAATATCACTAGGCTCAAGTTCTGGTGTTTCAACAGCGATTAGGTTAGGTGAGATAGAAACACTACAATACCACCTGGACAAAAATTTTGAAATTAATGTCTATATGGGTCAAAAAAAAGGCCATGCCTCTAGTGTTGATTTAAGTCAGGATAGTTTGAATAAAACTATTGAGTCTGCTTGTTTGATTGCCAAATATACACAGGACGATCCCTTTAATGGCTTAGCACCAAAAGAGTTAATGGCATTTGATGCACCCGATTTAGATCTGTATCACCCATGGGATTTGGATGCACAACATAGCATTGATCTTGCTAAAGAATGTGAATCAATTGCTTTAGAACAAGATGAAATTGATAATTCAGAAGGGGCAGAAGTTTCTAGCTTTCAGGGTGAAGGTCTGTATGCAAATTCTAATGGACTTATTGCCACACAAAATAGCACGCGCCATTCACTTAACTGTTCACTTATTGCAAAGCGTGGTAGTGATATGCAAACAGCGTACGAATACACTACAGCACTTGACGCCAATGATTTAGAATCGTCAGATCAAGTGGGAAAAAAAGCAGCATTATTAGCGCAGCAAAAATTAGGCGCACAGTCATTGCCCTCACAAAAGTGCCCCGTTATTTTCACTTCTCGTCTATCAGGCGGGTTATTTGCTCAATTATTAGGCGCACTTGGCGGTTCTAGGCAGTATAAAAAATCAACTTTTTTATTAGATAGTATTGATCAAATTGTTCTGCCTGAAAACATTAGTTTGTTTGAACATCCATTTGCAAAAAAGACACTTGGCGCTAAATCTTTTGATCGTGATGGCGTGCTTAAGCGTGAACAATATTTTGTTAAGGAAGGTAGGGTGCGTAGTTATGTGATGGGGCAGTATTCAGCTAATCAGCTTGGGCTACAAACTACAGCGAATGCTGGCGGAACCAATAATGTAATTATTGAAGCAAGTTTTGACGGCGGTTTAGACGAAATGATTAAAGATATGGGCAAGGGGCTAGTGGTTACCGAACTTATGGGGCAAGGTGTAAATGGCACCACTGGCGATTATTCTAGAGGTGCCTCTGGTTTTTGGGTAGAGAATGGTAAGATTCAATATTCTGTATCGGGATTGACCATTGCTGGTAATCTTAAAGAAATGTTTCTAGGTGTTGTTCACGTTGGCAATGACGTAGATTATCGAAGTAATATGAAGGTTGGTTCAGTACTCATTAACCAAATGACAATTGCAGGGGAAGAATGATGAGTGATTTTGATATCATTATTGTGGGCGGTGGCATGGTGGGGCAAGCTTTTGCTTTATCAATGGCAAATCAAGACCTGAAGATTGCCATTATTGAGCCCAATAATCCTAACCCGTTACTTGATGACAAATTCCATACGCGCGTTAGTGCAATTACACCAAAGTCTGAAGTATTATTACAAAAGCTTGACGTGTGGCAATTAATCAAACGAAAAAATGCCTTTACCGATACCAAGGTTTGGGATCAGAACTCTCATGGAAACCTACATTTTAGTAGTGCCGATGATGGTTTAACGCATTTAGGTAATATTATTGAAAATGATGCTATTCAGTCCGCATTATTTGAGGCACTTAGCGATACTAAGGTTAAATTTATCTGTGCTAAGTTTGATAATATTAAAAAAAATGATGATGCCTATCAAGTTGAATTAGACAATCAAGAAAAAATTTCATGCCAACTATTGATAGGAGCTGATGGGGCACGTTCACGAATAAGAGATCTGGCTGGCATTGAATTTAGCGAGAATAATTACCAACAAAAAGCTATTGTTTGTAATATTAGCTCACCTAAAGGATTTGAAAATACCACTTGGCAACGTTTTTTGTCTAATAGTATTATTGCATTATTGCCACTGAGCAATACTCAAGCATCAATTGTTTGGTCTGCTGAAAACTCTTTGGCAGATGAGTTGATGTCACTCTCTAAACAGGAGTTTGCACAACGATTATCAGCAGGCGTTGAATATCGTTTTGGCCAATTTAAGGTATTGAGTGAGATTCAAGCATTTCCACTCATTGAACGTAGTAGCAAAGAATATGTTAGGGAAAATTTAGCTTTAATTGGCGATGCTGCACATAATATTCATCCGTTGGCAGGGCAAGGAGTAAATCTTGGTTTTGCAGATGTTAGTGAACTATCAGAGCAATTAACTACTAGTTATAAGATTTTAGGTGATTATTCTGTATTAAGAAAATATGCCAGAGCCAGAAGGTTAGA
>CAZOAA010000027.1:0-21049 GCA_964577715.1 uncultured Candidatus Thioglobus sp. | reverse complement strand
CACTAATCAACATACGAACCATGTTGGTATATTGGCTGATGGTGAGGGGTACCACAACAAAACATAAATTCACTATCTAATTTCGCTTGAATAGATATGTTCTGCTCTTTGTGAGCTTCAATTAATAATGACTCAGTCATGCCAAGTGTTTCATCGCCTAAAATAATATCACCTGATAACATATAAATAATTGCATTAAGACCTTGATTAATATAGATTTGGTAATTATTGTCTTTTGCAAGACTAACATGCTGATAAGTAACATCAGTATGCAGCTTAACAGGTGAGGCCTCACCTACTATTGTACGACAACAACCCCCTACAAAATCAGTCATAGGCAAGTCTTTGTCTAACATTTGTTGATAACTCGGATTAATTGTTTTTAACTGTTGAGGTAAATTAATCCACAATTGAATGCCACTACTTTGCCCCTCTTCTGCTGGCATTTCTGAATGCACAATTCCTTTGCCAGCACAAAACACTTGTGCCCCGCCTCGGCTTACAAAAACATCATTGCCTAGATTATCTTGATGATGCATACCGCCACTAAGCATGTAGGTAATCGCCTCAAAACCACGATGAGGATGATCAGGGAAGCCATGTCCAGCACCAATATCAAAATGATCCCATAATACAAATGGGTCAAAGTTCATTCGACCAGACACGGGAAATAAACGATTGACAATAACACCATCACCCTCAAGTGTTTCTTTTGCGCTAATTTTAATGATCATCACAAATTCCTATAATTTCATACTACAATATTAGCATGATTATTGGTATTCCAAAAGAAATTAAAACTCACGAATATCGTGTTGCATTAACACCAACAGGCGCAAAAACACTGATTGATCTTGGGCATCAGGTTGTTGTTCAATCAAATGCAGGTAGTGCTATCGGGTTCAACAACCAAGATTATCAAATATCAGGTGCCAGTATTGTAAATTCAGCTAAAGATGTTTTTAATCGAGCTGAAATGATCATCAAGGTTAAGGAGCCGCAGCCTAGCGAATGCAAACTGCTTCATCAAGATCAGACTCTATTTACTTATTTACATTTAGCAGCAGACAAACAACAAGCAGAGTTGTTAATTCAATCAGGGGCGACCTGCATCGCCTATGAAACCATTACTGATGACAATGGGCGTCTACCTTTGTTACAGCCCATGAGTGAAATTGCAGGGCGAATGTCAATCCAATCTGGCGCTCATCACCTAGAAAAAACTCAAGGTGGCTCTGGGGTGTTGCTTAGTGGGGCAACAGGTGTAGAACCAGCGCAAGTATTAGTTCTAGGCGGTGGCGTTGTGGGCATGAATGCGGCCAAAGTAGCACTTGGCATGGGCGCGAAAGTCACTATTCTTAATCGCTCACTCTCAAAACGACTAACCAATTTTCAAGAAAAATACCCATCACAATTAACCATTGATTTATCTAATCAAACCAATATTGAGGCGCAATTAAAATCTGCAGATTTAGTGATTGGCGCTGCACTTGTTGCTGGTGCATCAGCACCAAAGCTCATTACTCAAGATATGCTTAAACTCATGAAAAAATGCTCGGTATTGGTTGATGTATCAATTGACCAGGGTGGTTGTTTTGAGACTTCAAAAGTTACCACACACGACCAACCTACTTATGTCATTGATGATATTATTCATTATTGTGTGGGCAATATGCCAGGTGCGGTTGCACAAACTGCTACTTTAGCACTGACCAACGCAACCTTGCCTTATATTATTAAACTCGCCAACCAAGGCGTACAACAAGCAATGCTTGATGACTCAAACCTACTTAACGGCCTAAATATTTACCAAGGAAGTGTTACACATAGAGCGGTAGCTGAGAGTCTTAACTATCAATATAATCCAGTTAATTTCTAAACGCCGTATTGATCTCGATAAGCTTCAATGCGTTCGATTAATACTTGATCATCGCCTTGCTTCAAATAGTCAATCAAATGTGCTAAGCTAATAATGCTTAAAACTGTAATACCAAAATTTTCTTCAACTTCTTGAATAGCTGATTTATCGCCTTTACCTTTTTCTTGACGATCAACTGCCACAATTACGCCTTTAGCTTTAGCACCGTTTGCATCAATAATATCCATCGCCTCACGAATTGCAGTGCCAGCTGTAATGACATCATCAATAATCAAAATATCACCCTCCAAAGCATGACCAACAATATCACCGCCCTCACCATGAGTTTTGGCTTCTTTACGATTAAAACTATACGGCACATTTTTATTGAATGAGTCATTAAGCGCCATTGCACAGGCAGTTGCTAATGGTATGCCCTTGTATGCTGGGCCGAACAACACATCAAACTCCATCCCACTCTCAGTAATCGCTTGTGCATAAAATTTGCCTAATTTTGATAGATGATTGCCCGTGTTAAACGAGCCTGCATTAAAGAAGTATGGGCTAACTCGACCAGATTTAAGCGTAAATTCACCAAACTTTAACGCTCCTATCTCTAGCATAAAGTCCACGAATTCTTTTTGATATTGCTGCATACATTCCTCTAAAATATTTCCAATGACAAGAATTATAACGGCTAACGTCAACGGAATTCGAGCAGCTGAGCGAAAAGGTTTTTTTACCTGGATGAAAACTCAAAATGCTGATGTGGTTTGTGTACAAGAAATCAAAGCACAAGAAGATCAACTTGATGATAAGTTCTACCCAGAAAATATACACACCTATTACAAACCTGCCGAGCGTAAAGGCTATAGTGGCGTTGGCATCTATTGCAGGAAAAAACCAGACCAAGTTATTTTTAGCCCATGGGAAGATTTTGATTTTGAAGGGCGTTTTATTCAAGCTGATTTTGGTAATCTAAGCGTTATTTCAATCTATATCCCTTCTGGCTCTGCCAAGCAAGAGCGCCAAGATTACAAAATGGATTTTATGACCAAACGCTTTATGCCTTATCTACAAGAGTTACAGAGAGATGGGCGTGAGTACATTATTTGTGGCGATATCAATATTGTGCATAAAAAGATTGATATTAAAAATTTTAATGGCAATAAAAATCGATCTGGCTGTCTGCCAGAAGAACGCGCATGGATGGATCAACTCTTTGGTGAGGCCGGATTTATCGATGCATTTCGTGAAATCAACCAAGAAGCCGAACAATATACTTGGTGGTCTAATCGAGGACAAGCTTGGGCAAATAACACTGGTTGGCGTATTGATTATCATATTCTTAGTGCCAACCTCAAAGGTTCTCCAAAACGTGTTGAGATTTATAAAGACGAGCGATTTTCAGATCACTCACCACTGATTATTGACTACGATTTATGAGCGTAAAACCACTAAGAAAAATTCAAAGTTTCGTCCGGCGCTCAGGCAGGTTAACAGAAGGACAAAAATCCGGACTCAATGAATTATGGTCAGAATTTGGTGTTGATTTACCTAAAGGAAAAATCAACCTAGAATCTATATTCACTAAACCGCAACCCATTGTTTTGGAAATTGGCTTTGGCAATGGCGATAGTTTGCTTGAAATGGCGATTAACACGCCTAATAAAAATTTCTTGGGCATTGAAGTCTATGAAGCGGGTGTTGGTCGATTGATTAACGAAGCCAATAAGCACCAACTGACCAACCTAAAAATCATAAAAAATGATGCTGTTGAGGTATTAAAACATCACATTGAAGACAATAGTTTCGAGACTTTTCAACTGTTCTTTCCCGACCCTTGGCACAAGAAAAAACACCATAAACGTCGCATTGTACAAACTGACTTTTTAGATTTAATTTCAAATAAGCTACAAAATGGTGGCACAATACACATGGCAACGGATTGGGAGAATTATGCGCAGCACATGATGGAAACACTAGAAAAACACCCACACTTTAAAAACACCCTAAGTGCCCATAACTATTCAGTAAGGCCTGAACATCGGCCAATGACTAAGTTTGAACGCCGAGGTGAACGACTAGGACACGGTGTTTGGGATTTAATTTTTACTAAGGAGTAATCATGTTGTTTCCTTTATTTGTTATTGTAACGTTGCTTGAAATTTATGTTCTGGTCTCAGTTGGCGAGTCAATTGGTGGTTTTTCCACTGTGCTACTCGTGGTTATTACTGCACTGATTGGCTCTACCTTGCTTAAACAACAAGGCTGGTCAACCATGGCCAAAGCGCAAAACGCTATGGCAAATGGGCAAACTCCAGCGTTCGAGATGATGGAAGGTGTGGTCATATTAATCTCAGGCGTGTTGTTGCTAACCCCTGGTTTTCTCACTGACATACTTGGGTTATTAGGCTTAATGCCTTGGTCAAGAACTTATTTTATTGACCAAATTTTAAGCAAAAATGCCGAAAAAGTATTCTCTCAAAAAAACACGGTTTTTATTCACAGATCTCACTCTACTGAGGACAAAAAACCTAAAAAAAATAACACCATTGAAGGTGAATTTTGGGAAGACTAAAAACTCTAGACGAATGGCTTGATTGGCAAGAAGCGCTACACACTCAAGAAATTGATCTTGGGCTTGAGCGCATACAAAAAGTCTATCAAAAACTATTTCCTAACGGTGTTCCTTTTCAAGTTATTACCGTTGCGGGTACGAATGGAAAAGGCTCTACTGTCGCCTTTATTGATAGTATTTATCAACAATCAGATTTTAAAGTGGGTGCTTTTACCTCGCCCCATCTTATCAAGTACAATGAACGCTTTACCATCAATGGAAAGATAGTTAGCGACAAAGCTATATGTCAAGCCTTTGAACAGATTGAATCTTGTCGGTCTGATGTTTCGCTTACTTATTTTGAATTCTCTACCTTGGCTGCACTGGTTATTTTTGCCAATGAAAAAATAGATGTTGCTGTTTTAGAAATTGGCCTAGGTGGTAGGCTCGATTCGGTCAATGTTATCGACCCCGATGTTAGTGTTATCACCAATATTGCTATTGATCATACTGACTATCTAGGTGATACACGTGAAGCAATTGGTTTTGAGAAGGCTGGCATCATGCGCAATGGTGTGCCTTGCATTTGTGGTGACACCAATCCACCAAAATCGTTAATAAAACATGCAAAAAGTGTTGGGTCGCCTTTGATATTAGCTGATCTTCCTTGCTTAGGGGATATTGGCTTAAAAGGAAATCATCAAAGACAAAATGCTGCCACTGCAATAGAAGCAATCAAACAACTACATGAAATTTTTCCAATTACTCAACAGCAAATTACAAAAGGCATTAAATCAACAAACTTATCAGGAAGAATGCAAATAAAGACTGTTAACAATAAAAAATTTATTCTTGATGTGGCTCATAATGAAGCTGCAACTGAAGTTTTGGCAAATGAGCTGGAAAAAGAAAATATACCCACACTTGCAATATTTTCTGCACTTCAAGATAAGGACATTAATTCAATGATTGATAAAATAAGACCAATCATTGATCAATGGTATTTAACCCCAATCAATGTTGATCGCGCTATCTCAATAAAAGAGTTAAGTAATAAATTCAATCTATCTGATAAAATCAAAGTTTGTAACAATATGAATAGTGCAATGCATCTGGCTTTGACAAATAAACACTTTAAACGAATCGTTATTTTTGGCTCTTTCCACACAGTAGCAGATGCAAGCAAAATATTAAATAAATTACAACTCAACAATTAAACATGCAGAAGTTACGCATTAATAAAAAATCTTGTAAAATCAGCCTTAATTCTAGGGAAAAACAATGAGCGAATTTTTTGCAAATATCTTGGATAGCCTTAATTTATTAGTTTGGTCTGACTGGCTAACTATCGCCATTTTAATTGTATTTTTTATACTTGGAATCAAGCGAGGATTGGCCAAAGAATTAATTAACTTGGTCTTTTTAATTCTAGCCATTATTATTGCTTGGGCCTTCTACCAAGCGCTTGCCACCAGCCCTATTATTACCTGGTTACTACTTTCACACCAATCACATATGGCCATTGCTTTTGGTGCAATTTTCTTAGGCATCTTACTAATTAAAAAACTTATATATAAACTAACAAAAGCATCTTCAACTATCAGTAACCCTTGTGTGCTTAATCAAGTATTTGCACTATCGCTATTTTTGATAATTTCAGCAATACTTAGTTGGCACTATCTAGATATTGTTGCCAGTCTAGGCCTTATAGAAATGACCATTAGTAATGAATCCATGCGAATCTCCCTATCATTTGCCATTGTATTTGGTGTTATTGTTGGACTATGTTTGTTTTTATCAAAAGCCTTCAACATCTCTATAGACTCTAGTAAGCCTTGCTTATTAGAATCATTTTTTCAAAAAATATTAAATACTCTAAGTAGCGCTGATGCTAAACTCAATGCTCGTAATATCAATAGTACAAAAAACAAACTATTAGGCGGTTTAATTGGTTTTCTTAAGGGTTCTTTAGCAATTTTAATTATGGTGCTAGTGCTACAGAGCATTACTTGGGTTTCTCAACAATATTACTGGATTGAAACCAAAGGCACGCTTAGAACTTTTCAAGATTTAGCTACTGACATCAAGCCTGAGCTATCCCAGTATTTACTATTTATTGAAATTGAATAAGGAAATATTCTATGTGCGGTATTGTTGGTATTCTATCCACCACTAAAAAAGACACTGCTCTTTATATTTACGATGCGCTAACCATCTTACAACATCGTGGGCAAGATGCCGCTGGTATTGTAACTTCACATAAAGGTCGTTTTTATATGCGCAAATCAAATGGCCTTGTTAGAAACTCATTTAGAACTAAGCACATGGCTAAACTTTTAGGAGATATGGGCATTGGTCACGTGCGTTATCCAACAGCTGGTAGTTCATCGGGTGCTGAGGCTCAGCCTTTTTATGTAAATTCACCTTATGGAATCGCTTTTGCCCACAATGGAAACCTAACTAATACTGGGCAATTAGCCAAAGAATTATTTGAACAAGATCTTCGGCATATTAATACCAACTCAGACTCAGAAATTCTACTAAATGTTTTCGCCAGTGAATTAGCTAAATTAAAAAAACAGCGTATTGATGAGAAAGATATTTTTGACTCTGTATCACAAGCACACAAACGAGTACGTGGCGCCTATGCAGCTATTGGCATGATTCCTGGATATGGTATTTTTGGCTTTCGTGACCCTAACGGTATTCGCCCACTCATTCTAGGCAAGCGCACTACCAAAGGAGGCACCAAACATATGCTTGCTTCAGAGAGTGTTGCACTCACGGCATTAGGATACAAAATTGTTCGCGATATAGAACCTGGAGAGGCTATAGTAATTGATAGAGAAGGCAATATTTTTACGCAACAATGCGCCAATAACGCCAAATATTCACCTTGTATTTTTGAATTTGTGTATTTTGCTCGACCAGATTCAGTGATTGACGGCATATCTGTATACAAATCACGTTTAAGAATGGGTGAGAAATTAGCTGAAAATATACAAAAAAATTGGGGTGATGAAAAAATTGATGTGGTTATACCTATTCCCGACACATCTAGAGTATCTGCCTTAGAATTAGCACAAAAACTTGATGTTAAATACTCTGAAGGTTTAATTAAAAATCGCTATATTGCTAGAACTTTCATTATGCCTGGACAAAAACAGCGTAAAAAGTCAGTACGTCAAAAACTCAGTGCCATTGAATTAGAATTCAAAGGGAAAAATGTATTATTAGTTGATGACTCTATCGTACGTGGCACAACCAGTGAGCAAATTGTGCAAATGGCTCGAGACTCTGGAGCCAACAAGGTATTTTTCGCCTCAGCAGCCCCGCCAGTTCGATATCCCAACGTATATGGCATTGACATGTCAAGCGAAAAAGAGTTTATTGCACACGATAAAGATACCGATCAAATTTGCAAATCAATTGGTGCTGACAAACTAATTTACCAAGATTTAAACGACTTAATTTGGTGTGTACAACAAGGCAATAAAAACATTAAAGCGTTTGACTGCTCATGTTTTGATGGGCAATATATTACCAACGATATTGACAAAAACTACTTAAATCAAATTGAAGCATTAAGATCTGATGCTGCTAAAGAAAAAAACAACACCAACGAAAGTTCTGAGTTGATATGTAATGATGTAGAATAAGCGTTATTTAGCGATTATTAGCAAAAACATGAAAGATTTAAACTTCGACACTAAAGCTATACGCGAAGGTTATCGAACCACACAAGAGCAGGAACACTCAGAAGCTATATTTTTAACTTCTAGTTTTGTTTTTGACTCTGCTGAACAGGCTGCCAGTCGGTTTTCCAAAGAAGAGCCTGGTAATATCTATGCGCGCTTTACTAATCCAACAGTTGATGCTTTTGAACAAAAGTTAGCGGCACTTGAGGGTTCACAAGCTTGTGTAGCAACTGCAAGTGGAATGGCTGCAGTTTTTGCTACAATTATGTCATTGGTTAAATCAGGCGATCATATTGTGGCTTCGCGCAATATGTTTGGTACTTCTATTGTTCTGTTAAATACCATTGTCAGTAAATTTAACATTGACATTACTTATGTTGATTTAGGTGAACTATCTCAATGGCAAGATGCCGTGCAAGATAATACAAAGTTATTTTTATTAGAAACACCCTCTAACCCGCTAGGTGAGGTGGTAAATATCACTGCGCTTAGCAAAATCAGCCAAGCCAATGACATCCTATTAGCCGTTGATAACGCTATTTTATCTCCAGCATTGCAAAACCCAATCAAATTAGGTGCAGATATTGTAATTCACTCAGCTACCAAATATATTGATGGGCAAGGCCGATGTTTAGCAGGTGCAGTGTTAGGCAATGAAACAATTATCGAACAAGTTAGTAACTTTACACGAGCCACTGGCCCAAGCTTAAGTGCATTTAACGCTTGGATTGTACTTAAAGGCCTAGAAACACTCAGCATTAGAATGAAAGCTCACTCAGAAAATGCACTTAAACTAGCCAATTGGCTCAATACTCAAGATAATGTTAAAAAAGTTTATTATCTAGGGCTGGAATCTCACCCAAATTACACATTAGCTAAAAACCAGCAATCTGGCTTTGGCGGCATTGTCTCATTTGAGGTTAATGGTGGAAGGGACGAGGCTTTCAAGGTGATTAACGCAGTACAAACACTATCTATCACTGCAAATTTAGGAGATGCAAAAACTACCATCACACACCCTGCTTCCACCACACATGGTCGCCTAACTGATGAAGAAAGGCAAAATGCTAATATTTCTGAAGGCTTGATTCGTATCTCAGTTGGCCTAGAGGATGTCAACGATGTGATTGACGATATCAACAGAGGTCTTTCGGTATAATTTTCAGAATATACACAAGGTAGCAATATGCAAAACTCATTTTCATACGAAGAATTAATCAAATGTGGTAACGGGGAGTTATTTGGTCCTGGTAATGCACAATTACCACAACCACCTATGTTAATGCTTGACCGCATTACGCATATTTCAAAAGAAGGTGGAGAGTATGGCAAGGGTGAAATTATTGCTGAGCTTGATATTAAACCTGATTTATGGTTTTTCGACTGCCACTTTAATGAAGACCCTGTTATGCCTGGCTGTCTAGGCGTAGATGCGATGTGGCAACTGATTGGTTTTTATCTAGGATGGTTAGGTGGGCCTGGTAGAGGACGTGCATTAGGCGCAGGAGCTATCAAATTTACCGGACAAGTTCTACCAACTGCAAAAAAAGTAACTTACAAAATTAACCTATCGCGTGTTATAGCCAGAAAGCTCTATATGGGCATTGGAGACGCAGTGATGGAAGTAGATGGCAAAGTGATTTATGAGGCCACCAACCTAAAAGTAGGCCTATTTACTGATACGAGCAATTTCTAATGCAAAGAGTCGTTGTAACAGGAATGGGGATTGTTTCTAGCTTAGGTACAAACTGTGCGGAAGTTTTAGAATCTCTCAAAACTGCCAAATCAGGTATTGAGTTTGAACCTACCTATGCCGAAATGGGTCTGCGTTCACAGGTTGCAGGCACCTTGCCAGAGATAGATTCCAGCGAAGTGATTGATCGAAAAATGAAGCGATTTATGGCAGATGCCGCCATCTACAATGCAGTCGCCTTAGACGAGGCCATTCAACAATCGTGCCTGACAGAAGCACAGATTTCTAATCCACGTACAGGTCTTATTATGGGCTCTGGTGGTGCCTCCAACCAAAATATCATTGAATCTGCAGATATTTTAAGAGAAAAAGGCATTAAACGTGTTGGACCTTATCGTGTGCCACGCGTAATGGGTTCTACTACCTCGGCTTGCCTTTCCACTATGTTCAAAATTAAAGGCATTAACTATTCAATTAGTTCAGCCTGTTCAACTAGTGCACACTGCATTGGTAATGCCATGGAGCAAATCCAAATGGGCAAGCAAGACGTGGTTTTTGCTGGCGGTGGTGAAGAGCTAGACTGGTCAATGACCATGCTGTTTGATGCAATGGGTGCATTGTCTTCAAAATATAACGAAACCCCTGAAAATGCATCTCGTGCTTATGATGCTGATAGGGACGGATTCGTTATCTCTGGTGGTGGTGGTGCTTTAGTATTAGAATCTTTAGAACATGCCGAAGCACGTGGTGCCACTATTTTAGCTGAGTTAACTGGCTATGGTGCAACCTCGGATGGATTTGATATGGTCGCTCCATCAGGTGAAGGCGCTAAACGCTGTATGGAATTAGCTATTTCTACTGTAGATGGACCTATCGATTATATCAACGCGCACGGAACTTCAACGCCCGTTGGTGATGTAAAAGAGCTTGGCGCTATTAAGGAAGTCTTTGGTGATGACATTCCTAATATCGGATCAACTAAATCACTTTCAGGTCATGCATTAGGTGCAGCAGGAGTCAATGAATCTATTTACTCACTGCTTATGCTACAAAATGACTTCATGGCTGAGTCAGTCAATATTGAAAACCTTGATGAAGCTGCAGAAGGTATGCCTATTGTTCAAGCAACCACTATTCAGTCTCTAAATCGAGTCATGTCTAATAGTTTTGGATTTGGCGGTACGAATGCCTGCCTAGTATTTGAAAAATTTAAAAAATAATCGAACTTTTTTCTAAGGTCTGGCGTCAATTTCTTTCTTTTCCTTTTCTGAGGGCAACATATCCTCTTTACTAATGCCCAGAGCTAAAATCATAGAGCTGGCTACGTAAATTGAAGAGTAAGTACCAATTACCACACCAATCAGTAATGCCAATGCAAAACTGTGAATAATCTCACCACCTAAAAAGAATAGTGCCAAGAGCACTAACAAGGTTGTTATAGAGGTCATAATAGTTCTAGATAGTGTTTGATTAAGCGCGCCATTAATAATCTTTTTAGGGTCTGTATGACGAGTCGAAAGGAAATTCTCGCGAATTCGATCAAACACAACAATCGTATCATTTAGGGAATAACCAATCACTGCTAAAATTGCCGCTAATACCGTTAAATCAAACTCAATTTGCAAAAGTGAAAATACGCCTAAAGTAATAATCACATCATGAATAAGTGCTGAAATTGATCCCAATGCAAATCGGTATTCAAAACGAAATGCCACGTAAATTAATATGCCAATTAATGCATAAAGCATGGCCAATCCACCATCATTAGTAAGCTCTTCACCCACTTTAGGGCCAACAAATTCAACACGGCGAATGTCAACATCGTTGCCCAATAAACGAATAATCTCTGTACTAAGTTTAGCGCTTGAAATTTCTTGAGGCTCTAGGCGAATCAATATCTCATTAGTGGAGCCAAAATACTGTACATTGGCACTTTTGAATTTTGCCTCACTCAAGATAGTACGCACCTCAGCTAAGTCAGCAGGTTTTTCATAGCCCACCTCAATTAAAGTTCCGCCAGTAAAGTCAATACCAAACTTTAACCCTTGTGTAGCTAATGATAAAATTGATACTACAACTAATACAACAGAAAAAATAATGGCATAAAGTCGCTTACCAACAAAATCAATAGTAGGGATATTTAAAGCCTTCATATTGACAACTCCTGTAGTTTTTTACCACCATAAATCTTATTAACAATAGCTCTAGAAACAATAATAGCTGTAAACATAGAAGTTACAATGCCAATGGACAAAGTAATTGCAAAACCTTTAATTGGGCCCGTGCCAAAACCAAATAATACCAATGCGGCAATTAGAGTTGTGATATTCGCATCTGCAATAGTCAATAGCGCCTTATCATAGCCTGCTGAGATTGCTTTTTGAATACTGCCATGCAGCCCTAACTCTTCTTTAATGCGCTCAAAAATAAGTACGTTAGCATCTACAGCCATACCTACTGTTAAAACAATACCAGCAATACCGGGTAAAGTTAAAGTAGCCTGTAAAAGTGACAATACAGATACAATCATCACCAGATTAAGCGTGAGTGCAATATTTGCCACCATGCCAAATACACGATAACGAACAGCCATAAACAACAGCACCAATATAAATCCTGCAATAACTGAGATCACACCTTTTTCAATATTGTCTGCACCAAGGCTTGGTCCGATGGTGCGCTCTTCAATAATTTCAATCGGCGCTGAGAGCGATCCCGCTCTAAGCAATAAGGCCAGATTTCGTGCTTCACGCGCACTATCTATACCTGTAATTTGAAAACGATTTGAGAATGTACCTTGAATGGTGGCTGCATTAATAATATCTCTAGTAGTGCTACGCTTTTTAATATTTTTTCCATCTTTACGTATTGTTTCAACCTTGTTTTCAATAAAAACCACCGCCATACGATGGTGTAGATATTTTTTAGTAGTATCCAACATAGATCTACCGCCAGAATTATCAAGTGTAATGTTAACCATCGGCGTATTATTGTCTTGATCAACGCCTGATGCAGCGCCTGTAATATTCTCACCAGTAGCTATTACTCGAGTCTTTAATAATAAAGGACGTCCATCTTTAAAATAATAAAGCTTTGAGCCAATTGGCACTCTGCCCGATTGAATTGCAGTTTGCGGGTCATTTTTTTCATCGACTAACCTAAATTCTAGTGTTGCCACCGCACCTAAAATTTCTTTAGCTCTAGCGGTATCTTGTACACCAGGTAGTTGCACTACAATACGTTCTAATCCTTGCTGCTGAATAATAGGCTCAGCAACACCGAGCTCATTAACTCTGTTTCTTAAAGTAGTAATGTTTTGTTTTAACGCACTCTTCTTGGCCTCTTTTTGTGCACTTTCACTAATACCAATACTGGCAAGAAGCTCATCTTGATTATCAGTTTCTAAAACAACTAAATCACTCAAGTCTGATTTGATTAATCCTATCGCCTTATCTTTTGATTCAGATGTCTTAAAACGTATGGCAATAGTATTTCCTTCCTTTTTAATACTTTTATACAAACGATCGGTGCGTAAAAGTGTGCGTAACTCGTTGTAATACTTATCAATTGACATTGACAACACTGCATTCATATCAACTTCAAGCAAGAAGTGCACGCCACCTCTAAGATCAAGGCCGAGTGACATGGCTTTACCACCTAATCCAGAGAGCCATTCTGGAATAGAAGGCGCTAAGTTAAGTGCTGTCACATAATTACGACCTAACTCTGTTTTTAATAAATCCTTAGCCAAAAGTTGATTGGCGGTATTTTTAAAACGAACCAAAATTCTGCGATTAGACAACTCGGACGATTTATAATCAATATTATTGTTTTTAAGCGTAGTTTCTACCCTGGTTAAATCCCCCTGGGAAATTGCCACATCGCCTGCACTTGATATCTGCACAGCCAAATCTGAGCCAAAAATATTTGGCAAAGCATACAGCGAAGCAAGTATTAAGAAAAAAGCAATTAATGCATTTTTTAGGCCAGAGTATTGGTTCATAGTTTCTAAATGTCTTAAATATGATTATCTAAATTTTAGCACTGCCTTTTGGTAGTTTTTGGTTAATGCCTTGTTTTTGCACCTTAACTACTACGCCTTTGGCAATTTCCAATGTTGCAAAAGATTCATCTACTGAAGTGACTGCACCAACAACACCGCCATTAGTAACAACTTCATCACCTTTTTTAAGTTCTGAAAGTAGAGTTTTATGCTCTTTAGCGCGTTTTTGCTGTGGTCTGATCAGTAAAAAATACATCAGCACAAACATCACCACTAAAAATGGCAGTCCTCCTAATGAGCCAGCGCCTGATACTTCTGCGCCTTCAGCAAATGCTGGCGATATGATTAAGTCCAATAAGTTCATTGTTGTCTCCTAATAAAAAATTAATTAATAACGGTTGCACCGCCCATATAACTATGCAAAACATCTGGTATTTTAATACTGCCATCAGCTTGTTGGTGATTCTCTAACACAGCTACCAATGTTCTTCCCACTGCCAAACCAGAGCCGTTTAACGTATGTAATAATTCTGATTTGTTAGTTTCTGGGTTCTTCCATCTAAGTTGCAATCGTCTTGCTTGAAAATCCTCAAAACAAGAGCAGGAAGAGATTTCACGATAAGCGTTTTGCCCAGGTAGCCAAACCTCTAAATCATAAGTTTTTGCACTAGAAAACCCCAAATCTCCTGCGCACAAATTTACCTTACGATACGGTAACTCTAATGCCTGCAAAATACCCTCAGCATGGCCAGTTAGCTCTTCTAACACCTGATAAGAATCCTGCGCTTTAACGACCTGAACCAACTCTACTTTTTCAAACTGATGCTGGCGAATTAAACCGCGCGTATCACGCCCATAAGCACCTGCTTCAGAACGAAAACTTGGCGTATGACCTACAAACTTAAGCGGTAAATCACTCTCTTTCACAATAGTGTCTCGCACCATATTAGTAATTGGTACCTCGCCCGTTGGAATCAAATAAAGTGTTTTTGCATCGCCTTCTTCGCCATGCAAATGTGTTTTAAATAAATCGGCCTCAAACTTAGGTAATTGCCCCGTTCCTGTTAATGAATCTGCATTCACCAAGTACGGCACATAAGCCTCTGTATAGCCATTATTATCAACATGCTGATCTAGCATAAATTGTGTGAGCGCTCGGTGTAGTCGAGCTATCTTAGCGGTCATCACTGAAAATCGTGCACCAGATATCTTAGCCGCTGTTTCAAAATCTAACCCGTGACTCTCGCCCAAATCAACATGATCTTTCACTTCAAAATCATATTTTCCCAGCTCGCCCCATTTAGACAATTCTACATTGTCATCTTCAGAATCACCCTCAGGTACTGACTCATGTGGAATATTGGGCATTGACATAACAATATCATCAATTTGAGATTGTATATCTTTTAATTCAGATTTCGCCGTATCTAGCTGATCACCTAAATCAGCAACTGCATCCAATAATGGCTTAATATCCTCACCAGATGCCTTAGCTTTACCAATAGATTTAGACTGAACATTGCGAGAATTTTGCAGTTCTTGAGTTTTTATTTGATTTTTTTTCCTTTGATCTTCTAATCCTTCTAACTGATTGATATCAAAAGAAAAATTTCGTTTTTTTAAAGCATTTGCAACTGCTTTTATGTCGTTTCTGAGTTGCTTTTTACTTAACATTAGTGTATAATGGTTCCCTAATATAGATTATGTACATTTAGAAAAAAATAGTGCATACTAATAAAACTTATTTGGGAAATTATACTATGTTCAATTCATTTACAGGAAACGATGCTTGCAAACTATTGGCTAATGGCGCTCAACTAGTCGACGTTCGTTCGTCTGCTGAATTCGCTCGTGGTGCATTACCAAATGCGATTAACTTGCCATTACAATCAATCATGTCTGCTGATAATATTATTGATCGCAGTAAAGCTATTGTTTTATACTGCGTAACTGGTGCTCGCTCATCTACAGCTAAAAACTATTTAGAGCAAATGGGCTTTGAAAACGTAAACGACCTAGGCTCTTTCAGAAACTACAACTGCGAGTAACTCAACCAGACAATGGTATAAACTACCATTATGAGAGTTAAAAGCACCTGGCACAAAACCCAAGTCAAAACCATTGATGATATTGCTGGCGCATTAGCGTTTAATTCTTGGCGCATTACCAAAAATCACCTAGAGGATCTAATCAATGAGGCTTTCGTCATTGAAAAAGCTCAAGTCTTTGATGTCATAGTAGAATATTTATGCTTTCTCATTCAATGTGTTGATAGATTAGCTTATGACAAACTAAACCCCAAGCAAAGGCAAGAGCTCGTTATTGCATTGGCAAAACAATCAGCTGGCTATTATCAAGAAAATAAAGAAGAACGTATTGGGCAGGGCGAATATTGGAAAGAGTTTATCCAAACCTATAACTTACGCTCAAAAGATTATGCTGACTATGAATTTACAGACGGTGAACCCAATTATCATTTTTTGAGATATTTCGGCGAAAAGGTGCAAAAATCTATGACCGAAGTAGATGAAAAATGGATTGTGCAACAAATGGTAGAAATTCAAGCGCCTAAAGCATTTAAATCTATCCAAAAAAGTGTTAATGACTTAATCTCAGTCAAGCAAATTGTCTCAAAAGCTGAACAAATTGAGCGCAAGAAAAACAAGACTCCCCGCTCAAAGCGAAAATCTACACGTCAAGATCAACCTTACAAAAACACTTCTTCAAGCGATCATTTAGTCTGATTAACGCTTACTTCTACTTGTAATAAGCGCCTACCACCCATAGATAATTCCTAATAATGAAAAATAAATTAGGAGTTAAATATGATTACAATGTGCACAAGCTGTGGCGGACTCAATAATGTGCCACAAGATAAACTGAACAACAATCCAAAGTGTGGAAAATGCCAAAATCCTCTATATAAAGGCGAGCCAATTTCCATGACTGGCGCACAACTCACGCGCGCCATTGAAAAAACTGATGAACTCTTAGTGGTTGATTTTTGGGCAACTTGGTGTGGCCCATGCAAACAATTTGCACCCACTTTTAAGCAAGCCGCATCTCAGTTAGAACCCAAAGCACGATTCATAAAAATTGAAACTGAAGCTGAACAAGCTATTTCTGCTAAATACAGTATTCGCTCTATTCCAACTTTGATCATGTTTAAAAATGGCAAGGAAATTGACCGAGTATCTGGCGCTTTAGCACCACAAGATTTTGCTAATTGGGTTAATCAATACACTTAATCACTCATTTTAAAAATTTAGGAAATTTTTCAAAAAGTGGGAATAAATAGCCATTTATAGGCAAATATTAGTCAAAAAACGTCTGTTTTTAACTGAATTTATGACTTTTTATCAATAATTTTGATTATTTGTGAAATTTTTGACTTTTATATTGGTTAGTTTATACGTTATTCTAATTCTAAATCTCCCAGAGAGCCAATCATAGGTAAAAGAATTGGAGATATAGCGGAAGTAAACCTAAACACCTCATCCTCTACTGAATTTTCTAGATTACTTTTATCATCTTTTTTATGGTTATTTAACATAGAAAGCCCTATAAGGGTCATACCAAATTTAAACCTTGCTTTTAATACCTCTGCATCAACTTTGTTATTATTTTTTAATTCCGACTTGAGGTAAATATTATCTACATTGATATAAAAATCATAACCACTATCTTCACCTCCGTACACAACTTTTAGTGCAGAATTTTTATCAAAATTATGCATATTCCAATTATCCTCAGTAACCGATATAGGACTTGGAATCTCAAAGCCAGATTCTCTCTTTCTATCACTACCGTCTTTTGACCCTGGGTCTTTTTTTCTTTCACCTTTAGTATGACTAGCGGAATCTTGCCTCTCTACAACTTTAATCCAAAAATCATTCTCAAATGCATTTATCTGTGTTTCATCTACAACTTCAGTTATAAAGTTAACCTCATCTCCTACGATAACACCATTTGGTATTGCAATATTTAATGTTGCAATGCCTCTCCATAAATTTATAGAATATTCATTTATCAATTTATCACTTGCTTTTAAAATAAATTTACCTGGGTTGACATCCCTATTAAAGTAGTCATTTTCAGCATCAGTTTCAAACTGAACTCTAAATCTTCTTTCAAATTCACACTTTTTAGCTTTATCCTCTGTAAATTCTTTAACCAATTTAAAATAGCTTGGATTTTCTTTCCCTTTAAATTCATCAATATTTGAATCTGATCCTGTTAATTTGAAAGGATTGGCTATTCTTTTACCCTCTAACAAAAGACTTGATAATGCAGGAGATTTGTTAATAATTTTCTCCAAAATTTCTGCAAGTGGCTTTGAGTCATCTAATCTGTTCTCTATAGCCTTCCTTCTTCTTTCTTCTCTTAAAGCTTTTAATCCAGGATGGCTCTTAACCACCTTCTCCAGCTCCTTTTCAATCTCACTCTGATACTGACCAGACCTTAATCTATCACGACTATTCATAAACAAATCTTCTTGCCAGTATCTGTCTGTTTTTGAACAATTAAGTGTTATCAAAATACTGTCGGACAAATAACCCATTTGCACGGATTTGCGAGTAAAAAAAGCTTTTGACAAAGAACCTTGTGTTTGTCCATTTACTGTAAAAATTACTCCTTCATTTGGTGCGTATGTTTCCTTCTTGCTTTTCTTGTCATCATGTTTAAATGCATAAATTGAATAATCTATTTTCTGACCACTTATTAACATCTCACCAGTTCCAGGAAACCCAGGCTCAATTAAATCTTTTTTATTTTCATCTAACCTAACACTTAACCCTGCCAGAGTTTTTATTGGGGATTTTTTTTGTCTTGTATCCACAACCTTAATTGGTAAAGCGATATCAGGCATTAATAACGAAAGTCTATTCCACAAATGACGAGTTATATCAGACTTTAATCTGCCTGTTTTTAATCGATAGTCATAAATTTTAATAAAAGACCCATATGGAATTGATTTACTATAAGGCTTTCTATTATCTCCAGGCAAAAGTGGTAGTGTTTCTGAAACAAATGACAATATATCTCCTTCTGGAGCTAAGTACTTAAATACCGAGCTTTTCATTTGGCCAGTTGGATGTATGCGTCTTATAACGGTAACCCCCCATCTATTGTCTGAATCTGGCAATTCTTGATTCCTTTTAGATATGATTAATTGTATATTGTGCTCTTTGCTACCAAAGCTAAACACTCCTGTACCTCCCATACCAAATTTACCTTGTACGAATTGCATTTTGCTTTTGTTTCCTCTATTCAAAGAAAGAAAAGTGTCTTTGAATAAACTTGGAGACTGCCCCTCTCCAAGATCAATTATGTCTAATGATGGGGTTTTTGACCCTGTTGCCACTAAGTAAATATTGTTCGCAATATTGGCCCTTTGGCTTGCATCAATACTGGAAAGCTTGCCATTGTATATATTAAAATATTTATTCTGGGCCTTTTCAATACTGTTTGGAGCATCAGAGCTTTCCGGATCTATTCCAGATTTTAAACATTCCCTTATTAATACAGCATCAACAGAATTTATTATTTTCTCTACTAACGCGCTATCAGCTTCACTTTGTTGATTTCCTATTGTTGACCAATTACCTGAACTAGAATCAAACTCTTTCCATAAGCTTTCATCTTCCCAAAGGTTTGTTTTTTTTAAAACATTAACAATATCATCTTCAGTGCTTGATCTGGCTAAAGTTATTGTTAGTTCTTTTACTTGTTCATTGTTCATAAAGTAAATTTATTTTTATTTTTATTTGTAAACTTTGCCTTTGAATCTCTTAGCTCTTTGTTTATTGCGCTAAAAATTTTTTCTACATCTTCTTTAGTATATTCATATGTGCTTTTGTTTGAACAGTTACCAAGAACTCTTATTTTTTCAATAATGTCATTTGTTCTTTTTGATGCGATTCTATTAAATCTTTCTTTTCTATTTTCCATTGTATTAACAAATAATAAAATATATATTGCACATAATACACCTATATATAAAATATATCAAGTATTTATTTTATATAAATATAAATAGTTATGTTATTTATATAAAATAAGTGTTATGTATGAATTTATTACCTAATCCAATATAAACGAGTTAATAGAGGCGCTGCCTTTAAGCATATATCTACTCATTAAAAATCAAAGTGGTCAATCCACTTTTATTTTTGACTGATTCCCTTTTAAAAACAAATCCAATCGTTCTTATCGAAGTGAATGGCTGGTTTTTCGGTGTTTGAGCGTAGCGAGTTTAGAAAAACCAATGAACAAGATTAGAAAGATTGAGATTATTTTTAAGGGTGAGCTCTTTTTGGGTACTTTTTCTGCTCACCAGAAAAAGTATCAGAGCCTAAGCGAGAAAATCTTTGATTTTCAAAAAAGGATCTAACAAATTTCAGACAAAAAAATACCCCAACACTCATTGAATGTTGGGGTATTTTGAATTTAAAGCCTAGCAATGTCCTACTCACGCGTGGGGAGACCACACACTACCATCGGCGCTAAGTGGTTTCACTAAACTACAAGGCTATTTGCAATTTCTCAACTTCATCAAAATTAAAATTTTGCTTAGCATGATAAAGGTTGTAGTGGTCTTGCATTGCCAACCAACTCTCAGGCGAACGACCTAAAGTCTTTGATAAACGCAAAGCCATTTCAGGGCTGATATTACTCTCACCTTGAATGATACGATTAAAAGTAGAAGGTGCAACATGCAGCTTCTCAGCCACAGTTCTAGAACTTACATTCTCTAAAGCATCAAGATAAACCTCTTTAATAAATTCCCCTGGGTGTGGTGGGTTATGCATATTCATTAGTGATAATCCTCGTAATTTACAATATATGCATCACCGTCGATAAATTCAAAAGTAATGCGCCAGTTTTTATTTACATCAATTGCCCAAAATCCGTCTTTTTTTCCTTTTAAAGGATGCAGTCTAAATCCTGGCAAGTCCATATCATCAATACATATTGCGGTATTTAATGCCGATAGGCGCATTTTAAGCTTACTTTTGTGTGCGGGATTAACCCCTGCAACACTGCCTGTTTTGTAAAATTTTTGCAGCCCTTTATGTTTGAATGACTTAATCACTTGCGAATTATAACACATGTTGCGTGTTGCGCAATAAGAATTTAATTAAACAAAAAAATACCCCAGCATCATCGATGTCTGGGGTGTTTTGAATTTAAAGCCTAGCAATGTCCTACTCTCACATGGGGAGACCCCACACTA
>CAZOAA010000026.1:0-21078 GCA_964577715.1 uncultured Candidatus Thioglobus sp. | reverse complement strand
ACTATTATCAAAAGATACTAAATAAAGTTAAAGATCCGCACGAGGTAGAGCACAAAATGATGGACTGTATTGCTCAAATGATTTTTTCCGCACAAAAAAATAACTCGCCCATGGATCATCAAGCCTACATTAATTGTATAAAACATCAATGTCGGTAAATAAATATATTGAAAAGCACTTAAATCAAAAAGTATTGAACTCTCAATCTATTGGCACAGGTTTGTTTTCTGCCTATAAAGTCGAGCTAGATAGTAAAGAGACTGTATTCATTAAGCTTCAAGATAATGCCAATAATGAATTAATAAATGAAGGCTTAGAGCTCGAATTGCTTGGAGAAACACTGCACACACCAAAGGTACTTGGTAGTTGCGAGCATTCTCTTATTTTGCAGTGGATTGAAAGCGCTAATAATCCAAATACACAAGTACAATTAGGCACGCAACTTGCAAAACTACATCAACAAACAACTGATTATTTTGGATTTATATTTGACAACAAGATCGGCCAAACCCCACAATATAATGCCACTGGAAAAACATTAATAGCTGGGCTGATTTTTTTTGGCAATATAGATTACTCTTTCAAATAGAGTTGGCAAGAAAAAATGGTTATTTAAATAGCCATGATTTTTCAAGCCTTATAAAGATAGAAAATACACTACCAAAACTACTTGATGATAATATCAAGCCTGTATTGCTACATGGAGACCTGTGGTCGGGTAATTTTATAAGTGGAAAAAAATATCCGTACTTTATTGATACTGCTAGTTATTATGGGCACTCAGAAGCAGATCTAGCACTAACATTTATGTTTGGCGGGTTTTCTAATGAATTTTACAATGGTTACAAATCAATTATGCCGTTTGCAGAAGGTTTTGATAAGCGCAAACCACTATATATGTTGTATCACTACCTAAATCATCTTAATTTATTTGGCAATACCTACTACTCTGGCGTTATGAATTGCGCTAAACAATTGGTCTAATTATTCCAGTTAACGAAATTTTCTAATAATTGCAAACCATCATGCTGTGATTTTTCAGGGTGAAACTGTACGGCAAACATATTGTCTTTTGCAATGGCACAAGTAAACTCAATACCATAATTAGTTGACCCAGCAATAACGCCCTCATCCTCTGCGTTTACATAATAACTATGAACACTATAAAAGCGAGAATTATCATCAATATTGTGCCAAAGTGGGTGATTTGCAATATGCTTAACTCTATTCCAGCCCATATGTGGGATTTTTAGATCGTTTTTTGGAAATCTAACTACCTTTCCAGGAATGATAGAAAGCCCTTCAGTCCCTTTATTTTCTTCACTGTGATCAAATAAAAGTTGCAAACCTAGGCAAATACCCAGAAAAGGTTTTTCATGTGCACAGGTTTTAATAACATCAACTAGGTTATGTTGATTAAGTGCCTCCATACAAGCGCCCATAGCCCCTTGTCCAGGAAAAACAACACGATCGGCATTATTGATAAGCTCAGCACTATCAGTCAAAATAACATTGTCGTTTGGAGAAACGTGCTCGATGGCTTTTTGCACACTGCGCACGTTACCCATGCCATAATCAACAATGGCTATCGTTTGCATAAATATTTAAAGCGAACCTTTAGTTGAAGGAATAACTCCTTCTTGGCGCTCATCTGGCGATACTGCCATACGTAGTGCCCTACCAAAAGCTTTGAAGATTGTCTCTGCTTGGTGGTGAGCATTCACCCCGCGCAAATTATCAACATGTAGTGTAATTAAAGCGTGATTAACAAACCCTTGAAAGAACTCACCGATAAGATCAACATCAAATGTGCCAATCATTGCACGACTAAAATTCACATTAAGCTCTAAACCTGGGCGACCAGAAAGATCCAGCACCACACGTGACAAAGCCTCGTCCAATGGCACATAAGCGTGCCCATAACGTGTAAAACCTTTTTTATCGCCGGCCGCTTGTGCAAAAGCCTGGCCTAATGTAATGCCAATATCCTCAACACTATGGTGATCATCGATTTCTGTGTCTCCATCACATTTAATGTTTAAATCCATTAAACCGTGACGTGCTACTTGATCTAACATGTGATCTAAAAATGGCACACCAGTATTGATATTTGCCTGGCCTGTACCATACAAATTTAGTTCAACATTAATGTCTGTTTCGTTAGTTTTTCTTGATACTTTTATCATTTATAAATATTCTTCAATTAGAATTTCGGCAATTTGAATTGTATTCAGAGCTGCTCCCTTACGAATATTATCAGAAACTACCCATAAGTTTAAACCTTTCTCGTGAGATATATCTTCACGAATGCGACTTACGAATGTATCGTCATGGTTTGTCGCCTCAACAAATGGTGTTGCATAACCGCCATCTTCTCGTCTATCCATTACTGTAACGCCGTTCGCTTTGGATAAAATCTCAGTCGCTTCATCGACAGTAATCTTAGCTTTAGTTTCAATATTAATCGCCTCTGAATGGCCATAAATTACCGGCACACGCACTGCTGTTGGGTTAACTAAAATGTTTTCATCTTCAAAAATCTTTTGCGTCTCCCATACCATTTTCATTTCTTCTTTTGTGTAACCATTATCTTGGAACACATCGATATGTGGAATCACGTTAAATGCAATTTGCTTTGGATAAACCTCAACATCAATATCCGTATTACCACCTAATAACTTGGCCGATTGATCGGTTAATTCACTAATTGCTTCCTTTCCAGAACCAGATACTGCCTGATAAGTAGCCACATTAATACGCTCAATACCAACAGCATCGTAAATTGGTTTTAGCGCCACCAACATCTGAATGGTTGAACAGTTTGGATTAGCAATAATATTGCGCTTTGTGTAGCCTGCAATTGCATGAGGGTTAACCTCTGGAACAACCAAAGGAATGTCTTCATCACGACGAAAATGTGCTGTATTATCAATTACAATACAGCCTGCCTCAGCTGCAATGGGTGCATATTTTTCAGAAATACTGCCGCCCGCTGAAAACAAACCAACTTGAGCTTGTGAAAAATCAAACTGGTCTAAATCCTCAACTGTCCAGCTCTTTCCTTGGCAAAATACTTTTTTTCCAGCAGAATTAGCGCTCGCCAGAGGGTATAAATTATCAATTGGAAAATCACGCTGTTCTAAAATTGAAAGGATAGTTTCGCCCACAGCACCTGTTGCACCAACAACAGCAACATTAAATTTTTTACTCATAAATGTAGAAAATGAAAATTATAAAATCAGGCGTATTATACTTGATTGTCAATGTCGATAAATTGATGCTTAAGTTCAAATTTCTGACCCAGATGTTGACATAAGGCCTGTATACCATAACGCTCAGTGGCATGATGACCTGCTGAAACAAAAGCAATATTATTTTCCTTGGCAATGGCTGGTATCTGCTCTGATACCTCGCCAGTAATAAAGCAATCAGCACCCGATTCAATCGCATGCTCGATATAACTTTGCGCACCACCAGTACACCAGGCAATTTTATTAATTAACTTATTGCCATCACCAAAAACGAGTGGATCACGCTCAGTGACATTTTTTACCGCTTGTTTAACGTCTGCAAGCGTTGAATTCACCTCTCCCTGCCAAACTAAAGTATCCCCAATAGGAGTTGGGTTAGCAATATTAAGTCGCATAGCTAATTGAATATTGTTACCAACAACAGGGTGTGCATCCAATGGCAAATGAAAGCCAAATAAATTAATATTATTATCTAGCAATGCTTTAATTCTATTTTTCTTAATGCCTACAATATTTGGGCCTTCATTTTTCCAAAAAAATCCATGATGCACAAACAAGGCATCAGCTTTTTCATCAATAGAGCGCTCAATTAAATCCAAATTGGCGCTCACACCAGAAATGATTTTAGTAATATTCGCGCGCCCTTCAATTTGCAAACCATTCGGACAATAGTCTTCAAACTTGTTAACGTTCAAATAATCGGCACAATATTTAGCTAAGTCTTGATGGTTAACCATAATGATTTTTTACAATTTTAATAAATTGTGCATTTTCCTCAGCACTGCCAACAGTCACTCGCAAGCAATCATTCAACCTTGGTGCGCTAGATAGATTTTTAATCAGTACACCTTGGCTCTTTAGTGCTTCAAACAACGCATCAGCACCTGGTGCCTTAAACAAAATAAAATTCGCCTGAGTGGGATAAACCACTAAACCATCGATAGTATTTAAGGCGCTAGACAAATTAGTACGTTCAGCAAGAATGGCTTTGGCATTTTTATCAATCTCTTCTTTTTCTTGCAATAAAAAATTGGCGCTTACTTGTGTCAAAGTATTAATGTTGTACGGCAGTCTTAATTTGTCTAGTTCAGAAACTGTTTCTTGATTACCAATTAATAAACCTAAACGCAAACCCGCAAAGCCAATTTTAGACACTGTTCTAAGTAATACCAAGTTTGGATACTTGGCAATATCCATCAAAAAACTATCATCTGCGTAAGCATAATAAGCCTCATCTAGCACTACCATCGCATCAGTCGAGGTGATAATTGTTTCAATAGCACTACGATCAAACGCATTGCCAGTTGGATTGTTAGGATATGCGATAAAAATAAGCTTTGGATTGTGCGCCTTAATGGCTGACAAGGTTGCAGCTAGATCAATTTCAAAATCATCATCCAAATTAACACCCTGATAATTTAAGCGTGTGAATTTTGCAATCATCTCGTACATGACAAAACTTGGTTCAATACTTAAAATCGTATTATCTGTTTCACAAGCCAATGCTAGCAATTGAATCAACTCATCAGAGCCATTACCCAATAATACGTCAAATTCTGATGGGATATCCATCAACGCACGTAAAGTTTGCTGTAAGTCATCCGCACTTGGATTGGGATAACGATTAAGATCAGCATCAGCTAAATAAGCTAAATATTGGCCAATCAGCTCATCTGGTAACGAGAATGGGGATTCCATTGCGTCGAGTTTGACCATATCGTCAGACGCAGGCACATGATAAGCATTAATTGCTTGAATGTCAGATCTTAACCAGTTGTCAATAAAACTCATCTTAACCTTTTGTTCTGTTTGGATGGTATTGCATTTTACCTATGTGTTTTGCATTTAACAAAGTTTGGTAAGTGTAATCTAATGCACGTTTAACAGCAGTTTTCACCTCTACACCAGAGGCTATTAGTGCACTAATAGCACTTGACAATGTACAGCCAGAACCATGGTATAAACCGGGTAATTTTTGGTAATTAAATTTCCCGACCAATTGTGTATCTTGATACAAGCGATGCTCAATATTATCTTCAGAAGAATCTGTAGTCGTTACAAGGATCCACTCACAAGGCAGTAATTCAACTGCTTGTTTCTCATTCTGACTCGATGATAATGCATATAACTCTGATAAATTAGGTGTTAAAACACTAACCAAAGGTAATAATTTTGTTTTCATTACTTTAAGCATCTTACTATCTAAAAGCTGCTGATCAGTGCCAGAACTCACAATAGGATCAAGAACAACTGCTAAATTTTCACATGAGCTTAATAGTGAGACAATGGTTTCAATTTGATCTTGTGACGAAAGTAGACCAATTTTAACAACTGAAAACTCCACATCCTTTTTTAAGTGATTAAATTGCTCAGTAATGAGTTTTTTGTCAACTGATTGAATGGATTCAACTGACTGGGTATTTTGTACAGTCAGCGTAGTAGCGATAGGTAATGGTGTAACGCCAAACTGATTGATGGTTTCAATATCAGCAGCAATACCTGCCCCGCCACAAGGATCAAGACCAGATAAAACTAGAACACTATCTAGCACACTTTATTGTTTAGATTCTTTTTGAATAAGATAATCAACTACTTTAAATAATCGACTCTCACTACCTGCATGTTTAGAGTCTACCCAATACTTACCATTGACTATAAAAACAGGGACACCAGTTACTTTGTATTTAATCGTATTATTTTTTGACTTATTGAGCTTAATGCGCACTGAAAAAGAATTATAAGCATTATTAGCGCGTTCTCTATCAACACCGTGGTCAACCACCCAATCAACAAAATCTTCTTGATCAATCAGCGGTGCTTTATGAATATGAATGGCGTCAAACAACTTACCATGAAGTCTATCAACTTCATTTAACTGTGCTAACACATAATAAAAAATAGCGCCATTTTCCCATCTTTCTGAAAATACAGCAGGTTGTCGGATAAACTTCGCCGAGTCGCTCATAGTCTTTAACCAACGCTCAACCAATGGCTCAAGACTAAAACAATGTGGACAGTGATACCAAAATAATTCTCTAACCTCAACTTTGTCTTCAGTATCAGTCTTAACCGGTTTGTCCAATACAACATAATCTTGGCCTGCAACAAAATTAGCAATGGCAAAATTTGTGTACACAGTTAAAAAACAAACGGCTAAAAAAGAGAGTGTTTTTTTCATCAGTTGCCTATCATAATTTAAGAATGTTATCCACATTATACTGACTTAGCTGATAATCTTTATTCATTTGAAAACTTTGCCAGAGTGATTGGTAAGATTGCTTCTCAACTGGATGAACTAGCTCGGCATTAAGCTGTGCCAAGGGCGCTAAAACAAAGGCATATTTTAAAACATCATCTCTTGGCAGGTTGGCCGATGCATCAATAACATCATCATACAGCACTAGATCTAGATCGATCGTTCTCGAGGAAAACTTAGGCTGCTTTCTGTCTCTACCAATTTTATCCTCTATATTCTTAAGCACACTACTGGTGTCATGAATACTTAAGCTTGTTGTTGCATTAACACCAACATTATAAAAATCATCACCTGCAAATCCTTGAGCAGGAGACTCATAAATATCTGAAAGTGCAATATTGGAAAAATTAAAACGCAACATATCAATTGCAGTTGTTATATTGGCTTCACGGTTTTCATTAGAGCCAATATTAATGTGGATACTAGCCATTACTTGATCTTTCTATAATAACGCCCACACCCTTTGCACCTGTTACTGCCTCTCCTTTATTAAGAGTGAGTTTAACTTTTTTAACGCCAAATTCATTAATAACAATCTGCGTTATTTTTTCTGCCAAGGTTTCTACCAACTGAAACTCACTAGCACTGACAAACTCAATCAAACGTTTAGATACGGCCTTGTAATCTAGCGCCTGATCAATATGATCTGTCTGGCTTGCAGCTTTAATATCGGCAGACATTTCTAAATCTAGCACAATATCTTGACGAATTTCCCGCTCCCAATCATAAATACCAATGACGGTATCTATTTTTAAACCTTGTATAAATACAATATCCATGCTTAAATCAATCACTAAAAATTAATAATCTAAAATTATATGCTACCAACACTCATCTTTCTTGCCTATCTAATCGGTTCAATCTCAACAGCTATTATTGTGTGCAAGACACTTAATTTGCCCGACCCTAGAACACAAGGATCAAACAACCCAGGTGCAACCAATGTTTTACGCATTGGTGGAAAAAAAGCAGCTGCTATTACACTTATTGGCGATGGACTTAAAGGAGCAATCCCAGTACTAATTGGCTATTACCTGAATCTTAATATACTTGAAGTTAGCTATATTGCATTGGCTGCATTCTTAGGACATGTATATCCTATATTTTTCAACTTCAAAGGTGGTAAAGGTGTAGCAACTTTATTAGGCGCACTTTTTGCGCTCAATTATTTGGTTGGCCTTAGTTTTGCGCTCACTTGGTTATTTGTGGCAAAAGTACTAAAGATTTCATCATTATCAGCTCTAATCGCCACAATACTAGCGCCACTTTACTTTTATTTAATTACTGAGAACCTTGAAGCAACCTACGTAATTAGCATTATCTGCCTATGGGTTTTTTATACCCATCGAAGCAACATTAAAAGAATGATCTCGGGCGAAGAAGGAAAAATTAAGACTTGATATTAACGCCTTTTTTAAGTAGATAAAAAGACACAACCGCTAAAATCATAATCATAATCAGCAATATAAACATTGAAGTCCAAAACTCCGAAGTACCTACTCCTAAAAAACCCAACCTAAAACTATCCACCATATAATAAATTGGATTAAATTTAGAAACATCTTGCCAAAACTCTGGCAATATTTCAATACTGTAGAACATGCCTCCCAAGTAAGTCATTGGCATTAAGATAAAAGTTGGAACAATCGTAATATCATCAAACGACTGTGCAAACACTGCATTAATAAATCCAGCTAAAGAAAATAAAACAGCGGTTAATAAAAAAGTAGTCATTGTAATGAGTAGATTGTTGATTTCAAAATCCACAAAAAGAGACACGGCAATAAATACACCTATGCCAACAACAAAACCACGTGCAACACCGCCAGAGATATAGCCCATTAAAATTACCCAATATGGTATGGGCGATACCAACAGCTCCTCAATACTATGATTAAATTTTGCCAAAAAAAACGATGACACTGTATTGGCATAAGAATTTTGAATAACTGTCATAAGAATAATGCCAGGGATAATATAATGCAGATAATCGACACCTTGCATATCGCCAATACGCTCACCCATTAACCCGCCAAAAATCAATAAGTACAATGAAGTAGTAATAATAGGTGGAAAAATTGTTTGTACCCAAATACGAGAAAACCTTAATATTTCCTTAATAACAATAGTCTTATAAGCAATCCACATTATTCCTCCTTGTTGGTTAAACATAAAAACAATGTTTCAAGCCTGTTTTGAGCACTGCGAACATGGTTGATATTAACACCTTGTTTAGTTAAAACTTGCAATGCATCAGTGATACTTATGCTTGATTCTAATACAATTTGTAGTGAAAAATCATCAAGTCTTTCATAGGTAAAATCTTTTAATGTGATTTCTTCTGGCAATTGCTCTACACTCTCTAGAATTAATACTTGTTGGTCGGCTTTAGATAGTAATTTTTTCATACTAGTTTGCTCAATAACTACACCCTTGTCTAATATTGCAATATTACGACATAATGATTCGGCCTCTTCAAGATAATGTGTAGTCAGAATAATAGTCATACCTTGTGCATTAAGCTCTTTAAGATACGACCACATAGATCGCCGTATTTCAACATCGACACCGGCAGTTGGCTCATCTAAAATTAATATTTTTGGCTGATGTATTAATGCTCTTGCCAACATCAATCGACGTTTCATGCCGCCCGATAACGACTTAGCCATATCAAAACGCTTATCCCAAAGTTGCATTTTTTTAAGCAAAACTTCAGCGTTCTTTCTAGCATCGGCTCGAGTAATACCGTGGTAACCTGCTTGATTAATTAAAATTTCTTCAATTGGCTCAAAAGGATTGAAATTAAACTCTTGTGGCATGAGGCCAATAAGTTTTTTTACCTCATTAGTATGCGTATCTTGATTAAGACCTAAGATCTCAACACTTCCCAGTGTTTTATTGAGTAAACCACAGACAATGCCAATCGCTGTTGTTTTTCCCGCACCATTACTACCCAACAATGCAAAAAAATCACCTTGTTCTACATGAAGGTCAATGCCCTTTAATGCATCTAATTGACTAGCATAAGTTTTTTTTAAACCTTGAATCGACAGTGCGACTGGCATAAGTTACATCCTAATAAAACAACACATTAAAAGCAAGTTAAGAACTTGCAACTTGTATTATAAGAGTCATTGGTATGAATATTTTTAACATTTATCACCTTTTATTAACTAATTTTGCGATAATTATCAACTTTAAATTGTAATGAAATCCGCATTATGTCTAGCATTAAGAACATAGAACTTCCCGATATTGGTGATTTTGACGAAGTTGAAGTTATTGAGATTTTAGTGAGTGTTGGAGACAAGATAGATGCTGATGACAGCATAATTACCTTAGAAAGCGATAAAGCTTCTATGGAAATACCCACACCATCTGCCGGCACTGTAACTAAAATTGATGTCAATATTGGCGATAAAATTAAACAAGGTGACTCAGTTTTAAGTATTGAAACTGATCAATCTGATGATAAGCCTGCAGAAAAAGTAGAAGAACCTAGTGATAATTCTAGCGAATCTGAATCCAAAATAGTGCCTGTCGTTGTCCCAGATATTGGTGACTTTGATGCAGTTGAGGTGATTGAAATTTTGGTTAATGCTGGTGACGATCTCAACGAAGAAGACTCAATTATCACCCTAGAAAGTGATAAGGCTTCTATGGAGATACCTACACCTATTGCTGGCAAGGTCAGCAGTTTAAAGGTAAATTTAGGAGATAAGGTCAGTTTAGGCGATCTTATTTTAGAATTAGAAAGTACGGGCTCATCAAATAATACGCCTACTATAACGTCTGCAGAAAAAACACCTGCACCTACCAAACAAACAACTGTTGCCGAACCAGCACCTATAACAAATGAGTCGGTATCTTCCACACCATCAGGTGATTCACACGCATCACCTTCGATTCGAAAACTAGCAAGAGAGCTAGGAGTAGATTTATCTAAAGTATCAGGCACTGGACAAAAAGGTCGAGTACTTGATAGCGATCTAAAAGGCTATGTTAAACAAATTATTACTTCTGGTGATGCCGGTAGCGCAATCCCTAAAGTACCTGTAGTTGACTTTTCTAAATTTGGTGAAACTGAAATTCAAGAACTATCTAGAATCAACAAACTTTCAGGAAAACACTTAACAGCTTGCTGGCTTAATATTCCACACGTCACTCAATTTGACGAAGTAAATATCGATCAAATGGAAGCATTTAGACAAGAACAAAAAGCTAAAGGCGTTAAATTAACACCATTAGTTTTTATCATGAAAGCCGTCATTCAGGCACTTAAACAACATCCACGCTTTAACTCTTCACTTGACGAATCGGGTGAAAATTTAATCATTAAAAAATATTTCAACCTTGGTATTGCCATGGATACGCCGGGTGGATTAGTTGTGCCTGTTATTCGTGATGTTGACAAAAAATCATTACTTGAACTCGCCACAGAGCTATCAGAAACCTCTGCCAATGCACGTGAAGGCAAACTTAAGCCAGGTGATATGCAAGGAGCTGGTTTTACCATTTCAAGCTTAGGTGGAATTGGTGGCACGCAATTTACTCCAATTGTTAATGCACCAGAAGTTGCTATCTTAGGCGTATCAAAATCACAAACAAAACCTATTTGGGATGGAAAAAACTTTACACCTACTCTAACACTACCACTAGCATTATCTTATGATCATCGTGTTATTGATGGCGCACAAGGTGGAAGATTTATGGCAGATCTAAATAGTATTTTGCAAGACATTAGAGAGATTTTGCTATGATCAAAACTCAAGTTGTTGTTATTGGATCTGGCCCTGGTGGCTATACAGCGGCATTTAGAGCGGCTGATTTAGGCAAGGAAGTTGTATTAATTGAGCGCTATGAAAACCTAGGTGGTGTTTGTCTTAATGTTGGCTGTATCCCATCAAAGGCATTATTACATACCGCTGAAATTATCAATGAAGCAGAAGAAGCTTCTCACTTAGGCGTGACATTTAACAAACCAAAAATTGATATTGATGGCGTACGCACCAACAAAGAAAATATCGTTAGTAAGCTCACTGGTGGCATTAAGGCACTTGCAAAAGCAAGAAAAGTTCAGGTGGTTACTGGCTACGGGCAGTTTATCTCTGCTAATCAGATTGCTATTGATGACTCTGATGAGGTTGTTGAGTTTGAACATTGTATTATCGCTGCTGGCTCACGTGTAACCAAGATTCCAGCATCTCCATTCGACGACCCTCGTGTAATGGATTCAACTGATGCACTCGAATTAAGCGATGTACCAAAGCGCCTACTCATTGTTGGCGGCGGTATTATTGGATTAGAAATGGCTACTGTTTATAGTGCGCTTGGTAGTGAAATTACCGTGGTTGAACTGGCAGACCAACTAATTGCTAGTGCAGATAAAGACATCGTTAACCCGCTATTTAAACGTATCAAAAAACAATACAAGGATATTTATTTAAACACTAAAGTCGCCAAAATGGAGGCAACTAATGATGGCATTAAAGTTGACTTTGAAGGCAAAAATGCGCCAGAAACTGATATATTTGATAAAGTACTGGTTTCTGTTGGTCGCTCGCCAAATGGTCAGCTCATTGGTGCCGATAAAGCAGGTGTAGAAGTTAATGAGTGGGGTTTTATCCCTGTTGATAAGCAAATGAGAACCAATATTAATCATATTTTTGCCATTGGAGATATTGTTGGTCAACCGATGTTGGCACACAAAGCTGTGCACGAGGCTAAAGTTGCTGCTGAAGTTATTTGTGGTCACAAATCTGGCTTTGATGCACTTACTATTCCATCAGTCGCTTATACTGACCCCGAAGTCGCTTGGACAGGAAAAACCGAAAAAGAACTAAAAGAAGAAGGAGTTGGTTTTGAAAAAGGCATCTTCCCTTGGGCTGCTTCTGGTCGAAGCTTAAGTATTGGCAGATCAGAAGGTGTTACCAAAGGTTTATTTGATAAAAAAACTGGCAGAATATTAGGCATGGGCATTTGTGGTACTAACGCAGGTGAACTGATTGCTGAAGCAACATTAGCCATTGAAATGGGTTGCGATATGAGTGATATTGCACTAACAATCCACGCCCACCCAACCCTATCAGAAACTACCGCATTTGCAGCTGAAATGGCCGAAGGAACAATTACCGATTTACTACCACCAAAAAAGAAAAAATAGGAATAAAAAATATTTATCATGAACATTACGCAAGCAAGAAAAAACACAATCGACCAACAAATTCGACCTTGGGGCGGACTCAATTACATCGCTAATAACGCCCTTAGAGATATTCCACGAGAAGAGTTTGTGCCCGAAAAATATAAAAATTTAGCCTTTGCTGATATGGAAATTCCACTCAGTAATAAAGCTAAAATGCTTTCTCCAAAAATTGAAGGTCGTCTATTAGATGCGCTGGATATTAAAAAAGATGAGACCGTATTAGAAGTTGGTACAGGTAGTGGTTATTTAACAGCTGTGGTTTCAAAACTTTGCAAATCAGTCACCAGCATTGAAATTGACGAAGAGTTAAGCAACAATGCCCAAGAAAAACTAAGCGCACTTAATATTGATAATGTTCAGCTTGAAGTCGGTGATGCTTCTAAAGGCTGGAATTCTAATGATTTTTTTGATGTGGTTATTGTTGGTAGTGCCGTACCTAAAATTACTGGTCGTTACTTTCATCTACTCAACGTAGGTGGTAGAATCTTTGTAGTTGAAGGAAAGGGAAATGCCATGCATGCAAAGCTAATTACCCGCATTAGCGAACACAAATGGGAAACCAAATCACTTTTTGAAACACATATTGACACTATGCAAGGTCTTGAGTCTTGTGCAAGTTTTGAGTTTTAATACTCACTTATGAATAGCTTTTATAATCTAGTCTTAAAAAAATCAGCTCTTGGTCTTGCACTGCTAATTATTATTGCAGGGTTTTTTATCTCGCAAATTCCTGATTTTCAACTAGATGCCTCATCTGACTCGCTAGTACTCGAAGGTGATACAAATCTACGTTATTACCAAAGTATTAAAAAAGATTATGGTTCAGACGATTTTTTGGTGATTAGTTATCAGGTTAAAAATAATTTACTTGATCCGGCACAACTAGAACATCTAAAAAAATTCAGACAAGATATAAAAAAAATTGAGCAAGTTAAAACAGTAACAACAATTCTAGATGTTCCTTTGTTTCGCTCTCCTCCATTATCACTAACTGATCTAGCCTCTAAAGGAGTGTCTATTGACAATGGCAACGCCGATCTTGCACTAGCGATTAATGAATTTAAAACCTCGCCACTCTATGGCAATAATTTAGTTAGTAGTGATGGGAAAACCACCGCTATTTTAGTATCACTCAAAAGCAACCAAAGATTCGATGAACTACGTCAACAGCGCGACAATATGCGCCTGAAACGAAGTAATAACAAACTCTCTAAAGATGAATTAAACAAACTTAAAGTTATTGAAAAACAAGTTTTAAAAAATGCCACTATCCAAAGCGATATACAAGCAGATACCATTGCGAAAATTCGCTCTACTATTGACAAGTACCGAGATAAAGCCAGTTTATTCTTAGGTGGATTACCTATGATTACCACTGACATTATTAGCTATATTAGTAGTGATCTAATTGTCTTTAGTTTGGCAGTGATTGGCCTTATGACACTTATTCTGGCTATTATTTTTAAAGGTATTCGCTGGGTATTAATGCCGATTGGAATTAGTATTACTGGCGCATTAATTATGACCGGTATCTTGGCATTTTTAGGATGGAAAGTTACTGTTATCTCTTCTAATTTCTTTTCTCTACTTTTAGTAATGACACTGTCTGTTACTATTCATTTGGTAGTTCGTTATCGAGAGCTTGCACAAAATAATCCAAAATTAAAATCACAACAACTCATCAAACAAACTTTGGAGCAAATGTTTAAGCCGTGCTTATTCACCACTCTAACTACCTTTGCCGCGTTTAGCTCATTGCTTATTAGTGGCATTCGACCTGTTATTGACTTTGGTTGGATGATGTCAATTGGTGTTAGTATTGCACTTGTGCTTTCATTCTTGGCTTTCCCAATGATTATGAGTCTCCTGCCGAAACCTAAAGTTCAAAAATTTAAAACTGAACTGGGTGTGACACATGGCTTGGCCAAATTCACTGAAAAATTCGGTAATCACCTACTCTTTGTTTTGGTATTTTTTATCGCAGCAGCAGGGTTTGGAATCAATAAACTAAGTGTTGAAAATCGTTTTATTGATTACTTTAAAGAATCAACTGAAATCAACCAAGGCTTAACACTGATTGATGAAAAACTAGGTGGCACCATTCCGCTAGAAATCATCTTTGACGACCTAGCAGAAGATTTTTGGTTTGATGAAGATTTGCGCGCAGACATTCATACTGTTCATCAATATTTAGACAGTTTAAATGAAACAGGCAAGGTGCTCTCTATTGATACTCTAATGCAAATACTCACGGAGGCAAATGATGGCGAAGCACTTAATGGATTTTTCTTAAATATTGTAAGAGGGCAAATACCAGAGAGTGCTAAAGAGCATGTTTTGTATCCTTATTTATCTGAAGACAATGGCCAACTTCGTATGGTTATTCGCATTCGAGAAACCAACAAAGAACTTAAGCGTGGCGAGCTAATTAGCAACATTGAACAGCACATAGAAAAAGAATTAGGATTTAGAAAAGAAGGTTTCCACACAACAGGCATGCTTGTTCTGTACAACAACATGCTACAAAGCTTATTTGATTCTCAAATCAAAACTATTATTGTTGTATTTGCCATGATTTTTGTTATGTTCTTATTTGTATTCAAATCAATTAGTTTGTCTATTCTTGCGCTAATTCCTAACACATTACCTTCAATGTTCATTCTAGGCATTATGGGTTTATTAAACATCCCACTAGACTTAATGACTATTACTATATCGGCAATTGCTATTGGTATTGGTGTGGATAATGCAATTCATTATATTCATCGCTTTAAAGCTGAATTTCAAAAAGATAAAGATTACTTAGCCACCATGTATCGCTCTCATGGGTCTATTGGTTTGGCAATGTTTTATACTTCAATCACAGTCACATTAGGATTTTTAATCTTAGCACTTTCCAACTTTATCCCAAGCATTTACTTTGGTGTATTTACCGCCATTGCAATGTTAAGTGCACTACTAGCAAACTTAACACTACTGCCAAAACTAATACTCATATTTAAGCCAAAAATTAAAAAAGCTTAAATACTGTTCTGCATTCATGTCAACACAACATCAATTTGACGTTCTGATTATTGGAACAGGTAGTGCGGGCTTAATGTGTGCGTTGCAACTCTCTGACAACCTATCTGTTGCATTGGTTGCAAAAAATAAAGCCCTTGAAGGTAGTTCTTATTATGCACAAGGTGGCATATCAGCGGTATTGGATGCTGAAGATAACTTTGATATACATCTTAAAGATACTCTTTCAACAGCTGCAGGGTTAGGTGATGAATCAGCTGTGCGATTTATGGTTGAGCAAGCACCTGATGCGATCAAATCTTTAGAAAAAGAAGGGGTTCGATTTACACAAAAATCTGACCAATATCATCTAACTACTGAAGGAGGTCACAGTGCGAGACGAGTAGCTCATGTTGCTGATAAAACTGGGCAATCTATTCAAACCAACCTGCTTAAGAGCATTAAAAATAAAAAAAATATCGCATTATTTGAAAACTTTATTGCTGTTGATTTGCTTACTAAAAATAAACATTGTCACGGCGCTTATATTCTTAACCAAAATACAAATACGGTAGAGAGTTTTATCTCTCATAAAACTATTATCGCTACAGGTGGCGCTTCTAAAGCTTATCTTTATACGTCTAACCCAGATACCTCAACAGGTGATGGCATTGCCATGGCTTATCGCAGTGGTTGCAATATTGTTAATATGGAATTCACTCAATTCCATCCGACTTGTCTATACCATCCACACGCTAAATCATTTTTAATCTCTGAAGCGCTACGTGGAGAAGGCGCTAAACTAATTCTCCCAAATGGTGATCAATTTATGCATAAATATGATGATCGAACAGAGCTAGCACCTAGAGATATTGTTGCTAGAGCAATCGATTTTGAAATGAAAGCCAATGGTTTTGATTGTGTGTATCTTGATATATCTTTTAAAAATAAAGATTGGATCATAGATCATTTTCCTACCATCTATGAAAAATGTATATCTTTTGGCATTGATATTTCACAAAAACCTATACCCGTTGTACCTGCTGCACATTACACTTGTGGAGGCATTCAAACCAGTCTAGACGCTCAAAGCAACGTTAAAAATCTATACGCAATTGGAGAGGTGGCACATACTGGTGTACACGGTGCTAATCGCATGGCAAGTAATTCCTTATTAGAGTGCATCGTATTTGCTAAATCTTGTGCAAAACATATTAACCAACAATCTTTTGATAAGACTCAACCTGAGTTTGACAACTGGGATGCATCTCGAGTAACACCGTCACAAGAAAAAGTAGTTGTATCGCATTTATGGGATGAAATTAGACGTATTATGTGGAACTTTGTTGGTATCGTTCGTAGTAACAAACGCCTTAACTACGCACAACTCAGACTCAATCAAATTCAAAATGAAGTCAATGAATACTACCGACTCTATCTAATTTCAAATGATTTAATCGAACTTAGAAACTTAGTTAAAATTGCACAAATTATTATTAACTCGGCAATCATCAGAACTGAAAGTCGAGGATTGCATTACAATGAAGACTATCCTAAGCAACTAGCAAAACCTACCGATACCATAATACGCAACTCATGATTCTTCCTATTCTTCATTACCCTGATCCACGCCTACGTACTATTGCTAAAAAGGTCGATGTAGTGGACGATAAAATCAAAAAATTGGTTAAAAATATGTATGAAACCATGTACGCTGAAGATGGGATCGGCCTAGCAGCTACCCAAATAAATCAACACATACAAGTGGTAGTAATGGATGTTCCAGACTCACAAGACGATTATGAATTACTTTTGAAAAATCGTAAAAAAGATTCTGATAAAAAACATTCTGATACCCAGCACCATCCATTATGCTTTATTAATCCAAAAATCACAAGCACAAGTGGTCATGAAAAACATGTTGAAGGTTGCTTATCAGTGCCTGGCTATCAGGCAGAGGTTAAGCGCTCTCACCAAATTACAGTTGAAGCACTCAACGAACAAGGAGAAATGTTTACCTTACATGCGAGCAATCTACTTGCTGTATGTATCCAGCATGAATTAGATCATTTAAAAGGCATCTTATTTGTTGACTATCTTTCCAAGCTTAAGCAAAAGCGCTTACTTGAAAAAACCAAGAAAGCTCAGAAGTAACTCAATTCCATGTTTATTAAAATTGGTAATTACCAATTAAAATCTCAAGTATTGCTTGCCCCGATGGCGGGCACCAGTGACAAACCTTTTCGCACTCTATGTCGATCCCAAGGTGCCGCACTCACCACCTCTGAAATGGTAGTTATTCAACACCACCTGCTCAATACCAATAAATCCAAACATCGTCTTGATTTCACTGGAGAGCCTGCGCCCATTAGCATCCAAATTGCAGGATCTCAAGCTGATGAGCTAGCCCACTCAGCGCAGCAAGCAGTTGAATTTGGCGCGGATATTATTGATATCAATATGGGCTGCCCTGCTAAAAAGGTTTGCAACAAAGCCGCAGGCTCTGCACTTATGCAAGATGAATTATTAGTTAAAGACATTCTTAACACTGTGGTAGGTGCAGTCGATATCCCCGTCACTTTAAAGATGCGAACAGGCTGGAATATGAGCAATAAAAACGCCCCAACAATTGCCAAAATAGCGCAAGACGCTGGCATTCAAATGCTCAGTGTTCATGGTCGTACACGTGAAGATAAGTACAGCGGTATGGCAGAATACGACACTATTAAAGCCGTCAAATCACAAGTGAATATTCCAGTCATTGCTAATGGCGATATTGCCTCTGCCAAAAAAGCCAAACAAGTACTTGATTACACGCTCGCTGACGGGGTAATGGTAGGCAGAGCTACACAAGGCAACCCATGGATTATTTTTGAAATTGATCATTTCTTAAAAAATGGAAAAACCGTGCCACAAATCCCACTTGAAATCAAAAAACAAACAATTCTAGAGCATATTAGCCAAATACACGCCTTTTATGGCGAAAAATTAGGCACACAGCTCGCAAGAAAGCATATTTTTTGGTATGCTACTTACCTTAACAAAGAAAAAGTTCAATCATTTTGGAAAAAAGTGAATAAAATCACCGATCACAAAGTGCAATACCAACTACTTGAGGAATTTTTACAATCACTATGAGTTCGACAGATTTACCTGCTTGCATTAATGCAAAACTTGATCGCTACTTTGAGCAACTAAATGGCGAGTCAGCTTCTAGCGTACATAAAATGGTCATGCAAGAAACTGAATCAGTCACTATTAAGTTTGTTTTGGATAAAGTTGAACAGAACCAAAGTGAGGCAGCGAGAATTCTTGGTATGAATCGTGGCACCCTGAAGAAAAAAATTGAACTCTACAAGCTCTAAAACTCTATAATTACACTTTGTAATTACCACATCTATCTCAAAGGAATAAAATGGCTATACAACGCGCTCTTATCAGTGTTTCTGACAAAACTGGTGTTCTTGAATTAGCTCAAGCGCTCACTGCAAAAAATATTGAAATCCTATCAACTGGTGGCACTGCCAAGCTCTTGGCTGATAACAATATTCCAGTAATTGAAGTATCAGACTACACCGGTTTTCCTGAAATGATGGCAGGACGTGTTAAAACCCTTAATCCAAAAATCCATGGCGGAATTCTTGCGCGTCGCGGACTTGACGAAGGTGTAATGGCAGAAAATGACATCAATCCTATTGATTTGGTGATTGTTAATCTTTACCCTTTTCAAGCAACCATTGCCAACCCTGATTGCACATTGGAAGATGCAATTGAAAATATCGATATTGGTGGCCCGGCAATGCTCAGATCAAGTGCTAAAAACCACGCCTCAGTAACAGTTGTGGTAGATGCCTCAGATTATCGAACAGTGATTGATGAGATTAATACAAATGGCGACACTACGCTTGAAACACGTACAAAACTAGCACTAAAAACTTTTGAGCACACAGCGCAATACGATGGTGCCATTGCCAACTACCTTGGCAAAGAAGAAGATGGTTTTTCTAACACCATGAATATTCAATTTAATAAAACCCAGTCTATGCGCTATGGTGAGAACCCGCATCAATCAGCAGCATTCTACGTAGAGAATAATATCTCTGAAGCTTGTGTGGCATCCAGCACTCAATTCCAAGGCAAAGAAATGTCATTCAATAATATGGCTGATGCTGATGCAGCATTAGAATGTGTACGCACATTTGAAGAGCCTGCTTGCGTTATTGTGAAACACGCTAACCCTTGTGGTGTAGCGGTTAGATCAAATATTTTTGAAGCGTATGATGACGCATTCAAAACTGATCCAACTTCAGCCTTTGGCGGTATTATTGCCTTTAACCGCAATCTAGACAAAAAAACTGCTGAGGCAATTATTGATCGCCAGTTTGTTGAAGTAATTATCGCCCCGCATGTTGATGAGGACGCCAAAACAACACTGGCTGAAAAGAAAAATGTCCGTGCTCTTGAGTGCGGTGATTTAACCACTGCCAAACCATCACTTGACTATAAACGTGTAACCGGCGGCCTACTAGTACAAGATAAAGATCTTGGCTCAATTGCTAAAAAGGATATGATTTGCGTAAGTGAAACACAGCCAACAGACGAGCAACTAGATGATTTAATGTTTGCTTGGAAAGTTGCTAAATCAGTTAAGTCAAATGCTATTGTTTATGTGAAAAATAAAATGACAATCGGTGTTGGTGCAGGACAAATGTCTCGTGTTTACTCGGCCAAGATTGCTGGCATTAAAGCTGCCGATGAAAATCTTGTTGTTGAAGGATCAGTCATGGCATCAGATGCGTTCTTCCCATTTAGAGATGGCATTGATGCTGCCGCAGAAGCTGGCATTAAGGCTATTATTCAGCCAGGCGGCTCAATGCGTGATGATGAAGTTGTTGAAGCAGCAAATGAGCATGGTATTGCGATGGTGTTTACCGGCATGCGTCACTTCAAACACTAATTTATAGAGGTGCTTTTCGCTTAACTCTGCGTTATAAGTCAAACTTCAGAACGGTCACTTACAATTTGTAAGCTCCCAACCCTTATTTTGCCTTATGCCTTGATTTAAACAAAAATCATTCTCTATAAATTTTATCTAAGATTTCTAAGCAATTTTCTAATGCCTTCTTAATCACAGGATCTTTTAACTGATCTGATCTGTCTATAAGTTCACCTGTAACTGGGCTACAACCGTCTAATAATGCCTTTAATACAAACTTAATTTCTTCTAGGTCTTCATGTGAATACAAAGGTTGGTCCCCAGTATCTACACCCTCTTCTTTGACAGGCGAAACAATGGTTTTATTTATTATTTTAGGGTCAAGACAACTTAAGCGGCTTATTTCTAAAAATTTCAAGCAAAATTTTGT
>CAZOAA010000025.1:0-21666 GCA_964577715.1 uncultured Candidatus Thioglobus sp. | reverse complement strand
CGGATGAAGCTGTTTGTATTGGCCCGCACCCATCAACCGATAGTTATTTAAATATTCCTGCCCTTATTAGTGCGGCCGAAGTCACACATGCAGATGCCATCCACCCTGGTTATGGCTTCTTATCTGAAAGTGCAGATTTTGCACAACGTGTTGAGGAAAGTGGCTTTATCTTTATTGGTCCTCGCGCTGAAAATATTCGTGTGATGGGCGATAAGGTGGCAGCAATTGAAGCCATGCAAAAATCAGGTGTACCTTGTGTACCAGGATCAGACGGTGGCTTGGGTGACAACGATATCGATAATGTTGAGCTAGCACGTAAGATTGGCTTGCCGATTATTGTTAAAGCCTCTGGTGGTGGTGGTGGCCGTGGCATGCAAGTAGTAGAAAAAGAGGAAGACTTACTCGGCTTAATTGAACTTGCCAAATCTGAAGGCTTAAGTTTTTTTGGCAATGCAGAAGTGTATATGGAAAAATTCCTAACCACGCCTCGACATGTTGAAATTCAAGTATTGGCAGATGAGCACGGCAACGCGGTTCACCTTGGTGAGCGTGATTGCTCTATGCAACGTCGCCACCAAAAAGTAGTAGAAGAAGCACCTGCACCAGGTATTACTCCAGAATTGCGCAATAAAATTGGCGCCATTTGTGCTGATGCCTGTAAAGCAATCAATTACCGAGGCGCTGGCACGTTTGAGTTCTTATTTGAAAATGATGAATTTTATTTCATTGAAATGAATACTCGCGTTCAAGTAGAACATCCCGTAACCGAAATGATTACTGGTATTGATATTGTACGTGAACAAATTATGATTGCCGATGGCCAAGAGTTGTCATTTACGCAAGATGATGTAGAAATTAAAGGCTGTGCAGTAGAATGCCGCATCAATGCAGAAGACCCAAATAACTTTATGCCTTCACCTGGAAAGATTACCCAATACCATGTGGCGGGCGGCTTAGGTGTGCGTGTTGATTCACACGTTTATAATGGCTATACCGTTCCACCGCATTACGACTCAATGATTGGAAAATTGATTACTTTTGCTGATACACGACTCGGGGCAATCATCAAAATGCAAAATGCACTTGATGAGATGGTAATTGATGGCATCAAAACCAACATTCCATTACAGGCCCGCATTATGGAAGATGAAACCTTTCGAGAAGGCGGTATGAATATCCATTACCTTGAAAAAATGCTTGGAGAATCTCACCAGAGATAATAGCAATTATGATTAAGGCAGGAATTATTGGCGGTACAGGTTATACCGGTATTGAGCTATTACGATTATTACACAACCACCCAAAAGTGGGCGTGTTGGCAATTAGCTCTCGTTCGCTTAACGGCAAACGAGTCGATAGTATTTTTCCGTCATTAGTTGGGCAAACTGAACTGAGTTTCTCACTGCCAAATGATGCATCTCTTAATGATTGTGATGTTATCTTCTTTGCCACGCCTCATGGTGTTGCCATGGAAGGCGCAGGCGCGTTTATTGAAAAAGGCATTAAAGTGATTGATCTTGGTGCTGATTTTCGTATTACTGATGCAATCGAATGGTCTAAATGGTACGGCATGGAGCACACGCAATCTGAATTACTAACCAAAGCAGTATACGGATTACCAGAAAACAATCGTGAACAAATAAAACAGGCTGAATTAATTGCCAATCCAGGCTGTTATCCAACCGCACTACAACTAGCGCTCAAGCCTTTGATTGATAACAAACTAATTGATTTATCTAATATTGTGGCTGATTGCAAATCCGGTGTTAGCGGTGCAGGGCGAGGCGCCAATCAGGCTATGTTGTTATGTGAAGCCAGCGAAACAATGAAAGCTTACGGTGTAAGTGGCCATCGACACTACCCTGAAATCAAACAAGAATTAGAAAAATTAGCCGGTGAAGAAGTAGGACTTACCTTTGTGCCACACTTGGTACCGATGATTCGTGGTATGCATATTACTTTATATGTTGATCTACTCGATGCTGATACAGATGTAATGCCATTTTTTACACAAGCCTATTCTGATGAGCAATTTGTTAAAATACTCACTGAAGGCTACCCTGAAACACGCAGTGTTAAATCGTCTAACTTCTGTCAAATTGCTGTTCAAAAAATTCCAAACAGCAATAAATTAGTTATTATGTCAGTGATTGATAACTTGGTTAAAGGCGCATCAGGACAAGCAATACAAAATATGAACATTATGTTCGGCCTTGATGAAGAATTAGGTCTTGAGCAAATTGGGCTATTGCCTTAGGAGATAAAAAAATGGAAGCGGAGCAAGCTTTAGAGGAAGCTGATATTATTTTTAGTGACAACGCTGCAAAAAAGGTTTCCGACCTGATTGCAGAAGAAAAAAATGAAAACCTAAAACTACGCGTCTATATTACTGGCGGTGGTTGTTCTGGATTTTCTTATGGTTTTACTTTTGATGAAAAATACAAAGAAGGCGATAGTAGCGTTGATAAAAATGGAGTACGACTAATTGTTGACCCTATGAGCTATCAATACTTAATCGGTGCAACGGTTGATTACCTTGAAGACTTGCAAGGGTCGCGCTTTATTATTCACAATCCAAATGCCAAAACTACTTGTGGTTGTGGCTCATCGTTCTCAGTATGATTGAATATATCCCTGGCTTAGCTGGCGTTCCAGCAACAGAATCTTCCATTTCCTCAATTGATGGCGAAAACGGCATCTTAGCCTATCGTGGTTATTCTATTGAAGATTTGGTTAAAAACGCCTCTTTTGAAGAAGCATCAATGTTGCTACTGCACGGTGAATTACCCAACAAACAAGAGCTTGAAGAGTTCCAATGTTTGTTACAAAGTCACTATCGCGTAAAGTCTAATATTCGTACCATGATGTGGTCATTGCCACAAACGGGTCACCCGATGAATGTATTGCAAATGGCAATTGCATCCATGGCAACTTTCTACCCAGAAGCTAAAGCGGCAACACCCGATTCTGCAGTTACACAAAATGCACTAATTCATATCTTATCAACAACGGCCACACTAGTTTCCATGTGGGAAAACGTTCGCAACGGTTACGATCCTGTGCCGCCAGATACATCGATGGGTTATGCACAAAATTTCCTACACATGCTGTGTGGCAAAGAGCCAAGTGATGAAATTGTAAAGCTATTTGATGCTTGTTTGATTCTACATGCTGAACACACAATTAACGCTTCAACTTTCTCGGCTATGGTAACGGCTTCTACACTCACCAACCCGTTTGCTGCGATGTCGGCAGCAGTTGGCACTTTAGCTGGGCCACTACATGGTGGTGCAAATGAAGATGTGCTTAACATGCTTGATGAAATTGGAGAAGCTAAAAACGCACGTGCTTATATTGAAAATCGCTTAAAAAACAAGCAAGTCATTTGGGGCATGGGGCATCGTGAATACAGCGTTAAAGACCCTCGCGCAACTATTTTGCAAAAAATGATTGAGGAATATGTCAACAAAACAGGTGTCACTTTGTCTAAACGTTTTGAAACTGCACTAGAAGTAGAAAGCGTTTGTGAAGAACTGCTTTCTGCCAAAGGCGTATATCCAAATGTTGACTTCTATTCAGGTATTTTATATGCTGAAATTCTTCACCTGCCAACCGATCAATTTACTCCTATTTTTGCCGTTGCTCGCTCTGCAGGCTGGTTAGCACACTGGAGAGAGCAAGTGCATCATAATCGCATCTTTAGGCCGACACAAATCTACACAGGTGTTGACTTTAGAAAATACCCAAAATAATAAATCGACATGGAACAAACCACGCATTTTGGCTTTAAAGATGTTGCTACTGATGACAAGCAAGGCTTGGTCAGGGGCGTTTTTGATTCAGTAGCCAGCAAATATGATCTAATGAACGATGTGCTTTCATTTGGCGCGCACCGACTATGGAAGCGCTACACCATTGCTTCAAGCAATGTAAAAGAAGGCGACAAGGTGTTAGATATTGCCGGTGGAACAGGTGACTTGGCTATCGAATTTAGGAAAAAAGTTGGCGATAGTGGGCAAGTTATCTTAAGCGATATTAATGCTGCCATGTTAAGTGAGGGCAGAAAGAACCTAATTAATAACGGTATTTTTGGCGTAGATTTTATGCAACTCAATGCACAAAAAATACCGTTTGCAGACAACACGTTTGATTGTGTTAGTATTGCTTTTGGCCTTAGAAACGTCACTGATAAAGATCAGGCGCTTAAAGAAATGTATCGCATTTTAAAACCGGGTGGTTGTTTATTAATCTTAGAGTTTTCCAAAACTGACTCTGAGCTTTTGAAAAAATTCTACGATTTTTATTCATTTAACATCATGCCTAAACTCGGTGGCATGATTGCGGATGATGAAGAGTCTTATCAATATTTGGCTGAATCCATTCGCAAACACCCGGATCAAGAAACTTTAAAATCTATGGTAATAGAAGCAGGCTTTGGTTTTTGCGAATATCACAACCTCTCAGGCGGCATTGTTGCTTTGCATAAGGGTATCAAGGTTTAAAAAACCATGCAACATTTTGTGCTTGAACAAGCCCTAAATTACTTAATTGATCAAGGCAAAGTTGACCTGGACACACTCAACGGCAAAACATTGTACTTTTCTTTAGAAGATTTACCACTTAATGTTAACTTCGTTTGCACCAACAATCGTATTTTTGTCACCACAGATACAAGCACTGGCGCTGATGTTGATATTAAGCTTAAATCTAGTGCTTTTCTGGCTTTGTTTCAAGGTAAAGATTTAACCGAATTACTCAGACAAGACAAAATTATTATTCATGGAGATGTTAAGACTGCGCAATTATTAGTCGACTTGCTACAACAAATTGACATTGACCTTGAAGAGCTGCTATCTAAATACACAGGGGATATTGTTGCACATCAGGTTGGAAAATTAGCAAAAAATTTCAAAAAATCTAAAAACCCTATAGAGGAATTAAAAAACGAGCTGGCCACCCTCTTGATTACGCCATCCAAATCTAACTTATTTAAAAATAAAGGACTTTAACTAGATGCACAGTCTGGTTCGATTTATTAGCATCTCTCGAGTCTTAATGCGCTACCGATTAGACTCTTTAGTGCTATCTACACCGCTACTAAAAAGCTTTAAACCTCTTTTATACTTAATTCCTTGGCACTACTTTCCAGTTAAACGCTACACTCGTGGCGAGCGTATTCGTCTAGCACTTGAAGAACTAGGGCCAATTTTTATTAAATTTGGTCAAACTTTATCAACTAGGCGAGATTTATTACCCGATGACATTGGAAACGAACTGGCCAAATTACAGGACAGTTGCCCCGCCTTTGATTCAAACGACGCCAAACAAATTATCAAAAAATCATTAGGCAAGGATACAAATAAACTTTTTAAAAAATTTGACGATAAACCCTTGGCTTCAGCCTCTATCGCTCAAGTTCATAGTGCTGTTACCCACAATGGTGATGCTGTTGTAGTTAAAGTTGTACGCCCAGAAATTGATAAAACAATCAAGCGCGACATTAAACTCATGTACGCTTTGGCAAAACTGATTGGCAAACACCCAATCAGTAAAAAGATACGTCCAAGTGAAATTGTTGCGGAATTCGAAAGCATAATCTTAAACGAATTAAACATGCTAAGTGAGGCTGAAAATGCTTCGAAATTACGAAAAAACTTCCAGCACTCTAATCTGCTTTATGTTCCTAAAGTGCATTGGGACTTATGCAGTAAAAATATTTTAACAACTGAGCGCATTTATGGCACGCCCGTAGGCGATATTGAAAAACTCAAGGCAGATGGCGTCAATCTTAAAAAATTAGCAGAAGATGGGGTTATTATTTTCTTTACTCAAGTCTTTAAACACAATTTTTTTCATGCAGACATGCATCCTGGCAATATTTTTGTTGGATCACAGAGTAATTATATTGGTGTTGACTTTGGCATTATGGGCACACTTACAGAAGCAGACAAAGAGTTTATTGCCGATATTTTTCTAGCGTTCTTTAACCAAGACTACCGTGGTGTGGCCAAAACCTACATTGACTCTGGTTGGGCCAGTGCCAATACTGATGTTGTTGCATTTGAGCAAGCTATAGGAAAAATTTGTGAGCCCATGTTTGAAAAACCTTTGGGTGAAATTTCTTTTGGACAAGTACTACTTGAACTTATTCAAGAAGCTAAAAATTTTGACATCACCGTGCAGCCACAACTGTTATTATTAGACAAAACATTATTAAACATTGAAGGCTTAGGCAGACAACTATATCCGCAGTTAGATTTATGGGCAACGGCCAAACCTTTTTTGGAAAATTTAGTTAAAGAAAAATACAACATGAAAAATACATTTGAAAAACTTAAAAAACAAGCACCAGAGCTTTTAAAAGAAATTCCAGAATTGCCAAGGCTTGTTGTTAATGCCTTAAAGAAAATAGACCAAATCAAAAATATAGAAAACCTTTATAACAAACAAACAGATGCTATTGTTGATCAATTAAGAGACAATGCAAGCAAGCAAACCTCTGCTATCTTTTCAGGTGCTTTGGCTATTCTTGCCGGTGTTTTCGCTGCCAATTCATTGTGGATAGCCAGCGCTGTCAGTGTTGTAATTGCTTTAGTGTTTTGGATTAAGTCTAGATAGCGTTTCTTTTCATTCTATTTTCGGGTAAAATTACCACCTCGATATGTTTGGTCGCAAAACATATTGCCTTATGAACATCCAGTTGGTGGATGTTTTTTTACTTTTTGGAGAATCAAAATGAGCATGACAATTAATGCAACACCAAGAGATGACCAGGGCAAAGGTGCGAGCCGCCGCCTGCGTCGTGAAGAAAAAGTACCTGCTATCGTTTATGGTGCAGGTAAAGAGCCAAGTGCAATTTCACTTAGCATACATGAAATCACACACTTATTAGAAAATGAAGAAGCATTTACTTCAGTTCTAGACTTAGCGATTGATAAAAAAACAGAGCCTGTCATTGTTAAAGACTTGCAGCGTCATCCGGCTAAAAACTGTATTACCCATGTTGACTTATTACGCATCAACATGAAACAAACAATTGTTACCAACGTTCCACTAAACTTTACCGGCGAAGAAGATAACGAAGCAATCCGTCTTGGTGCTGTTATTAATCAACTTATCAATACTGTTGAAATTTCTTGTCTACCAGCAGATATGCCAAATAGCATCGATATAGACATCAGCGCCCTTGCACTTGGTGATCATATTAGCTTAACCGGCATTACTCTTCCTGATGGCGTAACCCTTACAGCGTTGGCTCACGACGATGTTGAGGCACACGATCAAAGCGTTGTTTCAGTTCAAGAGCCAAAACTAATGGCTGAAGAAGTTGAAGAAGAAGTTGTTGATGCTGAAGGTGAGGAAGGCGAAGAAGGTGATAGCGCAGCTGAAGGAGGTGCAGCTGAAGGCAGCGACGATACATCTGAAGAAGATTCAGACAAAGAATCTTAATTTGAATTAAACCACGGTGGCGATTAAACTGATTGTTGGTCTGGGAAACCCAGGTAAAGACTATCAATCTCATCGTCACAACGTTGGTTTTTGGTTTTGTGATGCGCTTGCGCATTTATACTCAGGCAACTTCAAAAAAGAGTCCAAATTTTTTGGCGAAGTAGCACAGATTAATATCACCGGATCAAATTTGCGTCTACTTAAGCCGAGCACCTACATGAATCGTTCGGGCCAATCTATTCAAAGTATTGCTAATTTCTATCAAATTAATACGGATGAAATTTTAATTGCGCACGATGAATTAGACCTTAATCCTGGCATTGCTAGAATCAAAAATGGTGGTGGACACGGTGGTCACAACGGCCTTAGGGACACTATTAAGGCACTAAACAACAATAACTTTTACCGACTAAGAATTGGTATTGGCCATCCAGGCGACAAATCCAAAGTGGCTGATTTTGTTTTACATGCGCCCAACAAGTCAGAGATTGGGCCCATTCAAACTGCATTAACTAACTCGCTAAATATTGTTGAACAACTCGTTAATGGTGAAACTGAAAAAGCCATGAAGACGCTACATACACAGGAGCAATAATGGGATTCAAATGTGGAATTGTTGGTCTGCCGAATGTTGGAAAATCAACTTTATTTAATGCACTAACTCAAGCAGGCATTGAATCTGCTAATTATCCGTTCTGTACCATTGAGCCCAATGTTGGCATTGTACCAATTAATGATTCTCGACTAGATCAATTAGCCAAAATTGTTAATCCTAAAAAAATCTTGCCCACCACTATGGAGTTTGTTGATATTGCCGGACTTGTAGAAGGCGCATCAAAGGGCGAAGGCTTGGGCAATCAATTCTTAACAAATATCCGTGAAACAGATGCCATTATTCATGTGGTTCGCTGTTTTGAAGACAATGACATTGTCCATGTTTCTGGAAAAGTATCGCCACTTGACGATATAGAAATAATCAATACTGAACTAATACTGGCAGATCTAACTACTGTCGAAAAGCTCTATCAAAAAGCCTTGAAAAACACCAAGTCTGGGCAAAAAGATGGTGTACCACTCAAAGAATTACTAGAAAGAATATTACCTGTACTTGAAGCGGGAAAAAGTGCGCGTTCTCTTTCATTTGATGACGACGAGATTAAACTGCTAAAAGGGTTTCAACTGCTCACTATTAAGCCTGTGCTTTATGTTGCCAATGTTAGCGAAAATGGCTTTAACAACAACCCTCTTTTGGATAATGTTACCAAATTTGCGCAATCAGAAAATGCGCAATCAGTTGCAATTTGCGCCGATATTGAAGCCGAGATTTCAGAATTAGACGCTGAAGAAAAACAAGAATTCTTATCTGACATGGGACAGAGCGAATCTGGCTTAGATCGCCTTATTAAGGCAGGCTATACACTTTTAGGATTGCACACATACTTTACTGCAGGCGTACAAGAAGTACGCGCATGGACTATTAATATCGGTGATAGCGCCCCTCAAGCAGCCGGAAAAATTCACGGTGATTTTGAAAAAGGCTTTATTCGAGCAGAAACCATTTCTTTTAACGACTTTATAAAATATGACGGTGAAAAAGGCGCTAAAGAAGCTGGAAAGTTGCGCTCAGAGGGCAAGGAGTATGTTGTCCAAGACGGTGATGTGATACACTTCTTATTTAATGTTTAATCAGTATACTAATACTTTAAATGAAATCTAAAAAACAAACAAAATTATTAATTATTCTAGATGGCTGGGGCCACTCTGAAACAAAAGAAAATAATGCCATTGCCATGGCAAAAACACCTGTGTGGGATAAGTTTAATGAAAATTTTTCACGCTCTCTAATTAATACTAGTGGAAAAAATGTTGGTCTGCCCGGAGAGCAAATGGGTAATTCAGAGGTTGGACACCTAAACTTAGGTGCTGGGCGTGTCGTTAAACAAGACTTCACCCGAATTCACAACGAGCTTGAGGACGGTGACTTCTTTAGAAACCCAATTTTAAAGAACTCTCTAGAATACGCTAACGACAATAATAAAGCAGTTCATATTATGGGTCTATTGTCTGATGGCGGTGTTCATTCGCATGAAGAGCAAATCCACGGCATGTTAGAAATGACTCAAAAACGTGGCTGCAAAAATGTATACCTACACATGTTTACAGATGGTAGGGATTGCGCACAAAAAAGTGCCAAAAAATATATTCAAAAACTTGAAGATAAAATAAAAGAACTCGGTACGGGTGAAATTGCCAGCATTATTGGTCGATACTTTTCCATGGATAGAGACAATCGTTGGTCACGAGTACGTTGTGCCTATGAATTAGTCTCAAAAGGCAAGAGTAAATTTTTAGCCAAGACAGCAATAGATGCCATTGACATGGCCTACGATCGCGGTGAAACAGATGAGTTTATCCAGTCTACCTCTATCAAAGCTCCAACAAAAATCAGAAAAGGCGATGTACTGATCTTTATGAACTATCGTGCTGATCGTGCTAGACAAATCACTCAAGCGTTTGCCGATGAAAACTTCCAAGGGTTTTCACGTGGAACATTTATTCCCACACAATTTATTTGCCTAACTGAATATAAAAAAGACTTCAACCTTCCTATTGCCTATCCATCATCAAAACTTAACAATGTTTTAGGCAAATACCTTTCCAACCTTGGCATGACTCAGCTTAGAATTGCTGAAACAGAAAAATACGCACATGTTACTTTTTTCCTAAATGGTGGCGTTGAAAAACCATTTAATGGCGAAGACAGGGTGTTAATACCATCGCCTGATGTTGCCACCTATGACCTACAACCAGAAATGAGTGCATTTGAATTATCTGATGAATTGGTTGAAAATATAGAAAGCCAAAAATATGATCTTATTATTTGTAATTTTGCCAACACCGATATGGTTGGACATTCTGGCAATTTAGAGGCGGCCATTAAAGCAGTTGAAGCGGTTGACGCCTGTTTAGGTATTGTTTATCAAGCCATACACGAAATAAATGGTGAAATGCTCATTACTGCAGACCATGGAAATGCAGAACAAATGATTAATCCAGAAACAGGAGAAGTGCACACTGCACACACTAACAATCCAGTGCCTCTAATATTTATCAGTGATCGAAAAGCCACTATTGCCAAGCCGGAGCATGGAGCATTATCAGATATTGCACCAACCTTACTGGCCATGATGGGCATCGAACAGCCCGAAGAAATGACCGGGACAAGCTTATTAACCTTTAACTAAAGACTTTTGTATAATTAATCCAAAAAAAAGGAGAAAAAAATGAAACAACCTAACTTTATCGCACCCTCAATTCTTTCAGCAGATTTTGCTAAATTAGGCGAAGAGGTTGACAATGTTTTACGTGATGGCGCTGATATTGTTCACTTTGATGTAATGGATAATCACTATGTGCCTAACTTAACTATTGGCCCTTTAGTTTGTGAAGCACTCAGAAGCCATGGTGTTACTGCGCCAATTGATGTACATTTAATGGTTAAACCTGTTGACCGTATTATTCCTGACTTTGCCTCAGCGGGCGCTTCATACATCACCTTTCATCCAGAGGCTTCTGAGCATGTTGATCGCTCTTTAGGTCTAATCAAGGAGCAAGGCTGTAAAGCTGGACTAGTTTTCAATCCATCAACCTCTTTAAATTATCTTGATCATGTAATGGATAAGGTTGATATGATTTTACTTATGTCAGTTAATCCAGGATTTGGAGGCCAGTCCTTTATTCCTTCAGCATTAGATAAGTTACGTATTGTCCGCAAAATGATTGATGATAGTGGTAGAGATATTCGCTTAGAAATTGATGGCGGCGTCAAAATTGATAACATACAAGAAATTGCAGCAGCGGGCGCTGACACGTTCGTTGCAGGTTCTGCAATCTTTAATACCGATGATTACAAGGCAACCATTGATGCAATGCGCGCCGAGTTAGCAAAAGCTTAACTATCCAGCCCTTTAGGGTATAATATCGCGTTTTACGGTTTTTTAAAAAACCAATAAAGTCAGTTGGGCGTCCAGTTTAGACAATGGGCGCCCAACTTGTTTAATGTATCACACAGCTCGGCATATTGGTCAGGGTGCCTTTTTAAAAAGGGTTGGCTAATAGAAGTTGTGGAAGAAAGGGCAAAGCCCTTTAACAACCCAGGAGAAATAAAATGGCAAAAACTTCAATGAAGAAAATGTTAGAGGCAGGTGTTCACTTTGGTCACCGTTCTCGTTTTTGGCATCCAAAAATGGATCGCTATATTTATGGCACACGCAATGGTGTTCATATTATCAACCTAGAAAAAACACTACCATTATTTAATGATGTGCTTAACTTTGCGAGCAAGACTGCTGCAGAAGGTAAATCAATTTTATTTGTTGGCACAAAAAGAGCGGCCAGCGACATCATAAAACAGGAAGCCATTAGATGTGGTATGCCGTATGTTAATCACCGCTGGTTAGGCGGCATGATGACCAACTACAAAACCATTAAGGCATCAATTAAACGCCTTAAAGATTTGGAATTTTTAGCAGAAGAAAATTTTTCTCAGTTTGGTAAAAAAGAAGCACTAATGATGACCAGAGAAATGGAAAAATTAGAGCGTAGTTTAGGCGGAATTAAAGACTTAGGCGGTATTCCTGATGTAGTTTTTATTATCGATATTGGGCATGAAAAAAATGCCATTAGAGAAGCTCAAAAACTTCAACTTCCAATTATCGGTGTTGTTGACACTAATCATAATCCTGAGGGCATTGATTACATTGTTCCTGGTAATGATGACTCAATTAGAGCAATCGGATTTTATGCTAGAGAAATTGCTAATGCTGTCTTAGAGGCCAAGGCTGCAGCTGGCACTAAAATCAAAGAAACAACTCCTGCAAAGAAAGCACCAGCTAAGAAAAAACCAGCAGCTAAAGAAGAGGCCAAAGTAGAAAAAACTGAAGCCAAGAAGCCAGCAGCAGAAAAAGTAGCAGCCAAAAAACCAGAAGCTAAAAAAGCGCCAAAGAAAACAGCTGAAAAAATTGAAAAACTAAACAAGACTGCACTTAATGCGATGAAAAAGGCTGATTTGGCTGACTATGCAAAAAAACAAGGTGTTAAAGTTAATGCCAGTGATACCAAAGCACAAATGATTGAAAAGCTTGCATAAAGCACATGATTAGCTAAATATATAGGAGATTATTATGGCAATTACAGCCGCTTTAGTTAAAGAACTAAGAGAAAGAACCGGTGCAGGCATGATGGACTGCAAAAAAGCCCTGGCTGAAACCAATGGGGACATGGAAGCAGCTATTGATTTAATGCGCACCTCTGGTGCTGCGAAAGCAGCAAAAAAATCAGGCCGTGTTGCAGCTGAAGGCCTAGTTAAAGTAAACGTTAGTGACGATGGTAAAACCGCAACTATCTTAGAGGTTAATTCTGAAACTGACTTTGTTACTAAAGGTGATGAATTCATTGAATTTGTTAATGTGTTAGGTGAATTAGCACTTAAAACCAAACCAGCAAACATCAAAGAGTTTCTAACTCAAACACTAGACAACGGTGATTCGCTAGAAAAAGCACGTGAAGCAATTGTTGCCAAAGTAGGTGAGAATGTTTCTATTAGACGCGTAAGCACTGTAAGCACTGATAGCGGTGTAATCGGCGCTTATAAGCATGGCGAACGCATTGCTGTTCTATCTGTAGTAGAGGGTGGAGATGAAGCATTTGCTAAAGATATTGCTATGCATGTTGCAGCAACAAAACCTGAATGTGTTACAGAAGAAGAGTTAAGTGCAGACTTACTAGAAAGAGAAAAAGCAATTTTTGTAGAACAAGCCAGAGAATCTGGAAAGCCAGAAAACATCATTGAGAAAATGATTGTTGGACGCATGAAAAAATTTGTTAATGAAGTAACATTATATGGCCAGCCTTTTGTTAAAGATCCTGACACCACAGTTGGAAATCTTGCAAAATCAAACAATGCACAAGTTAAATCATTTGTAAGATTCGAAGTTGGCGAAGGCATTGAGAAAAAAGAAGAAAACTTTGCAGAAGAAGTAGCAGCCCAAATGAAAGGCTAACACAACAATTGGACAAAACATTAAAAGGCGCAAATGCGCCTTTTTTATTGCTTAAACAATACGCAACTTATCATCTAAGCAATTATCAATACTACACGTCTGTACAGTCAGATTACTATCATATTGATTTTTCACAAGTCTTTTTAATCTGCTTAATTGCTCATTACTAATCAACTCAGGATGCTTAGTAATCCGTAGTTGATAATCAACCTTAGAGGCTAACAAAATACCTAAAGATGCCCACGCTTTATCTGCAGACTTAGGTGTTTGTGTAACCTCTTCATAATTTAACGGTAAATGCTTTATGTCAAAACCTACCCAATCCACATAATTTAAACATTGCTTTAATGTTTTAGGATAAGCACCGCTAGTGTGCAGTCCAATTTTAAATCCTAATGCCTTAGTTTGCTTAATTGCACTTAGTAGATTTTTTTGTAAACAAGGCTCGCCGCCACTAAATACAACAGCATCTAACAATCCAACCCTGGTTTTAATAAACTGAAGAATATCATTCCAATTAAACTCTGTTTGTTTATCAGCCGGAATTAAATCATGATTATGACAATATCGACACCTCCAAGGGCAGCCTTGTGTAAAAACCACACAAGACAAATTACCCGGATAATCAATAGTAGTTAATGGCTCAAAACCACCAATATTGATTGTATTTGTCAACTTGCTATTTGCTCTTTAAAACAAATTCTCTCCATATGTTCTGACTGTTTTCCAGGGTTAAAGCTGCTTACTGGTCGGTGATACCCCATAACTCGAGTCCATATTTCACACGCTTGACGCTCTTCATTGGTTAACGATACTTGCTGTTTTTTCATCTTGCTCTCCTTCTTTTGTTGTTAATTTCTTTTTAGCTAATAACTCCTCATCACACTTTGGACAAAACTCATGCTCTCCTTCAAGATAGCCATGTTTCGGACAAATTGAAAACGTTGGGGTAATAGTAATATACGGCAGGCGAAAATTCTCTAACGATCTTTTCACCATCTTCATACAGGCCTCACCACTGCTAATTCGCTCACCCATATACAAATGCAATACTGTGCCGCCAGTATATTTGGTTTGTAACTCATCTTGACGCTCTAACGCTTCAAAAGGGTCGGCAGTGAATCCAACTGGTAATTGTGATGAATTGGTATAGTATGGTTTTTCTGTACTTCCAGCATGTAAAACATCAGGATAGCGCTTCATATCTTCCTTGGCAAAACGATAGGTCGTGCCCTCAGCAGGGGTTGCTTCAAGGTTAAACATATGCCCTGTTTGCTCTTGAAATTCAACCATTCTCATACGGATATGATCAAGAAAATCAACGGCCATTTGATGGCCACTGCTAGATGCAATATCATGCTTATCTTTAGTAAAATTACGAATCATCTCATTGATACCATTCACACCAATGGTAGAAAAATGGTTTCTAAGTGTGCCCAAATAACGCTTCGTATACGGAAACAACCCATTGTCCATTAATTTTTGTACTACTTTACGCTTTACCTCTAGCGAATCTTTGGCTATCAACAATAGATTGTCTAACTGTTTATAAAGACCTTGTTTGTCACCTTGATGTGTATAGCCCAATCTTGCACAATTAATTGTAACCACGCCTAGAGACCCTGTCTGTTCAGCAGACCCAAATAGACCATTGCCACGCTTTAACAGCTCGTTTAAATCAAGCTGTAATCGACAACACATTGAGCGAACCATATTTGGCTTAAGATCAGAGTTTAAAAAATTCTGAAAATATGGCAATCCATACTTGGCGGTCATGTCAAACAAACGTTTGGCGTTTTCACTTTCCCATGGAAAATCTGGTGTCATATTGTAAGTAGGAATCGGAAAAGTAAACACTCGGCCTTTAGCATCACCTTCGGTCATTACCTCTATATACGCACGATTGATCATGTCCATTTCTACTTGTAATTCACCATAAGTAAACGGCATTTCCACATCGCCCATCATTGGCACTTGATCGCGCAAATCTTCAGGGCAAACCCAATCAAAAGTTAAGTTAGTAAATGGCGTTTGTGTGCCCCAGCGTGAAGGCACATTAAGGTTGTAAATAAGCTCCTGAATTTGCTGCTTAACTGTCTCATAGCTCAAATTATCTAAACGAATATATGGTGCCAAATAAGTATCAAATGAGCTAAATGCCTGCGCTCCGGCCCACTCATTTTGCAATGTTCCTAAAAAATTAACAATCTGCCCAACAGCACTTGATAGATGTTTCGGTGGCCCTGCCTCAATACGCCCATCAATACCATTTAAACCCTCCCTTAGCAAAACCCTCAAAGACCAACCGGCACAATAACCTGAAAGCATATCAAGGTCGTGAATATGCAAGTCTCCCTGTCGATGTGCATTACCCGCTTCTGGTGCATACACATGAGAAAGCCAATAATTAGCAATAACTTTACCAGAAACATTTAAAATCAGCCCGCCTAAAGAGTAGCCTTGGTTAGCGTTGGCATTAACTCGCCAATCTGCCCTATCAACATACTCATTGATAGAGGATGCAACGTCTACTAATGTCTTTTTATCCTCACGCAGTGTCTTATGTTTGGCACGATAAGCAATATAAGCTCGTGCGGTTTTAATAAAGTTTGAAGAAATTAAAACCTGCTCAACAACATCCTGAATACGTTCAATTTCTGGATCTTTGATATCGCTATAACTTAAAACCTTAAGCACCTGAGCTGTTAATAAACTTGCTTCATCTTCGTCGAACTCTTTACTAACCTGCCCAGCCCTAAGTATTGCCAAGTGAATTTTTTCACTGTCAAAAAAAGTGGTAGTGCCGTCTCTTTTTATAACACTAAGTGGTGTATTTGCATGAACTACATCCATATTATTCCCCTATATAATATTAAACAATTTATCCTTTTATTGGATATTCACTATATCTAGTGTTTAATAATTATAAAACAACTATATATAGTGGTGTATTGACGCAGATCAATATTTTTAAATTAATTTAAAAATATTTCTATAACTTGATATGTGTCAATCAAAAATTTAAATTTATACAATAAAATCAGTAACTTACTGTATACAAAGAAACATTATTATGGGCATAGTAAAAGCCATACATGCTAGCACACCACCTTTACCTTCATTGTTTACATTGGTGCCAAACACCCTTAGCAACAATGTAATAACCGCCATATTTAATCAAATATTTAAAAAATCAATTGAGGCCGGTGATCTTGATTTTCTAAAAAACAACTGGGTATTAATTAAGGTTATCGATATTGATCTATCTTTTTCTTTGAGTTTAAAAAATAAAAAAATTATTCACGGCAATAATGTTGTATCAGAAAACTTGTGCATATCTGCAAAATCCTGTGATTACTTATCAATGATTGCTCGTGTAAAAGATCCAGATACTTTATTTTTTCAAAGAAAAATTAAAATGCAGGGCTCGACAGAATTAGGCTTATACGTAAAAAATTTTCTTGATGGGTTTGATGTTGAGTCACATTGGTTCAGTCTTAAAACCGACCAAGTTTTACAAAAAAGTTACCCGCTATTCAGGAAATTACTGTGCAAAGATAGCTAAATATCGTCACTTAACACGTTAATCTACCGCTATTGTGAAACCCAACACTACTGATGCTATGCGTGAGCTAATTGCACAAATTAAAAACACGCTACCCTTTGACAGTGTTGATCCAGACTTTTGTTCCGATGCTTGTTCTGGTTGCTCACTAAAACTTATTGATTTTCTGTCCATTGAGATAGACGACTGGGAGCATAGGCTAGATCAGAAAGAAGTCCCAAATCTATCCGATATTAAAAAGCTAGGAAAAATGGCAAAAAAAATTCACACAGTGCTTATTAAAAATAATTTAATTTGATCTTGGTCAAAGACGGCACGTTCTATAACTTATAAACTGAATCTTTTTTTATTCTATCAGGTTTATCAATGCAAAATGTCCAACAACAACTTAACACAATAGCATCGCCTTTTTTATTAGATGATAAAGAGCTATATCAGCACTGGAGAGATAAAAAATTACAAGAACATCCACAAAGCATTAATGAGCTTATTGTCGAAATAAAAAATCCCAGAAATCTGAGTAAATCTGAATATAAAGCGCTCTTAAATTTAACCCAAAAAGCCAATATGGCTATCTATATTAGCAATACTGGATCCGACCCATCGCCAGAAATACCGATGGCAATAGCAAACAGATTTGGCCTTGGACAAATCAACAAAAACTGGCTTGCTGATGATAATGGCTTAACATCCTTAACAGTTGTAAAAGATGGCATTAGAAAAAACTATATCCCATATACCAATAAAGCCATTAACTGGCATACAGATGGCTATTACAATGCACCAGATAAACAAATTCATGCGCTTAACTTACATGTGGTACAAAAAGCCGCAAAGGGTGGAGACAACCAACTAATGGACCACGAAATTGCTTATATTTTATTGCGTGAAAAAAATCCTGATTATATTAGTGTGCTAATGAATAATGTAATGACCATTCCTGCTGGCATTCAATCAGGTGTTGGTATTCGCCCTGAGCGCCCTGGGCCCGTATTTAGTATAACTGATAGTGGTAATCTGCATATGCGCTATACTGCCAGAAAAAGAAATATTGAATGGTCACAAGACCCTCTGGTTCAAGAAGCAATTACTTATCTTGAGAAAATTTTAAATGATAAAAGATCAGCCTATATATTTAAAGGACTATTAGAACCCGGCATGGGATTAATCAGTAACAACGTATTACATGACAGATCTGCATTTGCAGACAGCAAAACAAACACGCGTCATTATTATCGTGCTCGTTATTTTGATCGTCTTGCCAATACCAGCATTCAAATCTAACTTATTATTGAAAATAGGTAGCGCCTGTTTTCAATCCTGGCAAAGTGCCACCTTTTGCATGCCTGATTGCTCATGCCAATAACCATCACATTGTTTATAGACAATCAACGTATCTAATTGTTGTTGCGCTTTAACCATTGTTATTTTATTTTCAATTGTATCTTTAAAAATATCAACAACCTTTTCAGTATGCTCTATCTGAGGGCTAATACGAACAATGTCTATCCCCATATCTTGCATTTGTTTTAGATTATTAATAAGATTAAACGTATCGCTTGATAGTGTTTGTATGCCATTCATGATTAAAAACGATTCATCTTCCTTGGTAGATAGCAATATGCCTTGATTATGTTCAACGCACTTATATTGACAATCATCTTTATCTAAATTATAGGCTCTGGCAGTGAAGCAACGCGCAGAATAAGCTAATGGCAATTTGCCAAATACAAATACTTCAACCTCTAAATTACTTGGCTTATCGGCTGTAATATCTTTAAGTGTCTCCTGTGAAAGCTCAACGGGAAAACACCAGCGCTTCAGACCCTTGTCTGTTAGCACTCTAAGGCTCGATACATTATATATATTAACGCTTGGACCAACAACAAATGGTTTTTGCTGTTTTGACATAAGGCTAATTGCTGCAAAATCATTTGCCTCTATTAAGTATTCACTATTCTGGCAAATTCTACTTAAACGCTTTAGCTCAGAGTCTGCTTCCAACAAGGTCAAAGTTGACAACACAACCTCTTTACCAGCGCTTTGAAGTTCGTCGGCAATGCCAAGCCAATCCTCAAAACTTAGTTCGTGGCGCTTAGAACAAACCACTTCGCCCAAATAAACAATATCTACTCCTGAATCGGCAATTTTTTTATAAAAATCATAAATCTGTTGTTTTGACCAATAAAAATAAATAGGCCCTAAGGATACTTTCATTGCCAGCTCCGATGATAAGCGCCCAATGTAGTTTGAAGCCCCTCAGAAACCCTCTCCAAGGATTTCTTCCACTCACTACTGGTCTGATAATTACCTGTTTCCAACAACCTAAGAGCCTGAGACCAAGTACTGGCAACAGTCTTAATGTAAGCAGGTGATCGTTGCCTTCCTTCAATCTTAATTGCTTTGACGCCGATCTTTTTAAGTTCTGGCAAAATATCCAGGGTATTTAAACTGGTCGGCTCTTCAAGTGCATAATACGTATTGCCCATTGCCTCAAACCTTCCTTTACATAAAGTCGGATAACCAGCTACTTCATGTTTTTCATAAGAATCAATCAGCACACCACCAAGACGCGTTTCTAACTGAATGTCGTTTTCTATATATTCCACGTGTGACGCAGGCGAGCAGGCGCCATAAGTGTTTGGTGATCGGCCCGTAACATATGACGACAAAATACATCGTCCCTCAACCATTACACACAAAGAACCAAAACCAAACACCTCAATGTCAACAGGAGATTTTTCAATGACTTTTTTTACCTGCGCAACTGAAAGCACTCTAGGCAATACTGCACGTTTAATATTAAAATTTTTATAATAAAAATCAAGCGCTTCATAACTAGTGGCCGACCCTTGTACAGACAAATGTAAACTTAAATTAGGATGATGCTTTAGTGCGTATTCCATCAGACCGATGTCTGCTAATATAACAGCATCAGCACCGATTCTAGCTGCACGGTCTATAGCGCCAGTCCACTTCTGCCATAGTGATGGCTGTGGGTAGGTATTAATCGCAACATAAACCTTTCTGCCTCTTGAATGCGCATACTCAACGCCTTGTTTTGCCCTATCCTCATTAAAATTCAAACCTGCAAAATGACGTGCATTTGTCTCGTCAGCAAAACCAATATAAACTGTATCAGCGCCGTGATCAATGGCCACCTTAAGTGAAGGCAAATTACCTGCTGGACAAACTAATTCCATAAGATTTTTTTCTTATTTTGTCGCCTAAACTCAGCCTCAATAGCATTCAACACTTGCCATTTTTTACTACACCAAGCAGGTGCTAATAATTGCTGTTTATTAGCAGTACCTGTAAGCCGATGATAAATCATATCTTTAGGCGCCATATTTACCAAACCTACAATACTCCTAACATAATATTCCATTGTCATCGGTTGGTACGCTCCTCTACGCCAATCATTGGCAAGCTGTGTACCCTTAACAACATGCAACGGATGAAATTTCAAGCCATCCACACCCAAATCAAGTACGCGACGTAATGTTGCTTGGAAGTGTTTTTCATTTTCACCAGGCAAACCAATAATCAAATGCGTGCAAACTTTTAAACCTTTGGCTCTAGCGGCAATCAAGGTCTGTTTATACTCTTTAAAGCCATGCCCTCTATTAATGCGCTCGAGTGTTTTGTCAAAAGCAGATTGCAATCCTAGCTCTAGCCATACATCAAGCCCTTGGTTTTGATAATCAAGCAATAAATCAATCACCCCGTCTGGAACACAATCTGGGCGAGTGCCAATAGACAAACCAACAACATCTTTTTGTGTAAGGGCAACGTCATACATATCCTTTAGGGTTTTTACATCTGCATAAGTATTGGTATAAGCTTGAAAATAAGCAATATATTTTTTTGCGCCTGTACGCTTAATCAGCACATTTCGGCCGCTTTGAATTTGCTCTAAAATTGGATTTGGTGTTTTACCATTAGGACTAAAAGTAGCGTTATTGCAAAATGTACAACCGCCAATACCTTTGGATCCATCCCGATTTGGGCAACTGAATCCTGCATCTATAGCAACTTTATGCACCCTTTCGCCGTAAACTCTTAATAAAGACTGACCAAAGGTATTTACATAATCTGAAAGCAAACAACACCGGTTAACAAAGTTAAAAACACAATTTTAATAACGATTAGACAAATATGATTTGATGTAGATCAATAAACCAACAACTTTGTTTCAAGCAATAAAAAACCACCCTTTCGGGTGGTTTTTAGCTTGGTTTATTTTAGCTCCCTAAGCAAGGCTTAGCTCACTAAATAACACGAGCAAGGTAAGTACTAATTACTTAACAACAACAGCGTTGTTGTCTACAGTACCTGCAGCCTTAGCGTCTGCATAACCTTTAGCATAAGCGTCAGCTTGTGCTTTAGCATAACCGTCAGCTTGACCTTTAGCAAATGCATCAGCTTGACCTTTAGCGTTAGCGTCAGCTTTACCAGAAGCAGTACCGTCAGCAGCGCCAGAAGCGTTAGTGTCAGTAGTGTTCTTAGTGTTAAAGTTTAAACCGAAGTCAGTGTCGTTTAACCAGTTGTTACCACCCTTAAATGGACCCCAGTTAGAAGCACCGTTGA
>CAZOAA010000024.1:0-24580 GCA_964577715.1 uncultured Candidatus Thioglobus sp. | reverse complement strand
GGCACAAGTGCTTACGCCCTGCCAAGCAATTACGACACCTTCCACAAGTAATATGACCTTCGCCAGAAACGATATCACCGATTTGAAGATCAGTCACGTTAGAGCCTAACTCTACAATCTCACCTGCAAATTCATGGCCGGTAGTCATTGGTACTGGAATGGTTTTTTGTGCCCATTCATCCCAATTATAGATATGAATATCAGTACCACAAATGGCTGTTTTTTTGATTTTTACTAAAACGTCATTATTGCCAACTTCTGGCATTGACACGTCTTCTAGCCAAATACCTTCTTTTGCGTGTTTTTTTACCAGTGCTTTCATATTTTGTTCCTATTGTTTATTGCAGATTGGGCAAGCGCTATCTTTGCTGATCTTGATACTTCTGAGGGTTAAATCCATTGCATCTATTATTGTTAGTTTACCAATTAATTGTTCACCTAAATTAAGCATTACTTTTACCGCTTGCAACGCTTGGAGTGAGCCCATTACACCAGCAACCGGGGAAAGAATGCCATTTTCAGAGCAGGTTTCGTCGTTATTGCCTTCTGCTGAATACAAGCACTGATAACAAGGCTGATTAGCTTCATAACCTTTAAAAACAGACAACTGCCCTTCAAAACGTATTACTGCTGCTGACACTAGTGGTGTTTTCTCTTCAACACAAGCTTGATTGACTTTAAAGCGCGTATCAAAGTTATCAGTCCCATCTAAGACAACATCTACTTTAGATACCCATGAGTTTAAGTTTTCATCATTTAGATCTTTAATGGTTGTAACTTTAATGCCCGGATTAATGGCCAGCATCTTTTCTTTGGCCGAATCCACTTTATATTTACCAATATCATCCGTATGGTGAATCACTTGGCGCTGAAGGTTTGAGATTTCTACCATGTCAAAATCAGCAATAATAAGATGACCTACACCAGCTGCCGCAAGATACATAGCGCTTGGAGAGCCAAGGCCACCCATGCCAATTAACAACATAGTTGAATCAAGTAAGGCCTGCTGCCCTTCTATTCCAATTTTAGGCAATATGATTTGTCGAGAATATCTAAGTAAATCTTGATCGTTCATGAGTGAAAGTATTTATCTAATTTTGGTGCAATCAATATTCTACAATAAGGCTGATTTGGGTTGTTATTAAAATAATTTTGATGATATCTTTCAGCTGGATAAAACACATCTAACTTACTTACCTCTGTCACAATATTATCGCCTAATTTATCAATAAACTGTTTGGCTAGTGTTTGCTGCTTATTATTAATGTAGAAAACAGCTGATCGATATTGCGTACCTCGGTCATTACCCTGCTGATTAAGTGTAGTGGCGTCATGTGTAGCGAAAAACACTTCTAGTAATTGTTCGAAGGTTACTAAAGATTCGTCAAACTCAATCTTAACCACTTCAGCATGTCCTGTCTCGCCTGTGCAAATATCCTGATAAGTGGGGTTTTTTGTTAATCCATTGCAATAACCCGATTCAACGCTACTAACACCATCAACACGCTGAAACACAGCCTCAACACACCAAAAACATCCACCGGCAAAATACGCTGTTTGCATGTATGATTAAATCATTATTAAAAACCCTTAGTATAGCTGATGAAGGTAGAAGAAATAATCGATGAATTAAAAACTTACGCCAGTAATGAACGCAAGAAAACCAACGAATGGTTTTTTAAAACTGGAAAAGGCGAGTACTCTGAATTTGACAAATTTATTGGGGTGCGCGTACCCAACACTAGAAAAGTGGCAAAAAAATACTTTAAAAACACCAGTTTTGATGAAATACTTGATTTAATCAATAACGAAATTCATGAAGTTCGCCACCTTGGATTAATCATGCTGGTCAATAAATACCAAGCCGGAGAAAAAAATCAAGTTTTTAATTTCTATTTAGAAAATATTCATACGGCTAACAATTGGGATCTTGTCGATACAACAATCCCTCACATAATTGGAGATTATATTTTTAACAACCAAAATCTATTAAACATACTGTTTGATTATGCAAATTCATCAAACTTATGGAAGAGGCGCATCTCCATTGTAGCAACTTTTGCTTTTATTAAAAATAACGAATTCAAACCAACACTTACAATAGCCAAAAACCTACTTAATGATAAACACGATCTGATTCATAAAGCTGTTGGCTGGATGCTACGGGAGGTTTATAAAAAAGATAGAAATACTTGTGAAAATTTCTTAAAGCAAAATTACGCACAACTTCCTAGAACTACATTAAGATATGCCATTGAACGTATGCAAGAAGATCAAAGGCAGCGTTATTTAAAAAGGGGGGTTTTAAATGTATCAAATCAGTTTTTATGTGCCTGAAGCAGATCTAGAAGTGGTCAAAAATGCCATGTTTGACGCAGGTGCTGGCAAATTTAGCAACTATGAAAATTGCGCCTGGCAAACCACTGGTATTGGGCAATTTAGACCCATTGGTGATGCCAATCCAACTATCGGCATATTAGATGAATTAGAAGCTATTGAAGAATATAAAGTAGAGATGTTATGTGTTGATGATAACCTTGATCTGGTCATCGAGGCTATGAAGTTTTCCCACCCTTACGAGCAGGTGGCTTATACTGTTTTAAAAATGGAGGACTTATGAACGCACCTTATGAGCACGGTTTTATGCTTAGCTTACTAGTACTAGCCATTGGTGGTTTAATTTGGCTATTTACCCCCTTTATCCCTGCGCTATTTTTAGCCCTACTCATCGCTATTGCGACCTTTAGTCAGTACAACAAATTCCAACAAAAGTTTTCAAACTCAGTATCGGCGTTAATAATGACACTGCTGGTGACTGTTATTCTTATTTTGCCTTTGAGTTATATCTTACTAATTAGTGGGTTAGAGATCTCTGCACTCATACAAACTATTAATACGGATTTTGATGCCAAACAAAGCGATCAAATACTTTATCAGACCATTTCAGGCTTGCCTTTATCAGACTCACTAAAAGTTACTTTAAATTCAGCGCTTAACAACAATATGGAGGGTTTTTTAATCAGCATTAAAGACTTTTCTGTGGTGATTTTAAAAAGCATTGTGTCATTGTCTTCTCACTTTGTCTTCTTTTTAATTGTGACTATATTTTCACTGTTTTACTTTTATGTTGATGGCAAGAGTACTGTTAGGCGACTTAAGGATTTATCTCCCTTAGAAAATCACTTAGATAATATCTTACTCAATCAATTCTCGAACCTGTCGATTACCTTGGTAGGCAGTGTGTTTATTGTCGCCATACTACAGGGCTTGGTGTTTTCTGTCGGTGTTGCAATTGTTGGTCTTCCTGTATTGTATTTTGGTATTGCCATGGCTTTGGCTAGCTTTATTCCAGTGCTTGGTGGACTGATTATTTGGCTGCCTTTAAGCTTATATTTATACGCACAAGGACAAGCTGTTGACGCGTTAATCATTGTTCTATTCGGTGCAATTCTGATTGGTACTGTAATTGATAATATTATTCGCCCCATCATTATCAAACGACTCTCAAGCAGCTCAGATAAAACAAGTGCGTTAGACCATACGCTCATTACTGTACTTTCTACATTAGCAGGTATTATGCAGTTTGGAATATTGGGATTATTTATTGGTCCTATCATTGCTGCAATGGCAATTAGTATTTTTGATGTGTACTCAATCAAATATACAGATTCATTGGACAAGTCTTAACATTCTCTAAAAAATTAAAATAAACCGCCATAGGGTATAATTGCGCTTTATTTTTAAGGTGAAACTATGCTTAAAAGACTAATTAAATTTCTACAAAATAATTATCCAGATTCAAATATTGATGAATATATGGATGCAAAGTATATTGCACTAACTAATCCACAACTCAAACAAATTGCTGATGCGCTAGATAGCGGGGAACTAACCATTAAACCAGCCTCAAACTGCTCTGCAAATAATTTTATCTTTCACTTTGGCTCTACTACTATATTAGTACAAAGGGACAATACAGACTCATCAGCAATTTACCAAGCTGAACTAGCTTGGGAGACTGATTTTCACTCCGTCCAATCAATTAGAGATAAAGGCAAAGGTTTTTATTTTATTAATTTTGAATTTGATGATGATTATCAAATTTCACTCAAAGACACTGATAAACACATACAAGATCAGGTTATTAACGAGCAAAAAAACCAAGAATTGCTTGACAAAACAATGCCAATTCTAAAAGGCTTTATGTCAGCTATTAGTAACTAACTCAAATGCCTTTTTGAGTAGCTGATTTTAGCTTTGGCCCTGCCTTAAAGGTAGCAATTTTTCTAGCAGATATAGTTACAGACTCTCCTGTTTTAGGATTTCTTCCTGGTCTGGCTGATTTTTCCCTAATATTAAAGTTTCCAAATCCAGAAAGTTTTACTTCTTCACCCGAAGCAAGCTTTTGTTTTATCAAATCAAAAAATTCATTAACAATTAAAAGTGCCTGATTATGATTCACATCAAGCCTTTCAACTAATACATTAACAATATCTTTTTTAGTGACTGACATTATCTTTGAACGGCTGAGAATTTATTTTGCATCAAGCTCAAAACTTCATCAACTTTAGCGTTAACTTCATCATCGCTTAATGTCGCTTCTAAAGATTGATAGGTTAAGTTAAGTGCAACACTTTTTTTGCCTACTTCGATATTATCGCCGGCGTAAATATCAAATAAACTCACATCGATAAAATGAGTTTGTCGCATATTTTTAATTGCATTAATCAAATCAGCAACCGGTGTTGCTTCATCTAAAACTAAAGCAATATCTCTTGCAGACTGTTGATACGAAGAAAATGCTTCATATTTAGCAATTTTTCCTGACAATATAGTACTAAGATCAATCTCAAATAAATAACACTTAGAGAGTGATAATTCTTTTTGAACCACTGGTGATAAGGCACCAATCCAACCAACTTGAATGTCATTTAACACAATCTTTGCGCTTTGGCCTTTTTGAAGTGCAGGATGCTCAATCGCTTCAAAAGAAAACTGCCTGCCTGTTAGCGCTAACAATGATTCTAAATCTGCCTTCGCATCAAAGAAATCTAATGGCTGTAATTCACTTGACCATTGCGCATCAAAACGATTACCCGACACAACACCGGCTAATTTGTTAGACTGTTCATCTGCCTTAACACCGCCAAAACACAGACCGATTTCAAAAAACCTTGCATCAGCATGTCCACGTCGTTGATTAGACTCAACCGTTTGCAATAAGCCCGCCCAAAGCGATGAGCGCATAGTTGACATATCGGCTGAAATTGGATTACTTAAAGTAATTTTTTTAGCGTCTGGATCAATTAAATTTTGATATTTTTCAGAAATAAAACTATAAGTAATTACCTCTTGATAGCCACGATTAACTAACGATTGGGCAATATCATATTTATCCAATGTTGCTTCAGAGATAGCGTTAATATTCGCATCTAGTGAAAGTTTTTGTACTGGTAATTTATCATAACCATAAAGCCTTGCTAGCTCTTCAATCAAATCTGCAGGAATACGGATATCAAAACGAAAACTTGGCGGGATAATGGTCCAAGAATCGTTAGTTTTTTTGCTAATTTCAAAATCAAGATTGGTGAACTTTTCTTCAATCCAGTTTGCTTCTAGCTCAAACCCTAAAATCTTTTGAATTTTCGCCTGAGTAATGGTAATTGGCGCAAGCTTTGGCAATGCACTCTCATCAATACAACTGTTAATATCGCTCGCTTCACCACCACAAATATCAATGATTAGCTGTGTTGCTCTATCCATTGCAACTTGTGTAATATTAAAATCTACCCCACGCTCAAAACGCAGCGATGACTCAGTATGTAGACCATAACTTCTAGCTTTACCGGCAATAGAGACTGGCTCAAAAAATGCGCTTTCTAATAAAATTTGAGTTGAGTCATCTTGTGTGGAGCTACTCATACCACCCATTACACCAGCAATTGCAAGTGGAGATGAATCATCAGCAATGATAAGAGTATCATCTTTTAACTCAACCGTCGCTTCGTTTAACAACTCAATTGTCTCGCCAGGTTTAGCATTTCTAACTTCAATAGTACCATTAATTTTAGCCAAGTCAAAGGCATGCATTGGCTGGCCCAACTCTAATAAGACGTAATTAGTAATATCAACTACAGGTGAATGTACTTGCTGACCTGAGCGTGTTAGCTTGTCAGCCATCCATTTAGGAGTTTTAACCGTGTTGTCAATACCTTTGATGGCTCTGGTTAAATACTTTGGGCAAGCTTTAATATTGCTAACATTTGCGCTGATGCTTGATGCGCCTTGCGCACTAACACTAATATCAGGCATGTTAAACACCATATTGTAATTTGCACTAACCTCGCGTGCCACACCTAACACTGAAAAACAATCACCACGATTTGGGGTGATGTCTAATTCAATAATATTGTCATCAAAATCTAAGTACTCTCTAATATCTTGACCAATCGGTGCATCATTGTCTAACTCTGAAATTCCATCTGATGAATCACTCATGCCAAGTTCTGATTCTGAGCAAATCATACCGAAAGATTCCACACCACGGAGTTTGGCTTTTTTAATTTTTAAACCACCGGGTAATTTTGCACCAACCGTTGCAACAATTACTTTTAAATCTGTGCGCACATTACTAGCGCCACAGATAATTTGCAGGTTATCACTCTGTCCAATATCAACTTGGCACAAATTAAGTTTGTCAGCATCGGGGTGTTTTTCACAACTCACCACGTGACCCACAACAACTTTATCAAATGCAGGTGCAACTGGTGCAATACCATCTACTTCAAGGCCAGCCATAGTCAACTGCTCAGCCAACACCTCATCACTGACATTGGGGTTAATCCATTCTCTTAACCAAGACGTTGAAATATTCATAGGCTTATTTAAATTGTTTTAGAAAACGAATATCGTTTTCAAAGAAAAGACGTAAGTCATTCACACCATATCGAAGCATTGCTAAACGCTCAACCCCCATACCAAAAGCAAGACCTGTGTATTCTTCAGCATCAACATCAGCAGAATTTAAAACATTTGGGTGTACAACACCACAACCTAGCACTTCTAACCAGCCAGTTTTTTTACAAACACGGCAGCCATCACCGCCACAAATAACACATTCAATATCAGCTTCAGCTGAAGGCTCAGTAAATGGAAAATAGGAAGGTCGAAAACGAACTTTTAAATCTTCTTTTTCAAAATAAGCACGCAAAAAGTCAATCAACAAACCCTTAAGCTGTGCAAAATTAGCTTCTTTATCTACAATCAAGCCTTCAACCTGGTGAAACATTGGGGTGTGCGTGATATCAGAATCACAACGATAAACTCGACCCGGTGCAATAATACGCAGCGGTGGCTTTTTATCCTCCATGGTGCGAATTTGAACCGGCGAAGTATGCGTTCTTAATACGGTAGATTCATCAAAATAAAAGGTGTCGTGCATCGCACGTGCCGGATGATGTTCAGGAATATTAAGCGCTGTAAAATTATGAAAATCGTCTTCAATCTCAGGGCCGGTTTCTACTTCAAAACCATTTTTTGCAAATAAGGATTGGATACGATTTAAGGTAATAGTGACTGGATGCAATCCACCCATTTCAACATTTCTACCTGGAAGAGAAACGTCCACCTTTTCTCTCAAAAGGCGCTTTTCTAATTCTAGGGTTTCTAAATGATTTTTTCGATCAGTTAATAGGTTTTGTACGCTAACTTTGGCTTGGTTAATTGCCTCACCCATTTTAGGACGCTCTTCTTTTGATAGCTTTCCTAAGCCTTTTAAAAGTGCGGTAAGCTCGCCTTTTTTGCCTAAAAACTTAACACGTAAATCATCTAGCTCTTTTAAGCTTTCTGCCGTAGAGATAGATGCTTTAGCTTTATCAAGGATTGCGTCAATCATTAGTAAAAGTTAGTTAATAAAGGCTGTAAAAAAATTACAGCCTTTAAACAATTTACTTAGCTGTTGCCGCTAATGCTGCTTTAGCTTGATCTGCGATTTGAGCAAATGCTGCTTTATCAAAAATTGCAATGTCTGATAAAACTTTACGGTCGATTTCAATGCCCGCTTTGTTCATACCGTCAATCATTCTTGAGTAGCTTAAACCGTTATTACGCGCTTCAGCATTAATACGTACAATCCAAAGTCTACGGAACTGACGACGTCTTTGACGACGATCACGATACGCATATTGTCCTGCTTTAATTACTGCTTGCTTTGCAACGCGATAGACTTTTGATCTTGCGCCGTAATAACCCTTAGCTTTCTTTAAAATTTTCTTGTGTTTAGCGTGCGCCTGCACACCTCTTGATACTCTTGCCATTTTTTATACTCCTATTAACTTTGAACTAGTTTCTCGTATACCAAGTAGTATCAACTATATGGTAACATTTTCTTCACCATTGGTACATCGACTTTCTCGATAGTGTCTGGTGCACGTAAGCCACGTTTTCTAGAAGTACTCTTCTTTGTCAAGATATGACGCAGGTGAGAGTGTTTACACTTGTAACCACCACTGGCAGTTTTTTTGAAGCGCTTTGCAGCGCCTCTATTGGTTTTTAACTTCGGCATAATTTTCTCCTTGTCCTTTGGACATATTTACTATTCATAAAGAATAGTGTTATTAAATACGAACCAACGGCGTGATAAAAATTTAAATCAAGCAAGGCATTTATTTAAGGCTATATATCAAAATATGCCGAAAATAAATAACACAGCTTGGTTAAGTTTTTACCGCACTATCACTTCTTCTTCGATTTGGGTGCCAGCATCATGCCTAGCTGACGACCCTCCATCTTTGCCTTTTGTTCTACATTGGCAAATTCTTCTGTATCTTTCTCAATTCTATCTAGCATTTCCATGCCTAGTTCTCTGTGCTGCATTTCACGGCCACGGAACCAAATACTTACTTTAACCTTATCGCCATTATCTAAAAATTTGACCAAATTCCTAAATTTAATTTGGTAATCACCCTCTTCGGTACCTGGACGATATTTAATGGTTTTAACCGTTGTTTTCTTTTGTTTCTTTTTTTGATCGCTCAGTTGCTTTTTCTGCTCATACTGAAACTTACCAAAATCCATAATTTTGCAAACTGGCGGTTCTGCATTGGGAGAAACTTCTACTAAATCTAATCCGGCATCTACTGCCATTTCTCTTGCCTGATCTGTAGCAATAACACCTACTTGTTCACCATCGGCGCCAATTAATCGAACTTTTGAGACTCTAATATAGTCATTAATTCGAGTTTTTACTTTATATGGTTGTTTAATAATTTTCCCTCTATTTTTATTTGTTAACTAATTTTATAAACGCTTCTATCGACATAGAACCTAAATCTTCGCCGCCACGTTGTCGCACTGAAATTTCGTTATTTTCCATCTCTCTGTCACCCGCCACTAAAATATACGGATAACGTTGCATAGAATGCTCGCGTATTTTAAAGCCTATCTTCTCATTTCGCAAGTCTGAAATCACCCTAAGTCCTTGTTTTTTCAGTTTTTGCACCACATTAACCACATATTCTTCTTGTTTTTCTGAAATATTTAACATAACTGCTTGAATCGGCGCTAACCAAGAAGGAAATGCACCCTCATAGTGCTCAATCAAAATTCCGACAAATCGCTCAAGCGATCCAACGATTGCACGATGTAACATCACTGGTGTTTGCTTAGATCCATCTTCTGCAATAAAAGTAGCATCCAGGCGCTCTGGCATTGAAAAATCAACTTGCAATGTACCGCACTGCCATTCACGCTCTAAACAATCTTTAAGTACAAACTCAATCTTAGGCCCGTAAAAAGCACCTTCACCTTCTTGTAATTCCCACTTAATGCCTTTAGCATCTAATGCTTCAGCTAACGCTGCTTCTGCACGATCCCACACTTCATCCGAGCCTACGCGTTTTTCAGGGCGTGTCGAAAGTTTAATATCAATATTTTCGAAACCAAAATGTTTATAAACTTTAAATGTTAAATCAATAAATTTAGATACTTCTGATTGAATTTGATCGGCGCTACAAAAAATATGACCATCATCTTGCACAAAATTACGCACACGCATAATACCGTGTAATGTGCCTGACGGCTCATTGCGATGACATGAGCCAAACTCAGCTAAACGTAATGGTAAATCACGATAAGACCGTAAACCTTGATTGTAAATTTGGATATGTGCTGGGCAATTCATCGGTTTAACCGCGTAGTCACGATTTTCACTATTGGTGGTAAACATTGCATCACCAAACTTATCCCAGTGGCCTGATTTCTCCCAAAGGGTTCTATCAATTAATTGTGGAGTGTGAACTTCTTTGTAGTCATTATCACGGAAAACTGAGCGCATATATTGCTCAACTTGCTGATACAGCGTCCAACCTTTCTCATGCCAAAACACCATACCAGGTGCTTCTTCTTGCATATGGAATAAATCTTGTGTTTTACCAATCTTACGATGATCACGCTTTTCAGCCTCTTCTAATCGATGCAGGTAATCATTCAGATCGTCTTTGTTTGACCAAGCCGTGCCGTATACACGTTGCAGCATCTCATTGTTAGAATCGCCACGCCAGTACGCACCTGCAAGTTTCATTAGCTTAAAGGCTTTTAATTTAGCTGTTGATGGTACGTGCGGGCCACGACAAAGATCAATAAAATCACCTTGTTGATACAATGACAGAGTTTGATCCTCAGGAATAGACTCAATAATTTCAGCCTTATAATGCTCGCCTTTAGCTTTAAAAAACTCAACTGCCTCGTTACGACTCATTTCGCTACGCTCAATCTTAAGATTTTGCTTAACTAAATGATTCATGTTTTTTTCAATCTTAGCTAAATCGTCCTCAGAAAATCCATCTTTATAAGCAAAGTCATAATAAAAGCCATCATTAATAACTGGACCAATAGTAACTTGCGCTTCTGGATAAAGCATTTGCGTAGCTTGCGCCAAGAGATGTGCAGTAGAATGACGAATTACCTCGAGCCCTTCTTCATCTTTATCAGTAATAATTGATAAAGTGCTGTCTTCTTGAATCAAATGAGAAGCGTCCACCAACCCACCATTAACCTTACCTGCCAATGTTGCCTTGGCAAGACCAGAACCAATCGACTTAGCTACATCAAATACACTAAGTGCTTGATCAAAAGATTTTTCAGTTCCATCAGGAAGCGTGATTACCGGCATTATAAATAACCAAAAATAAAAGGCTGTATTTTACCTTGACAAGGCTTATTCTGAAGTGCTAATTTGCTCAATCATTAGCTGTAAATTACTGCGCCCTTGCCAGGTATTAATTGATAATTTGTAAGCAGCTTGAACTTGTTTTAAATCAAGTGGATCTTGAAAAAATGCAATCGCATCATGGACTTGATTATCGCCAACTGGCTTTAATCGGCATTTTAGGTGTTTTTCACCCACAACTTTTTGCTCAATAATCTCAAAATCACCGTAAAAAATAGGCTCTTCAAACCCTTGCCCCCAAGGGGCAGCATCAGCTAATAATTGCGCATTATCTAATGAAATATCAAACGCTTCTAATTCACCATCAGTTAATAATTCTACTTTTGGTATTTCACCCTTTAAATGAGTTTTAATAGCATCATGAAAAGATTTTTTAAACAGGTCAAAATCCTCTATATTAATGCTAAGCCCTGCAGCCATAGCGTGGCCACCAAATTTTAGAATTAACCCGGGATTGTTACGATCTACCAAATCAAGTAAGTCCTTGATATGCACACTTGGAATTGAACGAATAGAGCCTTTTAAAAAATCACCTGATTTAGCGAAAACTGCCACTGGGCAATGATAAGTCTCTTTAAGCTTGCCAGCCACAATCCCTACAATACCCTCATGCCAAGATGGATCGAACAAACTAATAGCAAATTTACCCTTACTCACATCTTGATTTTTAACAATCACATCTGCTTCAGCTTGAATACGATCTTGCTCAGCCCTACGTTTTTTATTGAACTCTTCTAACTCTCCAGCATAACGCCTAGCATCGTTCATATCATCACTCAGGAGACATTGGATACCTCTAGAAATATCGCTCAATCTACCAGCAGCATTAAGCCTTGGTGCTATAGAAAAACCCAAATCACTGGCTTGTAATGTTTCGGCCTTTCTATTCGAAACCTCTAAAAGAGCCAGAATACCTTTAGAGCATCTCTTTTGCTTAATGCGATCAACACCTTCTGCAACTAAAATACGATTGTTTTGATCTAACTTAACAACATCGGCCACCGTACCAAGTGCCACCAAATCCAACACATGGCGTAAATCAGGTGCAGGAATGTTGTTTTTTGTGAAAAAGTTATTTTTCTGTAGATGGGTTTTTAAGGCAGAAAACAAATAAAAACAAACCCCTACGCCGGCTAGATTTTTACTCGGAAAATCACAGCCTTTAAGGTTAGGATTGATAATAGCATCTGCCTGTGGCAACGCTTCACTGGGTAGATGATGATCGGTAATAATGACATTAATACCTGAATCTTTAGCAAGCTTTGCGCCATCAAAACTAGAAATACCATTATCAACGGTAATGATTAAATCTGGTTGTTTTTCTTTAATAGCAAGCTTGACAATTTCTGGACTAAGACCATAACCATGCTCAAAACGATTAGGCACTAAAAAATCAACCTGCATAGCGCCCATCATCCTAAGTGACTTAACAGCAACCACACTGGCAGTTGCACCATCACAGTCAAAATCACCAATAATTAATATTCTTTTTTGATTGGTAATTGCCTGCTCTAACAGTGACAAAGCTTTATCTAAGTCTGAGAAATTAGGTTTTAATAATTCTGCTAGTGTTAAAGATATTTGCGATTCTCCTATGCCACGAGAAGCGTAAATCTTTTTCAAAAAAGTGGGAATATCTTCAGAGTACGACTGGTAAAGTGCTTTATCGACTGTCCTACTTAGCATTTCTTACAGCTCGAATATAAGAATCGAACGATTTATCACTACCTTTAGTGCCACCATAGAAAAAAGGAACATCAATAGCCACATCAGGATTATTTGTGGCACTTTGGGATGTCCAATAAGGTTTTGCTTTTGTATTAGGAAAAAAGTCTGAACGAATCAATGGTTCATTATCTCCATAAAGTAATAATGTTTCTAGCTCCGCTTCACTGGGCAGGCGCCAATCGCTGAATTTACATAAGGTTTTTTTATTCAGTGCATTAATAAATGCCTGTGTATTACAAAACTGAGCCTGATTACAATGATGACTATACTCCCCATTTTCAACACCTGAATCACCATCAAACCAAGTATAAGTGCTTTGATTATTTTGCAGGCCTTTTTTGGATTGTTTAACCTCCCAAACTAGTTTTGACTTATCGTCCAAAACACAAGACCAAGTTTTAGCATTGTCTTTAAGTATATTGCCTTGATCCGAAACTTTAAATAGTTTGGCATTAACTCCAATACTTAAAATAAGCATCAATAAAAATATTGTAATTCTATTCATTTAATTAATAATTAGTTTTGTAATAATATTTGCACTCTCAGGCGCCATATTTAACCCGTTACGAAAATGCCCAGTATTGATAAAAAGATTGTCAAATTTCGTATCTCTTCCCAATACCACTTTAGCAGTTTTGCTTGCTGGTCTAAAACCTGACCAGTGATATTCAACCTCAGCGGTTGATAAATCAGCAAAGTGTTCAGTAGCAAACTGATGCAATGATTCTTGTGTAGATACATCAACACTTCTATCAAAACCAACCTCTTCCATGGTTGAACCTACCAATATTCTACCATCGAGCCTTGGAATAATATAGCGACCTTGATTAAGCACTATATGCTTAATTTTACCAGCTTGATGTTTAAGAACAATCATCTGCCCTTTCATTGGAAAAACAACCTCATCTAACTTTAACCATTGAGATGTCCAAGCACCACTACAAACCACAACATAATCAGCCAGGTATTTTTCTTTTGAAGTGTTAACCCCTAATACTTTGTTATTCTCATCGATTAAGTGCTCAGCACGAACGTTCTCAATAATATTAACACCTTTTTTAATAATATCAGCTTTTAATGATTGTAATAATCTTGGATTTCTAACCTGCGATATATGATTAAACAAAGCGCCATCTTTGTGTTTTTCATAGCTAATTTTATAGCGTTTAAGCCATGTTTGCGCCTCAGCTGTATCGTACTCATCCATCATCAGTAATCCTGATTTTTGATACTGAGGATCAATGCCAGTTTCACTATGTAAATCTTTGCACAACTGCTCATAAACCGCTTGAGATTTAAAGCTAAGTTCATTTGTTAAATCATCATAATGCCAAGGATAAAGCGGACTAATAATACCGCCGCCAGCCCAAGAGGACTCATGGCCACACTCTCTCTGATCTAACAAAGTAACATTTGCTCCTGCAAGAGTAAGCATGCGTGCACTCATCATGCCAATAACACCACCACCAATTATCAAGCAATCACTCATGAGACTTTATATCAGAAAAAATCAACAACCCCACACCTAAACTAATTAAGATATCTGCCACATTAAAGACTGGCCAATAAAATGTTTGATAATGAAGATCAATAAAATCAAGCACAAATCCATTAGACAAACGATCAATTAAATTACCTAATGCGCCTGCTAATAATACTGACAAAGCGCTTAACTTTAAAACACGACTTGTATCAACTCTAAACATCCACATAGCAATTACTATGCTGACAACGATAGACACTATCGATAAAAAATATTTTTGCCATCCACCTGCATCTGCTAAAAAACTAAAAGCTGCGCCATAATTATGAACATGTCTTAAGCTAAAAAACTGATTAATAATAATTGAATCTCCAGGCTTAATATAACCATAAATTAACAATTTTGTTAACTGGTCCAACAGCACTAAAAATACAACTAATAAAAAATAACGCTTTATTCTCATCTTTAGTTTTTCCTAAAGCGAAAAATCAGTCCAACAATAATAAGCACAATAATTACCATTGGCCACCAAACTACTTGATTGTACTCTTGGCGAAACTTATCTCTTAACTGAGGATTAATGCGTAAATATTTCAGTGTATTTCTTGCCATTGCATGAGGTTTAGAGTTAGTTAGCCACTGATGATAAAGGCCATATGATTTAGGAATAAAGCCCCAAACCCAAGGTGCATCCTCACGAAGTATAGATACCATTTGGTTAATAACTTTCTGCCGCTCATCAGAATTTGGCATATTTTTCATTTTTTCAAACAAAGCGTCATAACTGTCATTTTGATAGTTTGATGCATTTTCCCCGCCTGTTTCAACCTTAGAATTTTTACCATAAAGTAAAAATAAAAAGTTCTCCGGATCAGGATAATCAGCATTCCAACCAAGTCCAAATAATTGAGTCTGGCCTTTACTCATTTTATCTTGTAAACGATTATAACTACTCGGCCTGATGACTAATTGAATACCAAGTTTTTTAAATTGTTTTCTAATCCAATCAAGGCTTGATTGATCATCTGCATCTGTGGCAGTTGTGTCGAAATACAAAACTAACGGCTTATTAGTATTTGGATCAATACCGTTTTCGTAACCTGCTTCTGTCAATAAGGATTTTGCTTGTGCAATATTTTTACGCTTAACAATACCGTCAACTTTTTCGTAAACAAATGGATTGTAATCATCAATATAGCCAAAAATACCAGCGGGAATTGGCCCATGAGCTGGGCGCCCACGTCCATTTCTAAAAATAGAAATACTCTCTTCTTCATTAATAGCAATCGAAATTGCTTGTCTTAGTTTTTTAGCTCTTTTGCTATAACCGCCCACAACAGAATCAAGCATATTAAATGCGGTGTAATAAATACTTGTGCTATTAGTGGTTAATAATCGAATATTTTTATTACTCATTCTATCGGCCAATACTGTTTTTCCTTTTTCTCTAACTTCGATGGCTTGATCAAAGTTATCAGATGAAATACCTGACTGATCATAATAACCTTGTAAGAACTTATTCCAATATGGTGTTGTTTCTTTTTCCAATAAAAAATGTACTTTATCTAAAAAAGGTAGTTTTTTTCCTTGGTCAACTAGTAAAGCATTATCAGCATCAGACTCTTGTCCAGAACTAGGATAGTATTCCCCATGGAAATTTGGGTTTTTTTCAAGAATCATTTCTTTATTCGGATTATTAACCGTTAATTGAAAAGGGCCAGTGCCAATAGGATACCAATCTAGAACAATGTTTTTATCAATTAGCCCAGCTTGAGCATAGAACCGATCAGCCTCTGGTGGTACAGCGGTAAAAAAAGGCATTGCTAACCAATACAAAAATTGCTCTTGAATGCCTTTTACTTTAATTGAATATCGATACTTATCCAGCACTTTAACACCTTCAAGCTGATAAGGCTCCAAATCAACAAAACCCTTATGTTTTTCACTGGTAAGCGTAGTGTTTAATTCTGATAGACCAACAATACGCTCAGCCATCAAGCTAAATATTGGAGAATGTAAAAGTGGATTTGCAAGGCGCTTAATCTGATGAACAAAATCACTTGCTATTAACTCTCTGTTGGCTGTTTTGGTAATGTCGCCTAATGTATCAATTACGCTGAGATCCTCATCATTTAATGCAAGATTGCTCTTAACAAAAGCAGGATGGTTTTGATACATAACACCTTTTTTAACTTCTAAAATGTACTCAGAAAAAGCTGCATTCCTTTTATCTTTAGCGTCAATTTCAATGCCTTTATCATTGTAATAATGCACCTCAGGCATACTGTTTAATACACCCGGAATTAATGCGTAAGGACGTTTTAAGTAATGGTACTGCAATGGTGTTTCATAAACAGATTGAATAAAAGTCCATTCATTTGATGAATACGATCGTGCAGGATCAAGATGTTTTGGACGATCTCGAAAAGAGCTATAAAGTACATTGTCAAACCTTTGAGAGGCAGGGTAAGGATTATTCCAAGGCTCAGTACAAGCAGTTAATAGCGGTAAAAGAAGTAATATTAAAAGCTTTATATGTTTATAATTTGACATCATATTAATTATAAATACTTAAGGAGTCTTATGGGTTTTTTAACTGGGAAAAGAGCATTAATTGTTGGTGTTGCTTCAAACCGCTCTATCGCTTGGGGTATTGCAGAATCAATGGCAAAACAAGGTTGTGAAATTGCACTAACTTATCAAAATGATAAATTAAAAAAACGAGTTGAAAAATGCGCAGAGGTTTGTAACTCCAATATTGTTATTCCTTGTGATGTTGGTACCGATGAAGGCATTGATACCACTTTTACAGAGCTTAGAAAACATTGGGATAATTTTGATATTTTAGTACACTCTGTTGCCTTTGCTCCTCGAGAAGCTCTTGATGGTAATTATGTTGAAGCGACAACGCGTGAGAATTTTGCTGTAGCACATGACATCAGCTCATATAGTTTTACCGCTCTTGCAAAAGCCGCAAACCCAATGCTTAATGAAAATGGATCATTACTTACAGTTAGTTACTTAGGCGCTATTAGAGCAATTCCTAACTATAACGTAATGGGTGTTGCTAAGGCTTCACTTGAGGCTAATGTACGTTATATGGCTGCTGCTATGGGTCCTGAAAAAGGAATCCGTGTTAATGCTGTATCTGCTGGTCCAATTAAAACTCTTGCAGCGTCTGGTATTAAAGATTTTGGTAAGTTACTTGATTATGCGGCAGACTCTTCTGCCCTTAAGCGTAATGTTACGATTGACGAAGTAGGCAATGCTGCAGCATTTTTATGCTCTGACCTTGCATCTGGCATTACTGGTGAAGTCACCTATATTGACTCTGGCTACAACTTCTACGATAAAGGGCCAGATTTATAAAGCCTTTAAAAACTTAAAAAGCCCTATTTTTACATAGGGCTTTTTTTAATCTAAATCACTTAATGTACCACACTACAAACGTTGTTCAAAGATTTCAATTTCTGATTTTTCTCTCAAAGTTTTCAAAATACCAGCAAACATTTCATCAGATTCGAAACTCAACAAAGAACGCTCTAAAGCTTTGTTTGCCTTACTTTCTGGTGTTTTAAGTGCTAATAAATGTAGTACAACAGCACTACGATTATCCAAACCTTGGGCACTATAGATAGAGCCTCCTTCGCTTGGTTTAGATAATGCAAATATCTTATTAATAATAGTGGCACTTGCTGTTTTAGAATCCCTTTCAACCCAGCCAATATTATTCCACTTAAGTTTATTTTTCTCCATTAACTCTTTGGCAGAACCAGTTTTATTACTAAGTGAGGTAGCAATATCTTTAGCAACTTTATCAACAAAAGTTTTTGCCAAAACAGTTGTTAAATGAGTATTAATCTCATCTTTAACTTCATCAAAAGATTTCTGTCTTTTTGCTAATTTATCTTTTAACTTAATAACCACAAACTTACCTTTAGATAACTCAATAGGTTCTGAATTTTCACCTTTATTTAAAACCACATCACTAAAGGCTGTATCTATAAATTTTTTCTCATGATCTGTGCTATTTTCAGCAAAAAACTCTGTTGTGTTAATTGCTAAACTCATTTGATCAGAAATCTCTTCTAAGCTAGCTTCATAAGCTAAATTTGACAATTGATCAGTTAAATCGTAAAGTGATTTTTGAGCCTGTGTTTGTGTATAGAGCTTTGTTACTTCAGATCGAACAGTATCAAACGATTTAACAGAACCTAGTTTAATTTCATTTAACTTAATAATATGATATCCAAACTCAGATTTAACAGCATCGCTCAACTCACCTTGCTTCATGCTAAACACCTTTTCTTCAAATTCAGGCACCATAACACCCTTGGTAAAAAATCCCAAATCACCGCCACTGTCCTTTGAACCTGTATCTTGTGAATACTCTTTAGCTAGGTCAACAAAATCACCACCATCTTTTAAAAGTTTAATAACTTTTTGTGCCTGCTCTTTTGTTTCAACCAAAATATGTTGTGCCTTGCGCTCGCCTTCAGTGGTATAGCGACTCTTCTCATCTTCATAAAAATTAAACAACTCATCATCATTCACTTTTATCCCTTTAGCAACTTTATCTAGTGACAGCTCCACAAAATCAACCTTCACTTTTTGAGGATCAAAAAACGACTGCTTTTGATTATTATAAAAATCTTCAATACTCTTAATATCTACCTCTACCTTATCTAAGTAATTATCTGCATCAAGCTGGATATAGTTAAAATTACGCTGCTGATCATTTAATGCCTGCAGGTTTTTAAGCGAAGAAGGTGTTATAAAAGCAGAATCTAATAAGTTATACTTGATCTGACTTTGAGTTAACTCTTTTAATTTAATTGATTCGTATTCACTAGCACTGTAACCATTAAGTCTTAATAGTTTTTGGTAATCCTCTATTGAAAATTTTCCATCAACCTGAAACAAATCATTAGATTGAATCAATGCTTGCAACTCAGCATTTGTCGTGGCGTAATCTAAGCTATTAGCAAATTGAGCCAATAAACGTCTATTGATCATATTTTGAACGACTGATTGTTTTAATACAGTATCAAAACTAGCATCATAACGCTCAGATAAACGCTGCTGAAGTCTTCTTTTTTGAGGGTTAAACTCTGAAAGAAATGCCTCTTTAGAAATCTCATCACCATCAACACTAGCAACGATAACATTTGATGCGCCCGTAAAATATTCATTAATACCAAATAAGGCAAAAGGAACAGTAATAAAACCAACGATTACATAAGCAAGCCAGCCTTTTGTTTTGTTTCTAATTGAACTAAGCATAATAACAATATTAATAGCAATTAGCCGTGCTGGCTAAAAACCATTTCATTAATAAAAAAATAAGGATTATAAACGAAAATACTCTTTAACTCGAATGGCTTTGTCTTCTAGATATAAATTGGATAAATTCACAAGCCGAAACTGAGAAAAGTGATGGCGGAGCGGACGGGATTCGAACCCGCGACCCCCTGCGTGACAGGCAGGTATTCTAACCAGCTGAACTACCGCTCCGAATTTTTTTTGGTGGGCGCTACAAGACTTGAACTTGTGACCCTCGCCTTGTAAGGGCGATGCTCTCCCAACTGAGCTAAGCGCCCAAAAAAATATGCCCGATACTTAAATCAAGCACCGGGCATATTATACTCAAGTAAAAATTAATTTACTGATTCTTTTAACGCTTTTCCTGCTTTAAATGCTGGCACTTTAGAAGCTGCAATTTGGATTGTTGCACCTGTTTGCGGGTTACGACCTGTACGTGCTGCACGATCTCTTACTAAGAAACTACCAAAGCCAGTAATTGCTACATTATCACCAGCTGATAGAGCGCCAGTAATTGCGCCTGTTGTTGCGTCTAATGCACGAGCTGCGTCAGCCTTTGTTAATCCTGAAGTTTGTGCAATTGCTGCAACTAAATCTGATTTATTCATATCTCTTTCTCCTGTGTATTGAATATCATTCTCTATTAAAAGTAAAAAAGCCCATATTAAAACAAGCTTTCACAGCATTATCCATCAAAAAACCTTGCTGTCAATAGGTTCTTATAAAAATAAATAAAAATTCTAATTATTAGAATTTACTTATATTTTTAATTGCTTAACTAAAGGTAAAACTTCCTTTTGCCAAATGCTTTGAGTCATCTCACCAATTCGCTTAAAACGAATAATACCATCTTGATCAACTAAAAAAGTTTCTGGTGTTGCATAAACACCTAATTCTAACCCTAGTTTTCCCAACTGATCAAACACAACAAAATGATAAGGATTACCCAATATATCAATAAACTTATTGCCATCTTTTTTAGTGTCTTTGTAATTAATGCCTACCATTTGTACGGTATTCTGTTTTGCAATTTTCATTAACATCTCGTGCTCAGCCCTACAAGTAACGCACCAAGATGCCCAAACATTTACCAGTGATATTTTGTTTTTTAATTTGTCTTGAGTTAAATACTTTTCACCCGTGTGAAAATCTTCAACCTCAATGTTTGGAAACGCCTTACCTATTAAAGGTGAGGGGAGTTTTTTAGGATCAAGCCCCAACCCGATATACAAAAAACCAACTAAAACAACAAATAAAGCTAGTGGTATAAATTTATTCACTATTATTTTTTAGCTTTTTCTAATGCGTCTGCTACTTCTGGCGGCATATAGTTTTCATCATGCTTAGCAAGCACTTCCGTTGCCACAAAAGTATTATCAATCAAGGAGCCTGTAGTAATAATACCCTGGCCCTCTCTGAACAAATCTGGCAAGATGCCTACATATTCAATACTAAAGGTATTAATATTATCAGTTACATCAAAATTAACCTTCAAACCATCACGCTTAACACTATCCTTTGCCACTAGTCCACCCAAGCGAAAACTCTTACCTTTTGGTGCTTTTCCATCAACCACATCAGTCGGTGAAAAAAAATACAGCAAGTTTTCATTAAATGCCTTTAAGCCCAAATAACCAGCTAAACCAACGCCAACTACTAGCAAGGCAACAAGTATCATTCTGTTTTGTCGTTTTGTCATTTTTCTCTTAGATATTTAAGTCGCAATTGTGAAAAAGTTTTTTTATGGATACTGCTTGTGCGTATAAATAAAATAGCAATAGAAATACTAGTTAATAAATATGAAAGCCAAATATAAAACGCATATTTGCCAAACGGAAGAAAAGAAAAATATTCTGCTAAGGTCATTTTTCTCCCTCCATAATTACACTTTTCACCCAGCGTGAGTTTTGCTCTCTTATTAACAACTCGTCTCTTGCTCTCATTAGCATTAAAGCACCATATAGCAATTTGAAAGCAATGCCCATAATCATTAGTGGCATTAGCATATCACTATGAATTGCAGGTTGCGATATTTTCTCAATCGAACTAACCGATGCACCTTGGTGTAGTGTATTCCACCAATTAACCGAATAATGAATAATTGGCAGATTAATTAAGCCTACAATTGCCAAAACTGAGCTTGCTTTAGAAGCTGTTTTAGGATTATCAAAAGCATTATTAAGCGACATATAAGCCAAATATAAAAACAACAGAATAAGCTCGGAGGTCAACCTTGCATCCCACACCCACCATGTTCCCCACATTGGCTTGCCCCATATCGCTCCAGTTGCTAAAGCTATAAAAGTAAACGTTGCGCCAATTGGCGCTGAAACTTTTGCTACAACATTGGCAAGTTTAATTTGCCAAATAAGGCCAATACCGCCGGCAATTGCCATCACTAAATAAACAAACATACTCATCCAAGCACTTGGCACATGAATAAACATAATACGGTAACTTTCACCTTGCTGATAATCAGCCGGTGCAACTACCAAACCCCAATAGAGCCCTACCAAAGTCAATACAATAAAAGGATACAAAAACCAAGGAATGATTTTTTTAGCTGTGTAATAAAAATTTTGTGGTGAGGCAAAAGCCTGAATCCATTTCCACATATGTCAATTTCAAAATAAATAAAGTAATGTCATTTTAACGACTTATGTGCCACGTTATTACGTAAATAAGTCGGTAATGGTAGTTTATCATCAAAGCCGTCTTTTTCATTAACACAGGTTAAGTAAAGATCTATCAAATTCTCCGACTTAGGGTAGAAATCCGCTTTATAATTTTTAATACCACTGCGCTCAATTAAGGCTTTCTCATAAGCGCCCCACCCTGTGCCCACACCGATAAATTCTGCACCAAGAATATCAACTTCACTTGGATTTTTTAAGCTTTCATTGCTCAGTTGTTGATTTTGGTAAACACCCCAATACACTTCACCCATACGCGCATCAAGCGCTACTGCAACCTTATCAGAATTATATTTTTTACTAGCACCAAACCCCACAACTTCTAACGTTGAAAAACCCATAGTCGGAATATCGTGCGCTAACGACATGCCCTGTACTACGCCTACACACATACGCACACCAGTAAATGCGCCAGGGCCTTTAGTGTAAACAATACCATCTAAATCTTTAGGGGTAATCCCGGTTTCGTTAAATACTTCATCACATAGTGGTAATATTAAACCAGAGCTTTTTTCCACGCCTTTAACAAAACGGCTGGTTTTAGTTTGATTAGAATATAAACTCACTGAGCAAACCTCAGTACAAGTATCAATAGCTAAAAGATGCATTGTGCTATTTTACAATTTTCTCAAACCTGTGATAGATAGATAAAACCAATTGCCTGCGTTTGGCCAATCTTTGAGGGTATCTGATAGGATGATAGTAACTCGGGCCCTTAACCAAAGCTACCAAAGTCGCCATTTCCTCTAAAGACAATAAACTCAAATCTTTTTTAAAATAAAACCGAGCCGCATTATTAAAACCATAAATTGCCTTATTGCCCTTTTGCCCTAAATACACGCTATTCATATACCGATTAAGTATAAATTCTTTATCAAATGAAAACTCTAACAACAATGCCATTATTGCCTCTTTAAGCTTGCGACTAGCTTTTCTTTCCCTGCTTAATAGTTTGTTTTTAATCAGTTGCTGCGTAATTGTGCTTGCACCTCTAATAGGCTTATCATAAAAAAGATAATCACGCAAAACTCTAGCAATCTCTTTAAAGTCCACACCTGAATGCTTAAAGAACGATTGATCTTCAATTAATAAAAGCATGTTGATTAATGATTTAGGGTGCTGATCAAACTGCAAATTACTACTAAGCAGGTCAACTGGTTTTGAAAATTCATCTTTAACAATATTGTTAAAGTGATTTAAATACACGGCAAAAATCAAAACGCCCAATACAACTAAACGTTTTAACCATTTTGTAATAAAAGCTTTATTCATAATTTATTACCCTGCGCTAGACTTTCAAACTGCCCGCCATCGCCAACAATAATATGGTCCAGTACTCGCACGTCAATCAACGCTAATGCTTTTTTAATTTGCTGAGTTATATCAATATCCGCCTGTGATGGTGTAGGATCACCTGATGGATGATTATGCGCCAAAACCACCGCGCAAGCATTATTATCAAGTACCGCTTTCACTACTTCTCGTGGATGTACACTGGCTTGATTCAGTGTGCCGGTAAATAAAATATCAAGCTTAATCAACCTGTGCTTTTGATTCAATAACAATAGCGCAAAACTCTCGCGGTTTAAATTACCAATATGTAAATGCAAATATTGTGCAATTTGCTCAGGATTGGTAAACGCATCACCCTTAGTCAAACCTGATTCAAAATGCCGCCTTGCCATCTCTAATACGCCACGCAAATGCACATACTTAGCCTGCCCCAAACCTTTGCCTTGGCAAAATTCTTCTTCAGTTGCATTGAGTAAATTATGAATCGAACCAAACTGGTCAAGCAAATCTTGCGCTAATTCTACCGCACTTTTACCCTTTACCCCTGTACGCAAAAATATCGCCAACAACTCAGCATCACTCAAACTGGCTTCACCAAATTTCAGTAGTTTTTCTCGTGGTCGGTCATTTTCATGCCAGTCAGTTATTGCCATACTATCTTGAAATAAATTCAATTAAAAGATGGTAATCGCCTTTATCTGCCATCCTAAGCGCATCAATATAGCGCTTTCTATGGTCATCATCTGAAGCCAATGAATCACTACCCCATTTAATTGGATTTTCTTTTAAATATTTTTCCAAAATAATATCCGTCATAATGCGGGCATGCCTTCC
>CAZOAA010000023.1:0-24933 GCA_964577715.1 uncultured Candidatus Thioglobus sp. | reverse complement strand
TTTTTCCATGTTCTACACCTGGCTGATCGTAAGTATTAATTTGTAAGAATTGACCAATAGCCGATACCATCAGTTGGTAACTAAACATCAACTTAGCAATATTGTATTCGTCGACAGTTGATATTGTTACCACATCACAAGGAATATCTTTTTGCTCCTCTACAGATTTAATAGTAGCATCAGCTTGTTTATTAAGTAATTCATTAAAGCTTATGCCTTCTATATATTTTAAATTTAAATGATCAAACTTATTATTTGTACTTTTTGGAATAATTGTTTCGTCCTTCAAGTTGTCAACCTTAATAAAAGTAACGGTTTTGTCTCTCACACCATCAATAATAAGCTGTAAAAAACTATGCTGGTCAACTGGGCCTATCAATGCAACTGGTGTTAATGCCTGACGTGTATCATTAATATTGACTTTACCTAAACTTTCTGCCCAAAGCTGTACATACCATTTATTAAAACTCTCTAAAGATGATGAATAAGAAAAAATTGCATTAATATTAAATCGACCTTTATTCTCAACCAAAAATCTGGCTTTTTTAATAATGGGCTTATAATAATCCTCTTGATTAAAAAAACTGTCTGATACACGCTTACAGCCATTTAATAAGTTATCAATATCCACTCCTACCATTGCTAGTGGCACTAAACCAACCACACTAAATGCTGAAAAACGCCCGCCCACATTTTCAGCTAAATCAAAAGATTTAATGCCATTATCACTAGCAAACTTAGTTAAATCACTCTTGGCTTCAGAGATGATGGTACAGTTAGAACTATTAATTTCTACCAAAGAATCTAAATATTCAAATAAACTAATAGATTCAATAGTATTGCCAGATTTTGAAATAATAACAAATTGCGAATCATTCAAATCAGTCGAACGAAGTGAGTGTTTAATTTCTAGAGGGTCAACCGTTTCTAAAAACAATAAATCTTTATCATACGAATTAGATGGCAATAAAAACTCATAAATCGCTCTAGCGCCTAGGCTGGAACCGCCAATACCAACAACGATAATGTGTTTTTTGGCGATTGTAGCAGCGTATTCCTTAATGCTAGAAGTGTCTTGATATGGCAAATTATAATAGCCAATAATTTCACGCTCGGTTTTGAGCCTATCAAATATTTCATTATTAGATTTTATTTGGTAGAAATTTTTACAGTATTTCATTATGCTATTAGTGTTTTGTTTGGCAAATTATACATCACAAGAATAAAATAAATTTCTTGATCATTTTTTGTCAAAAAACCAAAGATTAACAAAAAGAATAAACATTTCCTATGTGAATATAACAAACTATATTAATGTTAAGTTAAAATCAATATAGTTTGTTACTTGATTGATTTGGAGTTTATTAATTAACTATGAAAGGAATAATCTTAGCTGGCGGATCAGGAACTCGCCTATACCCTCTGACTAAAGGTGTGTCAAAACAACTCATGCCAATCTACGACAAACCGATGATCTACTACCCTTTGTCTGTTCTGATGCTGTCTGGAATTCAAGAGGTACTTATCATATCTACACCTGATGACTTACCAAGATTTGAACAGCTTTTGGGTGATGGCTCTGATATTGGTATGCACTTTGAATATATTGTGCAACCATCTCCTGATGGTTTAGCACAAGCTTTTATACTGGGAAAATCCTTTATAGGAAACGATGATGCTTGCTTAATACTGGGTGATAATATTTATTATGGACACAGCATGAGACACATGCTAGTTAATGCAGTTTCAAATGCAAAGAATAGAAATATAGCTACCGTATTTGGCTACCATGTTCATGATCCTGAGCGCTATGGTGTAGTTGATTTTGATACCACTGGCAAGGCTCTTAGTATTGAAGAGAAGCCAGATAAGCCTAAAAGCAACTATGCAGTAACTGGCCTTTACTTTTACCCTAACGATGTGACTAAAAAAGCATCTGAAGTTGTACCATCTGATAGAGGAGAATTAGAGATTACCTCAGTTAATCAAATGTATCTAGATGAAGAGCGTCTAACTGTTGAACTCATGGGTAGAGGCTACGCTTGGCTGGATACTGGCACTCATGAAAGCCTATTAGAAGCCTCGACCTTTATTGAAACTATAGAGAGAAGACAAGGGCTAAAAGTGGCTTGTATTGAAGAGATTGCTTTTGAACAAGGCTATATTAACAAAAAGAAACTCATAGAATTGGGGCAACTACTAGTTAAAAATCAATACGGTCAATACTTGCTAAGACGTGCAGAGGAAGTCAATTGAAATTTATACCTCAATCAATCTCTGATGTAATATTGGTCAAGCCTACTATACATGAAGACAATCGTGGCTATTTTGTAGAAACATTTAGAGATGATCTCTTTGAGGAAGAAATTGGCTATAAAATTAGTTTTATCCAAGATAATGAGTCCAAATCAACCAAAGGAGTATTAAGAGGATTGCATTATCAATTACCCCCTTATGCTCAAGCTAAACTAGTAAGGGCTATTAAAGGTAGGGTATTAGATGTAGCAGTTGATATACGTAAGTCTAGCCCTACTTTTGGCCAGCATGTAGCCGTTGAACTAACTCAAGACAATAAATATCAACTTTTTATTCCACATGGCTTTGCACATGGATTTGTTGTGCTAAGTGATAGCGCAACCTTTACTTACAAGGTTGATAATTACTATGCGCCAGAACATGATAGAGGTCTTATTTTTGATGACAATGATCTAGCAATAGATTGGCGATTACCATTAGAGGATCTACAGCTATCAGATAAGGACAAAATACAGCCAACTTTCAAAAATGCTAATGATTTATTTGAATAGCTAAGCGTTATGAGAATATTAGTTACGGGCAAAAATGGTCAATTAGGCCGATCCATTCAAAAGATAATCAGTACAAATAATAATGATTTTGTCTTTGTTGGTAGGAATGAGTTAGATCTAAGTAGTCAAGATAGTATTAATAACTATTTTAACAATAATGATAAGTTTGACATTATTGTTAATTGTGCAGCGTATACGGCAGTTGATATGGCAGAAAAAGAGCAGGGTCTTGCTAATCAAATTAATTGTCAGGCAGTTAAACAATTAGCTGAAATTACAAACAAACAAAAATCTAAACTAATTCATATCTCTACTGATTATGTTTTTGATGGAAAAAGTGATAAACCATATTTAGAGACCGATGCAACAAAACCAATCAATGTATACGGTAAAACAAAATTGTGCGGAGAAAAGGCATTGCAAGATACTATGCCAACTAATGCCATTATTATCAGAACAAGCTGGGTATACTCAGAGTTTGGCAATAACTTTGTTAAAACCATACTAAGATTAGGAAAAGAAAGGAGTGAGCTAAGTATAGTAAGCGATCAAATAGGATCTCCAACATATGCAACTGATTTAGCAGGTATAGTTTTAACAATCATAGAAAATAAAAAATTTAAAGAAATAAACCAAAGAACACAAATTTATCACTACTCAAATAAAGGTGAAGTAAGTTGGTATGGTTTTACCAAGGAAATTTTTAGATTGGCAAAAATAGATTGTGAGGTTAATGGCATTACAACAGAACAATATCCAACCCTTGCTAAAAGACCAAAAAACACCGTGATAAATAAAGATAAAATATCCCATGATTTTGACATGGACATCACGTATTGGAAAAAATCCCTTAAATCTTGTATTGCAACCTTAAAGGAATAACAATGATCAATAAAAAACTACTCATAACTGGCGGAGCCGGATTTATTGGATCTGCAGTTATTCGTCACATTATTAACAATACTAATCATAGCATTGTTAATGTTGACAAGCTTACTTATGCTGGAAATTTAGAGTCTCTAGAAACTGTTTCAAATAATAATAGATACGATTTTGAGCAGGTAGATATCTGCGATGCTAATGAGGTTAAACGTGTATTTAATCAATATAAACCAGATATTGTCATGCACCTAGCCGCTGAATCACATGTAGACAGATCTATTGATGGTCCTGGTGAATTTATACAAACTAATATTGTTGGCACTTATATCTTGCTTGAGGAAGCTAGAAGCTATTGGTCTAATTTAGAAAACAATAAAAAAGAGAGTTTTAGATTCCACCATGTTTCTACCGATGAGGTATATGGTGACTTAAAAGGTACAAGCGACCTATTTACTGAAGATACATCATATGCACCAAGCTCTCCCTATTCTGCGGCTAAAGCAAGCTCTGATCATCTTGTACGTGCATGGCAACGTACTTTTACATTGCCAACATTGATTACTAACTGTTCTAATAATTATGGGCCCTACCAATTCCCAGAGAAACTCATTCCTCTTATTATCCTCAACGCATTAGATGGCAAGGATTTACCAATTTATGGTGACGGCAAACAAATACGTGATTGGCTGTACGTTGATGATCATGCAAGAGCTTTATTACATGTTGCACTTACAGGTAAAACTGGTGAAACCTATAATATTGGTGGGCACAATGAAATGCAAAATATTGAAGTGGTTAAAACAGTGTGTTCAATACTAGATGAACTTATGCCAAGCAAACACAAAAATATTAATAAATACGAAGAATTGATCACCTATGTAGGGGATAGAGCTGGCCATGATGTTAGATACGCAATTGACGCAACAAAAATTGCCAATGAACTAGGATGGGTGCCTGATGAGACATTTAAGACTGGCATTAAAAAAACAGTTGAGTGGTATTTGAGTAATAACACTTGGTGTCAGAATGTGCAAGATGGAAGCTACCAAAGGCAGCGTCTTGGAACATTGTAAAAACAATACAACTAAAAAGATTTAACAGATTCCAACACATTCTTCGCCTTAATTAATTTCATACAATCATGATGTTTTAGTGGGCAAGTACGCTGCATACAAGGCTGACACTCAAGGTTCTTTTTTACAATTATGCTTTTTTTATTCATCCATTGAGAGGTCTCATTGTCTTTAGTTGGCCCAAAAATTGCAACTGTTGGCACTTGAAAGGCGGCTGCCACATGCATAGGGCCACTGTCTCCAGTGATAAATAAATCCAAATTTGAGATATGACTAATTAATTCAGAGATAGCGGTCTTTCCAGCAAGGTTTTGATAATTTTTAATATTATTTTTAATTAGCTCTTTTTCAATATCATTTGCAATGTCTTTTTCGTCCTTGCCGCCAAAAATAATAATATTATATTTATCAGATAATCTACTCGCAACTTTAGCAAATTCCTGTGGATACCAGCGTTTGGCGCTGCCGTATGATGCGCCAGGATTAAGTCCTATGGTCTTATTAGTTGATGGTTGATGGCTGATGATTGATAGCGTTAATTTTCCAGCTGGAAAATTAACGTTAAGTGCTTCATTAACAAAATCATTGTATTTTTCAACTTGATGACGATTTTTATACTTATCTTTGTTAAATTGATACTTATTTTTAGCTGATATTAAAAATTTCAAAAATTTTGATCGAGTTGAGCTGCGAAATGAGAAAAATGCATCAAAACTACCTAATCCTCTTGAAATTTGATATAAATCAGTATATTTTTTGTTTAAAACAACTGTTTTTACCACTTTTGGATGATTTTTCATCGCCTCAATTGACACAAAAGAGCCAATAAAGGTAATTTCAGCTTCATTGTGAAAATTTACGATATTTTCAATCGCTGGTGTTGCCATTACACAATCACCTAACCAAGTTGGAAGCTCAATTAATAGTTTCATTAATGACTTTCAAAGTCTCTTGTAAATTATTTTCAATAGAAAATTGCTGAGACTTCGATCTATTTTGTTTTTTTATATTTTCTAACTTTTTATTGTCTTTCAATAATTCCCCTATTAATGACACTACTGAAAAATCTTTTGGGTTACTCATTACAAAATCACCATCTAGAATCTCACTAGCCCCATTCTGCTTAGTTGTAAATACTGCATTTTTAAAACTCATGGCTTCCAATACTGTGTTTGAGAATGGCTCGTAATGCGTTGGCAATAAAAAAATATCAGCAATTGAGTAAAAATCATCCACATCTTCTCTGGGTCCAGTAAAAATAACTTGATCTGCAATTTTTAATTTATGACAAAATTCTTGATAATCCTCAATATTCTTCTCTTTTCCTACCACAAACAATTTTGCATCTAAATTATTTAGCTGCGATATGATTTGCAAAAGCTCTTTAACCCCCTTTCTCTGAAAGCCACTACCTACATAGAGTAACACTTTCTGATCTTTGTTTAACAAAAATTCTTTTGATAGTTTATTAAAAGAATTCTGATAGTCAATTTTTTTAATTTTAATGCCGTTATAAATAACACTAATTTTTTTTGAATTTATTTTATAAGTATTGATAATTTCATTTTTAACCATTTGTGAATTTGCAATAATATGCTTTGCTTTATTAAAACATCTTTTTTCCAAAAATAGGTACGCCGGATGAAGAGGATTGGTTTTTGATTTTTTTTCAATATTTAAAAATACTTTATGTACACCATCACCTGCACGATAAATATCAGGACAAGTAATTCTATCAAGAGAAAAATAAAACTTATCTTTTTTAATTAAACAAACCTGTAAATTAAACAGAACTACCCTTAACCATGATGGTATAAGTTTTGGGAAAATTGAGTTAATCACCTGATGACTAACATTTATCTCTTTTAATGCAATAGATAAAAGAGATAAATAATTTTCAGCACCGCCATATTTTGTTTTATTGGCGCGAATTAAATATATTTTTCTCATGTTACGCCAATAAAATTAAAAGATCAAAATAACTATTCTACAATTTTTTGTGTTACCAGCAAATCATCCCACTCAACACCAGAATCAACAGCTTTAGAAAGTAAAACACAGTAGTCTTTTTTTGATGCGAAGTTGTCATTGTAGCTTACGCTGCCAATATGATACCAACTGTCATCAAGAACTTGTATATTGTTTACAATACCAACACCTGGCACTTTAATTTTAACGTCAGAAAGGCAGGAGAAATTCATCTTATGTCTATTATAGCCATGATACAAAGCTCCATAGTTACCGCCACCGGTATCCAGTCCTTGAGGAAAATCGTACATAAAGTACAAATCTTTATCCCTGACGTTATCATATCTATAAATACAATAACCAGCCCACAAATTCCATGAGTTAGGGTTGCGCCTTTTTTCACCAATTTTAAGCCATCCATAAAAATCTTGATTGCCTAATAGCTTTGAGATGCTAATACTTTTTACTGGTATTAAATCATGATCAATATATGTAAAAGATTTTGGCTTAATAACTTTCACTATATTATCAAAAATCCATTGCATGGCTAGTGAATGGGACCTATTTGCATGTTTTGTATTGTTCTCTGGGAGGGGTAAATATAAAGTATTCTGAGACTTGCAAACCTCTTTAATTTTAACTCTCTTTGACTTGTCTCGAGAGTTATCAAACACTACTATCGTTGCATCTGTTACATACTTTTTAGACATTTTTAACAACCATTCAATTACCCATGGTTGCTCAAATGCAATCACTAAAATAATATTTTGATCATTAAGGTGTTTACATTTTTTTAAAAAATTACTAGTATTTTTACTCTTTTTTAATACGTATAGATTTGACACAATCCTATTTCTAATATATTTAAAAAAGGATTTTATTGGATATAAGGCAAACCAGTCATAATAAGAATATGAAATTAATGCTCTCATTATTTATATAGCGATACTATGAAAAAATTCATCAAAAATAAGGAATTTTTATAAATTTATATTAAAACGTTACGATTAACTGTGTATCTTACACTGTAAAATTTAAGGAATAAACAGAAATGTTAATTATTGCCCTATTAATAAATGCGCACATAAGATCAATTAATCTGGTATGGAAATAACTAAACAAAAAGACCTGTATTTTCGACTACTAAGTTATATAAAACCCTATATATATCTTTTTATTGCAGGTATTGTCTCTACAATTATAATGGCAACAACTCAGCCAGCTATTGCTGCTATGATGAAGCCACTTTTAGACGGTGCTTTTGTTGAAAAGGATAAGCTTTATATTACGTGGATGCCAATTGTACTTATTGCTCTATTTTTTATACGAGGACTAAGTAATTTTATCAGTGTCCTGTCCTTTGCTTGGTTATCATCAAAAGTTGTGCTTGACTTTCGTATTAAGATGTTTAACAGTACAATAAAATTACCAACTGCATTTTATGATCATAATTCAACTGGAAAAATTATTTCAAAATTTACTAATGACGTCACTCAAGTTACCGCATCAGCCACAGATGTATTAGTAACATTGGTGCGTGATAGCGTTCAAATATTAGGGCTTATTATTTGGCTATTTTATTTAGATTGGCAACTTAGTTTATTTGTTTTTGCATTAGTTCCAGTGATATCAGCTGTTGTTGTTGTTGCCGGGCGTCGATTACGCGTATTAAGCAAGAAGCTACAACATAGCTTTGGTGATTTGAATCATATCCTGGGAGAGAGCTTAAGAGGACAAAAAGAAGTTAAAATGTTTGGTGCTCAGTCCTATGAAAAAGAAAGGTTTTTTGATATTGCAAACTGGGTAAGGCGTTACCAGATAAAACTTCGAGTAGTGTCATCACTTAGCATTCCTATTATTGAAATGGTAGGAGCAATTATTATGGCTTATATTATTTATGTAAGTACAAATCGTATTGAAGTAAACCAAATGACAGCAGGAGAGTTTATGTCATTTTTTACATCACTAGCACTATTGCTTTCTCCAATTAAACGATTAGCCAAAATAAATGAGCCTTTGCAACGCAGTCTTGCAGCAGCCGAAAGTGTCTTTGGCTTGATTGACGAAAAAAGTGAATCTGATACTCAAAAATATAAACAAATTCATTTACGAGGTGATATTAAATTCAATAATATTTCTTTTAGTTACCTTAACACTAAAACAGCGGCAATCAACAACTTATCTCTAGATATTAAAGCACACCAAACTGTGGCGCTTGTTGGGGCGTCAGGTAGCGGAAAAACCACACTTGCAGCACTACTACCGCGTTTATACGAAATAAGTCAAGGTCATATATTTATTGATGGCAATAATATTAATAAAATTTCATTAGCAGACCTGCGTAGCAATATTGCATTAGTTAGTCAGGATGTAACTCTCTTTAACGATACTATCGCTGCTAATATCAGTTATGGGAGCACTAAAAAAGATACACACCTCGAAGCTATTCGTTCGGCCATAACTCAAGCAAATGCTACTGAATTTATCGATAAAATGCCAGAAGGAGTAAATACATTGATTGGAGATAATGGTGTTCGTCTTTCAGGTGGGCAAAGACAACGTATTGCCATAGCGCGAGCTATATTTAAAAACGCCCCTATTCTTATTCTAGATGAAGCAACTTCCGCACTAGATAGTGAATCAGAAAAACAAGTTCAGGCTGCCTTAGAAAACCTTAAAAAAAATAGAACAACTATTGTTATCGCTCACCGCTTATCAACTATTGTTAATGCTGACCAAATTATCGTTATGAAAAAAGGTGAGATTATTGAATACGGGACGCATAAAGAACTGCTTGATTTGAATAAGAATTATGCAAATCTATACAAAATACAATTTAAAGATATGGATGAATAGCACCCTTATATCATTTATTGAAAGTATGCTTTTTTAAATTGACAGCTAATTTCATAGAATGCAAAGTTGGTAGTTACTTAAAATAAAGTATATTTTATCGACCATAAGGACACAACCCATTAATTCATTGCTGACATATAAATTTTTTCTAATGTGGCAATTAATGCACTATCTGAATAATTTTCTTTTATTTTTTCTTGCCCTAGCTTGGCAAAATTTTTAGCCTCCTCAGGATTGTTAATCAATCTCTTAATCGCCTTAGAAAGAGCCAGGCTATCTCTAGACGGAACTGTTAAACCATAACAATCATCTCCTATCACCTCTTTCACTCCTCCAACACGCGTAGCTATAACTGGGAGTTTTGCCGCCATTGCTGAAAGCATGGCTAAAGATAAACCTTCCCATAGGGATGGCATAATAAAAATATCCATGGCTTTGAATAAATCACCAATATCGCGTCTAGTGCCCAAAAAATAAACATCATCAATAATATTCAAATCATGTGCTTGTTTCTCTAAATTTGCACGCAAACGCCCATCACCAACAAGTAATAATGCCGTATGGATATTTCTTGCTTTTAATAATGCCACTGCCTCCAATAAAAAGTAATGTCCTTTTTGTTCTTCTAACCTCCCTAAAGCCCCAAGTACAGTTATTTTGCTCGAAAGCTTGAAGCGACCTCTTGCTTGCTTTGGCGTTAAACGACTATTAGATGCATTTAAATCTACCGTATTAGGAATTAATTCTATTTTTTCAACTGGAACATTGTCCCAATTAACAATATCATTACGAATTTCTTGTGATCCTGCAATAATTATCTTAGTATATCTAGCGAGATACCAATTGATTAAACGTCTATGTAATTTAGGCTTTCCAGAGTAGGTGTTGTGAATAGAAGATACTACTGGTATTGACGATTTTTTAGCAGCCAATCTTCCATAAAAATTAGCATGATAAAGATGCGTATGCACCAAATTAATTGACTGATCTTGTATTAATTTCTGTATATCGTTGATAATTGTCCTATCTATACCACCAGTTTTTAACTTTTCTAATGCATATACAGGTACACCCAAAGCTTCAATCTCTTCACCGACCTGACCTTTTTCAGAAATACAACAAACTACTGAAACAAACTTATTAGAATCAAGCCCTCTAATTGTACTTAACAATAAATTTTCCGCCCCACCAACAGGAAGACTAACAAAAATATGTAAAATACGGATCATAATTTTTCAACATCTTCCAGAAAGGCGCTAATACGATTCTCCCAAGTATTTTTAGTTATAGCTAATTCATAGCCTGCTTTTCTAATTTTTTCAAATGATTGCCGCCCATCGCCAAGAAAATAATATTCAAATTTTTCAGAAAAATTATCCTCTGATACTTGAATATAGTTCACGCCATCAATATAGCCTAAACCAGAAAGATCTTCCGTCTCTTCAGCAAAAAGCAGTGCTCCAGAGGCAGGAATTTCAAAATACTTCATCAGGGTATATTTCATGGATGAACAACAAGTAAAAGCAGCTTTGCAACTATTTAGTGCCTTATTAAAGGATTCACCATCATGATCCGTACCGTTTCTTCCTTTAACACGTTTTTTCTTAAGCAAACGAATAGCGCTCTGTTTTTCCAGCCAAAATCGAACTTTACGACGTAAAGGGTACTTTCCTTCTGTCATGGCTCCCATACAAGCAATATCAAACTTTCTTTTATTACCAAGATTATGAAAGACCGACGGATCTATAGCCCAAGGTAAATGAATAAAAGGCAAGTTCGGTTGTTGCAATGCTTCTGCAACAATATTATTTGTATTTGGATAAGCGGTTGCCATTGCAGATAATTTTAAACCTTTAAAAAAATCCTGTTTTTGTAATGCATTTTTTGTATCATCAATAAAATTATAATGATCGCCAACAAAGCCTATAATTTTTGCATTTATACTTTCAAATCCGATCAACTTACTTGTATAAGCCTGAACATAATTTATAAAAATTAAATCAATAGGGTCATCAAAGTAATCATTCACCAACCTTCCAATATCCCAATCATATTGTTCAAAGTTAAATTTTTCAGTGAGAAATACACCTTGACTTTGTCGTATTAACTCATAATCACGATAATAGTTTTGATTTTGCTTTGAAGAAGAAAGTACTAATACTTTCGGCCTAGACTTAACATCGTGCTTAATACGAGTATCTATAGCAATATCAGGAACATTTTTTTTAAAAAATTTAAAAATATTCATATGCGTAGTTCAAATATTAATATATTTGAATCCGATTTGGATTTACCTTATTTAATTGAATTTTACTATCAATTTCAGGTAGGCTAAATTGATATTTGAAAAAGTACGTATGTACATCGCGATAAATAGTTGAACGAAATTTCATTTATTTGCCTCTGCACTTATTATCATTTGTTTCATAATTTCATAATACTTTATTGCAAAATTATCCTGAGAATATTTTTCATCTATAAGTTGTCTCGCATTATAGCCACACTTCTTTCGGTATATCTTATCCTCAAGTAGCTTTCTTAACGCTTCACCCCATTCATCATGAGTACTGGCAAGATAACCATTAACACCATTGTTGATAAATTCAGAATTAATTCCCACAGGAGAGGCCACTGCAGGCACGCCTGCGCCAAAATATTGAAGTATCTTATACCCACATTTTCCCCATGACCAAAGATCATCTTTTAAGGGCATTAAACCAATATCAAAACTTGCCAATTGCTCAGCTTCTTTCTCTAAAGACCACCGTTCTTTAATTATGTTTACACCATCTATATCAATAAAATCATTGGAGACTATTTTTAAATGTAGATTTGGAAATTTTTGAGTCAAACCTTGAAAAACAGGGGCAAGCGCCTCAAGGTAATGTAAATTACCCTTCACACCCAACCATCCTATAATCAACCTATTCGATGACTTATCCCAATCTTTTAATTGTTGCTTATTAATATCGACAGGTGTTGGTAATACATGAACATTCTCACAGTTGGCTTCTGCAAATCGAGCTAAAAATCGATTACCTGCAACAACTGTTGAACAATAGTTAATTGTTCTAATAAATTTCTTAAAATTCTTTCCGGAGAGAGGTTTATGATGCTCCAATTCATGAAACATTACTGCATCGTCAAAATCAAATAATATATTAGGATTAGCTTTTTGTAGCAACCTTAACTCAAATTCACGGAATGACGTCTTTTTCTGTATAAGAACGATATCATGTTCTTTACTATATTGTAAAAGCTTGTATCGCCCATATATGTCTGACGGTATAGGAACTATAGTCGCTTTTAAACCTTTTAGCCTCCAAAAATCCACGCAATTTCTTATGCGCAATCTGGCGCTTGGTGGTTGACGTTTTGTTAGTAAAAAAAGTACTTTCATCGTTCATCAATTATTTAATAACAGCATAGTGGCTTGTGGTTTAATAAATTTATACATATATCAATCCTTTTTTGATTGTACCCATTGCCATGTTTTCTTTAATCCTAATTCTAATGGAATCTTAGGTTTCCAATTTAAATATTTTTTACTATTTGAGCAATCAAGAGCAATTTTAGGCACATCAACTTTTCTAGCATCAAGAAATTTTGTGTAGATTGGCATATCACAGACTTGATCCATAAGACCTAATAAGTCGATAATTGATACCCCTTTACCGCTACCAACATTGAATATACGTAAACCACTATCTTTTGGTCGGTAATCAACTCCTAAAGAAAGAGCATCGGACAGGTCGTCAATATACAGATAATCTCGAATAACTTCACCATTGCCCCATATCTGAATAGTCTCTCCATTAAAAATCTTACCTAAAAATACTGCAATAACTCCTTGACTAGAATAAATATCTTGATATTTTCCATAAGGATTTCCAGGTCGATAAACAAGATAATCTAAACTGTACAAACGATGATAAAGCATCAAATACTGCTCAAATGTCCACTTTCCAATACCATAAGCACCAATAGGAAAAGGTATTGTATCCTCAGTAATCGGTTGATGTTTAACTTCGCCATAAATAGCACCTCCCGTTGAAACAAAAATCAATCTAGGTTTATTTTTTAAACGTAAAATTCCATCTAATAAATGCAAACCTGATATTACATTGCTATCTAAATCATAGATAGGGTCGCTATTGGCAGACTGCGGTTTTGTTGTCCATGCCAATAAATAAACAACTTCTGCTGATTCTAACAGATCAGGAAACTTATCGGCAACATTTCGAACATCAGCCGAATAGTACTCGACTTCAAATCCTTCAATTTTAGGCTTAACTAAATCAACAACAATAGGGCTAAAACCTTTATTAATCAAATTTTTATAAAGACTCTTACCAATAAAACCGCTTCCACCAATTAGTAATATACGGCGCCTATTCAAAATTTACCCCTTTTTTTCTACACAGATTTTCATAAATTCTAAACATATTTTGTGCATAACTTTCCAAGGAGAAATTTTTTACAATATCATGGCGTGCTTGACGTCCAAATTTATCTATTAATTCAGGGTTTTTCAGTAATTTTTCAATACCATTTGTCAATTTCTCTGAATCACGCATAGGTACAATTAACGCGTTTTTTTGGTGTTTTGCCATTTCAAGGTTACCGGGGAAATTACTAGCTACCACTGCACATCCTGAAGACATAGCCTCAAGTAGAGAATTAGGAAAACCCTCCTGTAGAGTAGGAAACGCATAGATATCAAATGCAGCTAGTAAATCTGGCACATCTCTACGCAAACCTAAAAAATCAATTTTATCTTCGACACCTTTATCGCTTGCTTCTTTATGTATTTTTTTAGCCCCTCTTCCTGTACCAACAACAACCCATTGAACGTTATATTTTGGTGCAAGTTTAGCAATAGCATCAAATAGAAATCGATGACCTTTTTCTGGATCTAGACGACTAACAATGCCTACTATAATTTTCTGTGAATCAAAACCAAGCTTTTTCTTAACATCTGCACGTGAATCAGCTGGTTTATAGCGTTTAGTATCAACGCCATTATGAACTACATGCACTTTTTCTTTGCTATATTGATACCATGATAGCACTTGATTAGCAACTTGCTGACCAACTGCGGTAAAACCATCGGTAAAAGGATTTAACAGTTTATTAAGAACAACACGTTGATTGCGCTTATTGTCAAAGACCACATGTTCATAACCCAAAATGACTGGAACACCTGCAATCACTGCTGCCAAACGTGAATATAGGCTTGCATGATAAGACGACGCATGAACAATATCAATTCTTCTTTCTCTCATTAAACACACTAATGACCAAACAGTTTTCCACATTTGTCTCTTATGCCCTAATACAATTACTTCAAAGCCTGCGGCTTTTATTTCGTTACCAATAGCGCCTGTATTTTCAATTGCACAGGCAATAGGCTCATATCTTTCCTTATTAAGGCCGTTAAAGAGATTTAATACACCTTGCTGCACTCCGCCCTGATTCAGTCCAATAACAACCCTTAATATTTTGATTCTTGATGACTCCAAACTTAACCTCTCTAGTGATTAGGAAGTAGTAATTTCTTAAGTTCATCGAAATACTCTATTATTAATATACTGCTATAAGGCAGTGGCTTCTTAGTCAATAATATTAATAGCTTCAGCATAATATTTTTTTAAATTACTGCTCTGAAAGTTCGTGATATTTATTAATGAGATTTTTCTCATAAGCATCCCATGTATATGATTCAATATGCTTTCTTGCAGTTAATCCCATTTCATTTGCTATATCACGATTATCATAAAAGAATGAGATCTTCTCCATTAATGCATCTACACTTCGAATCGGTATAATAAAACCATCTTCTCCATCTATTGCCAACGATCCAGCATTATCTGTAACCACGACTGGCAATCCGCACGCCATTGCCTCATATGTTACCTTTGCAGAACCCTCGTCAACACTAGGAAAAACAAATATGGTTGCACTATTGTAGGCCTCTATAGGGTCTGGAACAAAGCCTACATGGCGAACGTCTGGGCGTTTTAAATAAGGACCTACTGTTGGCTTAACTTCATCCATTAGATGACCTACAATTAATAACTCTGCATTTTTTAAGTTAAGCCTATCCCATGCTTCTAACAGGTATTTCAAGCCTTTTCGTACTTCTAATTGGCCAACAAATATAGCTCTAAAAACTGAGTCAGATTGTGGTTTTGGCTGATATTTTTGAGGATCAAAACCGCGAGGAATCATAACAAGTTTGTCTTTCGAGTAGCCCTTGTCAATAAATGTCTTATAACAAAAAGGAGAATTTACAAATACATAATCAGCAACATCGAACTCTTCACACGCCTCTTCCAATTCTCTGCGCCAATGGTCGAATGGAGTAAGCCAATTTGGAACTTGATCTAGTTTTCGATCAACACCGTAAATCTCATACTCTTCATCCAAAATTTGTTTAGAAAAGTGTGGATGTGAATAACCCCTATCAACAATAGTTAGGATTCCTTTTTCTTTTGCGGCATATAAACTACGTAAACATTCATGCGTCCAACTGTGAAAAATATCACAATCATGGCTGTTGATATATTGTTCAGTTCGATAATCTGTCCACATTCTCTTCATACTGTAGTAATAACGTGAAGAAAGACTTGAAAATATTTTAGCCGGCTGAAAAACAATTCTTTTAATTAAATACTGAGGTATCTCATCTTGCTTATTGCGATAGGTAATTAGGCGATCTAAACTACCATCTTTATACAAAGCCCTGCCAGCATGAAATGCAACATTGGAAAGTCCGGTGCCACCCAAGTGACTTGCTGTAGAATAAATAACCTTCATGATACTCACTGATTTACTTAAAAAAGATAAAAAAATATTGTACTTAAATTTTGGAATATGTATTCATATAAATACCTCAATTGTCTTTATATTTTATATTTTTGTACTCATTGACAGCATTTAATAAAAATTGCATTCTATTCCTATATGAGTGTTCACTATATGCACGTTTCTGAGCCATTTCCCCCATCAGACTTCTTTTTTTTGAATCTTTAAGCAAACTTCCGACTAAACTAATCAAGTCTATTTTGTTTTTATAGGTTGAAATTTCATTTGGTACATTAAACAAATGTTCAATATCTTCTTTCCAATCAACTACTTGGCAAGAGCCGCAACCAGCAGCCTCAAACAATCTAGGATTAGTGCCAAAATCATACTTGTCATACCAACTATGTATATTAAAAACAATATCAGCACTGGAAAAAATTTGCGTCATTTTTTTTGGAGAAAAAAACCCATTATCAACCAATTTCCACAAAGGCGAATCTTTGCTTATTTTTTTCTTCCAGGGGCCGAAAATCTTTAAATCAAAATGTCGCGATAACTCTAAACACCACTGCTCTCGTAATGGACTCCAATCACCTGCAAAACAAATGTCACACTTATATTTTTCTATACTATCAACTTTTTTATGAATATTTGGGGTACAAGCAGTTGGAAGCCAATATGCATTAACCCCTGATGTTTTATATGCTTTAACATTTACCATTGAATTAGTAAAATATAAATCATAATATTTTGCTTTTTTTAATGATCTATCAAACTGAAATGGATCGTTAAGCCACCAACATGCCACAACTATATTTTTTTGATTTAAGTACTGTAATGTATCAATAGACACATCAAATCCAAAAATTATCAGTACTAAATCTGGATTTACACTATTAACTTTGTCAATAAACCTTGTATTTAATAGTGTGTACTTATTAACAAATTTTTTAAAGGCTCTTTCAATGATATTAGGAGAAAAATCAAATAACTCAACCTCATGACCCAGTTCTTTTAATGCCTCTACGGAAAACTCACCCATAGGGACAGTCCGCAACTTTCCAGGAGAAGAAACCAATATTTTCATATTAAAAACTACCTATTCATCTCTAGCAAACTCTTATAAACATTCAATACTTTCTTAGACATACTAGATATAGAGAAATCACTTATAATAGATGAGCGGGCATTATTAGATATCCGTTCTCTTTCTGTGTCATTCAAAACCAAATATCCTAATCCATTAGCAATATCCTCAACATTAGGTTTCACTAATACAAGGTTGTCTCTCGATAGATCTTTTGTACTTCCAACATCAGTAGCTATTACAGCCTTACCCATCATCAATGCTTGCATAACAGACTGTGGAACGCCTTCTTTACTATCGGATGTCAATATAAATATATCTAATGCAGATAATAATTCTGGAACTGCCTCTACATGACCCAACATAATAATATTATTTTGCAAATCAAGTTTATTAATTTGATCCCTAATTACATCTTTCGTTGGACCGTCTCCAGCTATTAAAAATTTAAACTTTCTATCAGGGTATTTTTTAATTAGTATACTTGCTGATTGTAAAAATAAATCATGTCGCTTAAATTGACGAAGAACTGCAACTATTCCGATTGTAAAATCACAATCTTGTATATTAAATTTTTTACGACATCCTTTTCTATTATATTTTTCTGGGTCAAATATATCAGTATCAACTCCAGTTGGAATTGATTGAATATTCTCAGGATTAATACGATTATATTTGATCATATCTGATCTAACGCTTTCACCTGTGGTAAAAATATAATCCGCCAATTCATTAATAAAATTAGTGCGTGAGGAGCGAATGCGATTAGATAAATGGCGAGTTCGTATAAATTTAGCGCCAGAAAATTTTGCCGCTAAACCGCCCACCCAAGTATCTTTTCCACTGTGTGTATTAACAATATCAATTGAATGTTTTTTAATAAGCTTCTTTAAATCAAATAATGTTTTAAAATCTGCGTTACCTCTAAAAGGTAGTGTAAAAACTTGGATATTGTTTTCAAGTGCTTTTTTTCTAATTATAGAGTGACCACGACAAGCCAAAAAAACTTCCACCCCTTGTTCACGTACAGCAATCATCTCATTAATAATACGAATCTCTTGACCGCCCCAACCATCAGACCATTCTGTATGCAATACTTTAATTACTTTTTTCATTTATCATCTCAAAAATACTATTTTTAATCATGGTTATGTCTAAATTCATAAGGCAATCACTAATTTTAGTGCCGTTGCAACCATCACTACCACATGGTTGACAACTTCTTCTTTCAGCTATTACCTTATGCATTCCCATAGTTTGTATGCCGTTTCTTTGCAGGTAGCTAGACTTCATTTTGCTATTATCCCAAGGGCCCCAATTGTTTATACCGGTTGGTCCAAAAAATGCCAATACAGGCGTATCATTTGCAGCACTGATATGCATAACTGCCGTATCAACACCTATAAACATTTTTGCTTTTTTATTAAGTGCCGCTGTTTGCTTTAAAGTCAGTTTACCAGACAGATTGACTGGCGCAGATTTACAAAAACTTAAAATATTATTAACTCTATCCAGTTCAGCCTTTACTGGTGCTGCAGTTATAACAGCTTTTATGTTCAATTCAACTTCGCAATAATCGATAATTTTTGCCATAGTAGAATCAGAAATACATTTAAACATCCATCTAGAAACAGGATGTATATGTATAAATTTTTGACCAATAAAAGATAAATTGTCAATAAACTTATCATCCTCTTTGGGCCAAAAAATCTTAACTTTTTTATCTACAATTGGTATGTCTAAAACCCTTAAAGGATTGAGACTTTGTTCAACGGTATGAATTAAATTCTGCTTTGGTAAATGGAAATTAAACGCATTTCTAAATAGCCAGTTCTGATTCTGATATCCAACCCGTATTTTAGCCCCAGAAAGCCATGCAATTTGAGCGCCTCTATCGCCTTCTGTTAGGTTGATAATCATATCATAATTACCCTTCTTAAAAGAATATAGAAATATAACCTCCTCTATAGCTCTCCTTATAAAACCTAATGACTTAATTTTATTCCTATCATAAGGAATAATCTTATTAATGTTAGGATTTAAAGAAACCATAGACTCAGTTTCCTTATTGACCGAAACATCTATTTGTGAATTTGGGTAATATTTTTTTAAATTACTAAGCAGAGGAACTGCTAATAATACATCGCCAATATTACGAAATTTAAGAATTAATATTTTCATTGGCCATATTGATTATTTGTTGTTGAATCAGATCCATATCCAAGTCAATTAATTTACAATTATTACTATCACAGCCCCTAGATAGATAACTTTCTATATCAGAATATATCCTATGCTTGCCAATAATCTGTAGTTTCTGGCACCTATCAAACTCATGCTTTACTAAATCATTATCCCAAGGGCCCCAAATATTTGAACTAGTGGGGCCAAAAAATGCCAATACAGGCGTATCATTTGCAGCACTAATATGCATAATTGCAGTATCAACACCTATAAAAAAATTTGCATTTTTATTAACAACGGCTACCTGTTTTAAAGTTAGTTCTCCAGATAGGTTAATTGGGCGTGAATTACATAAACTCAATATTTTTTTTGACTTGCCTAACTCTTTTTTTTCTGGTGCCGAAGTAAGAACAACTTTAATCCCTAAATTTATTTCACAAAAATCAATAATCGTTGCTACAGATGTAGTGCTAATCTCTTTTAAATCAACTCTAGAGAATGGATGAATATGAATAAAATTATTAGTATTTAATAATCTCTTATTAATAATTTTTTCATCGTTTTTACTCCAGAAAATTTCAACTTTCTTTTCTTTAATTGGAATATTTAACACACGCAACGCGTCAAGATTTACCTCAACAGTATGTTTACTAGACCTTTTTGGCAAGAAATTAGTATAAGCACTCTTTAATAATTTAGACCTAACAGAATCACTGCCAACTTTTATATTAGCGCCAGTAAACATTGTAATAATTGCACCTCTGTCGCCTTCATCTAGATCAATAACAATATCGTACTTATTATTATTGATAACTTTAACAAACTTATACTCTCTGTAAATCTTCTTTAATATTGACGTGTTTCTATTTTTTTCACGATTATAAGTTAATATTCTATTTATATTTTGGTTTAAAGTTAGCGTTTCTTCAGTTCCAGAATTTACAGCAATATCAATTAATGATTCTGGATAAAAATGCTTTAAATTATTCATTAAAGGTGTTACTAGTAGCACATCCCCAATAGTTTTAAATTTAAGTATTAATATTCTCACTTAATGTACTTCCAAAAAGTGTATTTGGCATACAACCTTGCTATGGTAAACCCATGCCAGCCATCCAAAAAACCGAACTTGATAAAATATATTTTAAAAAAAGTCCAAAATGGGTTAATAAGTGCCTTAAATTTATTTCTCTTTTTGTGACTTAAAGATGCATACCTTCTTTGCTTAATAATAAATTCATCGACCGTCTCATAAGCTAAATGAATCATGTGGTTTTTTAGCTTGCCTATAGTGCCATTAATCTGCACACTTTCATGCACCGTAACGTCGTTAAATTTTCCCCTCTGTCTGTTAAAAAGACGAATGCTATAATCAGGATAAAGGCCGCAAGTTTTAATATTTTTGCCAAAAAAATTATTTAACCTTGCTATTCGATAACCATCAAATTGAGGATTTTTTAATGTAAAAATAATTTCATCTTGCAATTCAGGTGTGATTCTTTCATCCGAATCTAGAACAAACACCCAATCATTTTTTGCTAACTCTACTGCTTTATTTTTTTGAGCGCCAAAACCCAACCAATCTTGAGTCCCTACCTTTGCTCCTAGATCTTTGGCAATAACACAGGTATTATCCGTTGAACCACTATCTAATATTAATATTTCATCTGCAAACAAAGAGGATTTAATAGCATCTGTTATGAATTTTTCTTCGTTTTTTGTAATAATAACAATGGATAATTTATGCATTGGCTTGTCAATTCTCCCCATATTGACTCAAATTTATTAATGGCAGATATAAAGCATACTCGTATTTTGAATGATTAAATACTCATTGGCTGTTGTAACGAATCAATCAGAAATCGACAAAGACTATTCATCAGCAATTATGATATTCTCTATACCATTTAACAAAGTTTGATACGCCTTGTTTTACCTCCATATCGGGTTTATAACTAAACTCCTTAACCAGATCTTCAACATTGGCATATGTGTCAGGCACATCGCCATCTTGTAGTGGCAACATTTCTTTATCAGCTTCGATTCCCAATGCATCTTCTAGTGCACTAATATAATCCATTAATTCAACAGGTGCATTGTTGCCAATATTATAAACACGCCATGGCGCTTTAGAGGTTCCAGAATCTGGATCAGAGCCGTCCCAATCAGAATTTGATAGTGCAGGCCTATCTAACACTCGAATCACGCCTTCAACAATATCATCAATGTAAGTAAAGTCTCGACGATGCTTACCGTAATTAAACACTGGGATAGATTCACCCTCTAACATTGCTTTGGTAAATTTAAATAAAGCCATATCTGGACGACCCCATGGACCATAAACAGTAAAAAACCTAAGGCCTGTGGTTGGCAAGTTGTATAAATTACTATACGTATGCGCCATCAGTTCATTGGCTTTTTTAGTGGCCGCATATAAACTCAAAGGATGGTCCACATTATCATGGATTGAAAATGGCATAGATGTGTTTGAACCATAAACAGAGCTAGATGAAGCATAAACCAAATGCTTGACACTGTTATGTCGACAACCCTCTAAAATATGCGCAAACCCGACTAGATTAGTATCCACATAAGCCAATGGATTTTCAATAGAATAGCGAACACCAGCTTGAGCTGCAAGGTTAACCACACCTTGAGGTTTTTCTTTTTCAAATAGTTTCTTAATGCCTTCCCTGTCTTCAAGGTTTATATTGACGTGGGTAAAATTTGGATGATCTAAATGGCGAGCCATCCTTGCTTCCTTTAACTTAGGATCATAATAATCATTAAGATTATCAATACCTATTACTTCATCTCCCCTGTCTAACAATCTGATGGATAAAGCTGATCCGATAAATCCTGCGGCGCCTGTTACTAATATTTTCATTTTATTCCTTGTGTTACCTAATCTGAGTTAAATAAATCTCGCGTATAAACTTTGTCCTTAACATCATTTAACTCATCTACCATTCTATTGGCAACAATTATATCGCTAATTTCTTTAAATGCATTTAGGTCTTTAATTAACTTAGAGCGAAAGAATTCATCTTCTTCCAACGCCGGCTCATAAATTACTATTTCGATACCTTTAGATTTAATGCGTTTCATGATGCCTTGAATAGATGATGCTCTAAAGTTATCAGAACCTGACTTCATAATAAGACGGTGCACTCCAACTACTTTAGGGTTTTTAGCAAGAATTTGATCTGCAATAAAGTCTTTTCTGGTAGTATTAGCATCAACAATAGCACTAATTAAGGCATTAGGAACATCTTGATAATTGGCCCTGAGTTGTTTAGTATCTTTAGGCAGACAATAACCCCCATACCCAAATGACGGATTATTATAATGACTACCGATACGAGGATCTAGGCTTACGCCTTCAATAATTTGTTTCGAATCTAGTTTATGCGCTTCAGCATAAGAATCTAGTTCATTAAAATATGAGACACGCATCGCCAAATAAGTATTACTAAAAAGTTTAATTGCCTCCGCTTCAGTAGAATCAGTAAATAAAACATCTATATTATCTTTAATGGCCCCTTCTGACAGAAGGCCTGCAAACACTTTTGCCCTATCTGATTGCTCACCCACAATAATTCGTGACGGATAAAGATTGTCATATAGCGCTAAACCTTCCCTTAAAAACTCTGGTGAGAAGATAATATTGTCATTATTAAACTTATTTTTAATATCTCGAGTATAACCAACTGGAACGGTTGATTTAATAATCATTATGGCATTTGGATTAATATCTATTACATCTTGAATGACTGCTTCTACTGAAGTGGTATTAAAATAGTTACTAACTGTGTCGTAATCTGTTGGTGTAGCAATGATGACAAAGTCAGCATCTTTATAAGCTAGTTCTTTATCTAGCGTAGCTGTAAAGTTAAGGTCTTTATTGGTTATAAAATCTGTAATCTCAGCATCAACTATTGGCGAGATTTTATTGTTTAGTTTGTCTATCTTAGAGGGGTCAATATCAAGGGCAATAACTTCATGCTTTTGGGATAAAAGCATGGCGTTGGAAAGGCCTACATAGCCGGTGCCGGCAATGGTTATCTTCATAGTTTCCCCCTTAATAAGTCTTTTGACATTTTTACTATATCCTCTACTTTGATCTCTGAGATAGAATAATCATTTTTATCCAACTTAAAATGATCTACTATGGAATTTGATTTTAACACTTTATTGATTGGTGTTTGATAAACTCTATTCACTGGTGTAGGACCAAATAAAGTAATAGATGGCACATTTAAACCCCAAGCCATATGTGTAGGGCCAGTATCATTTCCAATTAAAAGGCTAGAACACTGAATGATTTGCTTTAAATCGTCTAAATCAAGCTTTGGCAATACATTAATAAATTCTGATTGCTTAGCCATCCAATTTGCCTTTACTTTTTCTGAACTACTGCCCCAAGCCACTAAGCAATTAATTTGCAAAGATTGTGCTATTTGCACAAACTTTTCTTTTGGATAATTTCGACTCTCCCAGGTTGAGCCAATAATAAAAACAATATAAGGCTTGCCGGGAATTTTTACGCTGCTTCTTGTAAACAAAAATGGTTTTTTATGAATAATTTCTTGACTCGATACTTTAATATTTAAAGGATTACAAATCACCCTTATATTACGATCAATTGTATTTGCATCATAAGCAATAGTTGTTGTATGGCTGTACAGAATAGATGCGAGTGATTCGCGTATTGAATGCTTATCAAACCCACTGACTCGATTAGATTTAACCAGCCTTGAAACAATAGCAGATTTAATTAACCCTTGAGCATCGATAACTACATCATATTTTTGTAATTTTCTGAGTTTTTTTAATTCTTGAAATAATAATACAAAAGATTTTTTTTGCTTAGCTTTTTTAATATTAACCGTATGTATTTTATTAATGTCTGGATTGTTAACTAAAACACCTTTAAAACTTTCTTCCACAACCCAATCAATAGTTGAATCAGGAAAATGTTGCTTGATAAATTGCAGTGCAACCATAGCGTGAATAATATCACCAAGTGCTGAGAGTTTTACAATTGCAATTTTCATAAAATAGATTTTACTACGTGCAATGCGCAATATATCAGTATGAGTGTTTAATGATATAATTTGCGCATTATTTTCTAAGTTTGAATTATGAGCGACAACGCGCCAGTAGAAACAACCAATTTTATTCGCAATCAAATCAATGAAGATTTGGATTCTGGCTTACACTCATCGATCCAAACTCGTTTTCCGCCTGAGCCAAATGGCTATTTACA
>CAZOAA010000022.1:0-25359 GCA_964577715.1 uncultured Candidatus Thioglobus sp. | reverse complement strand
GTACCACCAACAGCATCACCTGCACCAAATAAACCGTCAACTGTCATCATACGGTTGTAACCCCAGTGATACTCAGGAATATCGCCTGAAATATCCTTAGGACCTGAACACCATGCACCACAACCAGTAGCATGTGAACCCATTACGTATGGCTCAGAAGTTGTTAATTCAGGGTTAATATACTTAGGATCAATGTCTGTTGCAGCCCATAATACCGCTTGACCAACAGTCATACCTAGGAAGTTTTCCCATCCTACTTCTTCTAAGTGAGGGTCTTGGAATGCTTCAACTGTTACCATGTGGATTGGACCACGACCTGCAGCTACTTCAGAAATAAATGCGTGGTTACGTAAACAAGTTGGAATTGGCTTGTGAGAGAAATGTTGGTTTTCTGTATCAAGATACGCTTTACCAACCATCTTCGTTAATGCTGGGAACCACTTAGACTCATACTCTTCGCCATACGCATTTTGCGTGTATGTGTGAAGGTGTAAGAAGTATGCACCAACTGGACCATAACCATCTTTAAATCGAGCAAGTACGATACGATTTTCCATCTGTGTCATCTTAGCGCCTGCTTCAATCATTAATGCATAAGCAGAACCTGAAGACCATGGTGCGTACCATACACGACCTGCGCCTTCACCCACTGAACGTGGCTTAAAGATGTTAGATGCACCGCCTGCACCACAGATAACTGTCTTAGATTTAAATACGTGGTAGTTACCTGTACGTACGTTAAAACCAACAGCACCTGCAACACGATTTGCTTGTGCATCGTCCATTAATAAATGTGTAACCATGATACGGTTGTAAGTCTTATCAGCGTTTACTTTCGCTGCTTCAGCAACGATAGGCTTGTAAGATTCACCATGAATCATAATCTGCCAGCGACCTTCACGCATGTAAGCGCCTGTCTCTGGATTTCTCATTAGTGGTAAGCCCCACTCTTCAAATTTATGTACTGCGGAGTCAACGTGACGAGCCATATCAAAAGCTAAATCTTCACGAACCATACCCATTAAGTCCATACGTGCATAACGTACATGATCTTCAGGGTTGTTTTCACCCCAACGCGTACCCATGTAACAGTTAATCGCATATAGACCTTGAGCAACCGCACCAGAACGATCGATGTTTGCTTTTTCAGCAATTACGACCTTCTTATCACGACCCCAGTATCTTGCTTCATAACCGGCACCTGTACCACCCAAACCTGCACCGACAACTAAAATATCAATGTTGTCTTCTGTAATTGTCTTGTAACCCATTAGTAGTACACTCCTTCTTTAAGTTCTAAACCGTTAGACTCTAACGTATGTAAATCACCATCATCTAAACGAATTGACTCTGGCTCAAATGCTAGTAATTCACCATCACGTTGCGCTTGAGTAGGCTCTGCTTCATTTCTGAAGTTAGGAATCTTAGTTCCCCATGGCTGTGTAGTGATTGGTGATAAGAAATTCTTAACACGACCGTCACGGAATTTAACTCTCCATGCAATCGTACCTTTTCTTTCATCACGAATTACACGAACACTGTGACCTAGTGGTGCAAAGTCTGCGTAACCACGTACGTCAATTGCTTGGTGTGGACATGCTTTAACACATGAGTAACACTCCCAACACATGTTAGGTTCAATATTTAGGGCACGACGATATTTCTTATCGATGTGCATAATGTCAGATGGGCAGATATCTACACAGTGTCCACAACCATCACAACGAGTCATATATACAAAAGTTGGCATATTATTTTCCTCTCTTCTTAAATTAGTTAATCAATATTAGTAATGCTTTGGCGCTTCACGCTTAATACCTAGACCCATATCCATTGGTGCATCTTTTAAAAGCTCCATTGAATGTCTATTCTGCTGCCACTCATCATCTCTTGTCTCATGAGGTAAGTTCTCATTAGTACCATTAGCTTCAATGATACGTTTGTTGTAAGCCGCTGCAGGCTTAAAGAACATATGAGAGAATTTAGACCAGTAAACACTACCAAATAATGCAGCTGTTGAAATGATTACGAAAGTAAACCATCCAGTGTCGCCACCACCAGTGTACGCCCAACCTAATGTTGATAAAGAAGTAAACATTAAGCCCAACGAGAAAATGTCCTTTCTAAGATCAATTTGGAATAGTGATTGGCCTTCAGCCTGACAATCAACTTTAAAGCTAACCCAGAACCACCAGCTGCCAACTAACAATATAATTGCACCAATATTCCATATCGTTGCAAGCATTGTATTTTCAGCTTCCCCGTAAATAATAATCGCTGTTGTAGCAGCGAAGAAAACAAAACCCCACATCGTAAGAATATGTACTAAACGACGAGTTGGGTTAGAAAACTCACCAGCTGTTGCAACATCAATTGCTACTGTACCAACCAATGCATTCATTTTATCGCCAGAGCTAAGCTGCTTTAATCTGCCAGATTCATTTCCAATAGAAGCTTCTGCTTCACCTGCTGCTAATAATTCTTCCGCTTTTTCAGCTGCTTGGAAAAAGTATGTTGCACTCTTCTTATGTAGTAAATCAGCTATTGTCATCACAATAACTAATGCAATCATGACAGTAACATACGTTTGCATGTCTGCCCAGCCGATACCATTATCAGCTATTGCTAAAGCCGCAATTGGCGTTGTAGTGAAATCCATTTGTCCTCCTTAGGGTTTGTTAATCACACTTAAAAATATCGAATTTCTGAATTAGAAATTCAAAAAACTCGATAATTATATACTAATAGTCTTTTTTCTTTTAATAAATATCTTTACTTTATTTAGCTGAGTGACCGCTCATCTTAATTTCTACTTTATCTTCGTCCTTAATACCAGCATAGTAAACTTGCAAGACCTTAGCTACTTCAGGGCGAGAAAACTCTGGTGGTAAATCTTCACCATCTGAAAGCATCTTACGAACTTTAGTGCCTGATAGCAATACACGATCTTTTGCTTCATGCGGACAAGTCTTCATTGAAGACATGCCACCACACTCATGACACCAGAACGTCCAGTCAATCTTAAGTGGTTGTGTTACTAAAGAACCTTCTGGAATTTCATCAAAAATATTATGTGCATCAAACGGACCATAGTAGTCATCAACACCCGCATGGTCACGACCAACAATTAGGTGTGAGCAACCATAGTTTTGTCTAAATAATGCATGAAGTAATGCTTCACGAGGGCCTGCATAACGCATGTCTAATGGGTAGCCAGATTGTAATACTGTATTAGGCACAAAGTAATTGTCAATCAATGTTGAAATTGCCTCTGAGCGAACATCAGCAGGAATATCGCCCGCTTTAAGTCCGCCTAATACTGAATGAATCATTACGCCATCACAAATCTCTACTGCGATTTTTGCTAAGTATTCGTGTGAACGGTGCATTGGGTTACGCGTTTGGAATGCTGCAATTGTCTTCCAGCCTTTCTCGTCAAAGTAGGCACGAGTCTCAGCTGGTGTCATATATAAATCACCAAACTTAGCTGGGAAGCCTCCATCTGATAATACTTTAATAGGGCCTGCAAGATTATATTTGCCTTGCGCCTGAACCATTACCACGCCTGGATGTGCGTCTTCAGTTGTTTTGTAAACTGTCTCACACTCATGATCTTTGTCAATGGTGTATTTTTCAGTCACTGTCATTGTTGCAAGAATATCGCCAGACTTGCTACTTACTAATGCAACTTCATCGCCTTCAGATACATCTTCATCGTCTGTTGATAGCGTTACTGGGATTGGCCAAAATAAACCATTAGCCATTGTCATATTGTCACAAACGCCTTGCCAATCAGCTTTACCCATAAAACCATCTAACGGGTTAAAACCACCGATACCCAACATCACAATATCGCCTTCTTCTCTAGAAGAACAAGTGATTTTTGGAAGTGATTCTGCTCTTACTAATTCTGCTGCTAATGCATCGCCTGATAATGCTAATGCATTAATTGTGTCGCTGCCATGTGGCGGGACTAATTTTGACATGTCTAATCCTATATTAATCTAAAAGGCGAAATTATACCGACAGCGATTTTTAGCGTATTATTTTATGGTGATATCGTAATATATCCCCTTAGGGATACACCACTAAAAAGAGATAAAAATTAACTAAGAAGTATCGCTAATTATGCTTCTACAATAGGTTAAAAAATTAATCGCCACTCATGCAAGATTTAAAAATAGCACGATGTACATCGCCAATACTGACAATGCCAACTAACTTGCCTTTGTGGGTAACTGGAATTCTTCTAAATCTTTTAAGCCACATGGTACTTGCTGCCTTTAGACAAGGCATGTCTAAATCAATACTGGCCACTTCTTTGGTCATGAGCTCACCAATCTTAACATTCATGGTGTCTTTATAGTTGTGCTCCATGTTTTCAAAATCAAAGTAAGTGTCGCTCATGACTTCGTCAAGCTTGGGAAACATATGTTGCAAGATATCTTTTTCAGAGATGATGCCAACTAAGTTGTTATCATCGTCAACCACAGGGGCACCACTGATATGATCCATCACCATTAAAATGGCGATGTCTTTGACCAGTTGGTCAGGGGTGACTGTTTTAACATTGGTTGACATAATTTCTTGAACTTGCATGATTTATTCTCCGTTTTTTACGAATGGTTTTTGTATTCTACAGCGTTTAGACTAAAGTGGCAATAAAAACATAATTTTTACATATTTTATTATGTATGTCTAATACTAAAAGAACCATATTCAGTACTTGACTCTATCCACTTAACATCTAAGTGTTCTACTTGGCTATAACTTGGGCCCTTAGCAAGCCAATCAATTAAAGCTTCTAATTGCAGTTTTTTACCATGAGCTTCAAGTGCTACATTTCCATCCATGGTGTTTTTAACCCAACCAGTAATCCCCAGCTCGTTTGCCTTTTGCTGAGTTGATCCACGAAACCAAACACCTTGAACCTTGCCATAGACGGTCGCTGTAATTGCACTCACTATAGTTTAATTTTAAATTTAACCCTTTGAGCACCATCTTCTGATTTTTCAGCAATAACTCTATCATTTGCAATATCATAGTCCAAAGTACCGCCACTAAATGAGTCAAATCCTTGTATGAAATGCGCCTTGCCTTTTAAATGCACAAACTCTTTATTAATTAAATAAGTGATATTCATTGCTGTCGCTTCAACAAAGCGAGGTTGATTAGGTTGGTTTTGTTTGTAATGTGCCAACTTCTCTCTACTACCCACAGCAATTACCTTTGTTACTTCTTTTTGATTACTAAACAATTCTATCTTCTCGGCATCCAGCATTAAAGAGCCTTGCTTCACTTGAGAATTGCCCGTATAAGTACTCAGCCCGTTGGGCTCATCAATAACTACCGTATATGCCTTAACTTCAATGGGTGAATTTGCATCCTCTGGCAGAGCAAAAGCATTACCAAACACCAAACACAGTAATAGCAAATATCTTTTATTCATAACGCCCTGTCACACCACCGGTTAATTTAATCTTTCTTCTCTTGGCATCATAATGCATGCCTACCGCACGAATATTAGCAAGTCTTGATTGATAATGTATTTTTTCTTTAGTTCGATAAATATCGCCATCATTTGATTGATCAACTACGAGGTCTTTAGTATTGATTTTAGTGCCTGTATTTTGTAGAATTTTCACCTTACCTAAAAGGTGCATTAGTTCATTTTTCATGTCTAAATCCATGCCTACAGAATAAATCGTATCTTCTTTGGCTAGATAAGTCGTATCATGCTTTGAGTAATAATGCTTCTGTCCATTTGACTGGTCAATATTAAGATCTTTTGTTAATATTTTTCCACCACTATCTTGCTTAATGAGTGTCTTGCCCGTAAGTTTCATTTTGTCGTCTTTGGTTTTCATATGCATGCCCTGGGAAACAATCCTTGCATTCTCACCCAGATAAGTCACCTTTTTGTTACTAATTAAGTCATCTGTTTTTGTGCCAACCAACAACTCTTTAGTTTTCATTTTATGAGTTACTCCAGAGCCAGAATGTACATTCACCTTGCCTTTAAATTTGATTTCACCACTGTCTAAATAGTTGGCACGCTCGGCAGTTAAAATGTAATCTTTATTACCATTTTTATCATAAGTAGTTACTTTTGGACCGATTAAGATTGCAGGTGTGTTTTTAAAATTAAAATAGCTTTTTGCATTAACAAAGTGTGAAAGCTGGTTGTTTTTATTAAACTCTTGCAAAGAAAAATTATCAATCTTCTCCATATAAGAAACTTCCTTTGATACAAGCTCATTCTGTGTCAAAGGAGCTGGTTCTTTCTCTTGCAACGCAGTAAAAGAATACGATAATCCTCTCATCAAAAGCCACATGGCGATGATAATCACTATAATAAAAACTGTGATTAATAGATTGTGTCTTAATTGAAAGCTAACCATTGTGCATCATAAAAAAATTAGTAGTATTTATGCCATAACACCTAACAAAACACTTGATATTAATAAAGTAGAACAAGTTATCATCTCGCATAAAGTTAGTATACTGCAATACCGCCATAAAACAGCCAATACATCGATTAAACTCGATGAAGCAAAACAATTACAACAACTATGTTCGAGACATAATACTTTATTTATCATTAATGATGATATCAACCTAGCACAAAAAGTAGGGGCAGATGGTGTTCACCTTGGTAAAAACGATAAACCTGTAGAATGGGCTAGGCACCAATTGGGCGACAATGCCATTATTGGAGTATCGTGTTATGGCAATATTGCTTTAGCGCTTGGTGCACAAAAGCAAGGTGCCAACTACGTTGCCTTTGGTGCACTATTTCCATCAAGCACTAAGCCTAATGCCACGCACTGCTCACTTGATGTCATTAGCCAAGCAAAGCAAATGCTAAATATTCCGATTGTTGGTATTGGTGGCATTGATTTTTCTAACCAACGGCAAGCACTTGAGGCAGGATGTGATGCAACAGCTATGATTAGTGCGCTATTTCAATCAACCGACTAATGCTAGGACAATAAAGTGCGCACTTGATTGGATTGTTATAAATATTTGACAATGTCTCTTTATAAAACAATAACTGCTCGGCATGTTTTGATTGTTGTCGGTGTATAAATTGCTCTAACGATTCATCATCTAAAAGTTCGGCCGTTTTAAAATCAATAACCCATAAAATATCATTATCAATAAATAAACGATCAATAACGATTGTATTTTCTCCTATGACAAATTCTGCCTCTACCAAAGTAGATGGGCGCTCTTTAAATAACCAATCAAACTGCGAATCATTCTTTGTGTTATCTAATAATCTGATAATATAGGTTTGCCAATGTTGCATGTCATTAGGTGGCATGCCAATTTCAATCAGTCGATTGCGAATATTCTGCTCGCTTGGAGAAAATAAACCATACTCATAATACTGATGCACTAAAGTACCTAAAAGACTTTTAAATAAACGTTCAAAACTTTGTTGATATTCAACCAACTCGCCATCAGTTTGCTGCTTAATCTTTGGCGCCTTTAACTGAGAAAATCTTTTTAAGTCTGGCGCGCTCAAATTTTTAGTTGCATCTTGAGTATCGTCAATATCTTCAAATTTATGCTGATAAAATTGCATCAACAACGCCAACAATGAAGTAGAAACTGCTTTATTGGATTTATTCACTGCGCCCATCAAGTGTAATTTACGCTTAGCACGCGTCATCGCCACATACAATAGACGCATGGTTTCAAATTTATTTTGTTGAGACTCAACAAACTTTAAATAAGCATAAATTTTGCTTTCTACAGTATCAATTGAAGATTTGACAGGTGCTAACAATAAGGATTGATCAGCAAATTCTTTCATATGCATCATCGGAGAATCATCACTCTTAGGCTTGCCACCTAGGCCCGGAATAATAACCGTATCAAATTCTAAACCTTTTGATTGGTGGATGGTCATTAGTTTAACGTTTGACTGTTCACTGGGTGCATATAGCTCATCCAAGGCACTTTCAATTGTCTTAGTATCAAGTGATTGTTGTTGTTCACAATTTGCAATAATTTGCAAAAATTGATCCTTAATGATTGAATCAGTTTTTGATAAAACATCTATAACACCTAATTGATTTATCGCATGTGTTAATAACTCAATAAAATTAAATCTTCCTTGATTATTAACCGAATCCTGCAAGCAACACTGAAGATGCTTAACCCTTGCTCGACCTTCTTGGCTTAACCTTGCCAATATTGTTTCATCGCTTAATTTATCGTAAATAATGCAATCGTCATCCTCAGATAAAATCAACAAATCATCCAAGATAAGCCCACACCAAGGTGACCTTAATACACTAAGCCATGCCAACTTATCGCCTAAATGTAATAACGCTTTGGTTAATGAAAATAAATCACGCGTTAAAAGATGTTCTTTCAATTTAGTGATTTTGAGTGATTCAAATACAATCTTATCTTGAGTGAGTTGCTGGGCAATCTTTTGCAAGTGCGAGCGATTTCGTACCAAGATGGCAATATCGCTATGCCGATCTGATGCTAGCATATTTTTTACAATACTACTGACTGATTCTGCTTCTCGTGAAAGCTGATTATAAGCAAAAGGATAAAAGTTGATTGCTTGATCGTCTTCGTCGCTTGAAGCAGATTGTGAAGGCGAATAAGAAATAGCCCCTTGGTAAATATCATTATTTTTTGGAAAAATAGTCTGAAAAAAGTGATTATTGCCATCAACAATACTTTTCGAGGAACGGAAATTAGCATTCAATACCAATGAATTCGGTTTGATATCTGCAATGCCTTTATTTTTCACTTGCAGAAATAGACCAACTTGAGATTCTCTAAATCGATAAATTGATTGCATAGGGTCGCCCACAATAAATAGTGTTTTACCTTCATTGTCCTGCCAAGGTTTAATCAGCTTTTTAATGGTGTTAAACTGCGAAGTTGATGTGTCTTGAAACTCATCAATCAACAAATGCTGTACTTTGTAATCCAAAAAAAGCACTGCGTCACTAACACCTAATTGGTCTTTTAATGCCTGATTAGCATTCAACCCAACTTCAATAAAATCATGCACTTGCTCACGCTCAAAGTACAAAGCTAGTTGTGCTACACACAACTTCAAAACTTCAGCAATCGTTGTTAGTGTGTCAAATTGTGCTTGAGAGAAATCAACGTCTGGCAATATTGATACTTGTTGTAATGCTTCTTGTAACGATTCATGTGCTGATAACGTATTAAATAACGCCAATAACTCTGTTTTTTGTGTTTTTAGATCGGGTGGAAAACCAGTGTTTTTATCAAGTTTTTTGCGCCATTTTCCGCTTTTGTTTAAACAAAGCTTCTGGATACTTTGCCACTTTACCAAATCCTTGAGTTGATGGCCTGGTAATGAATCAACACACGCACATTCCTTATCTGTACTAGCGCCCATTAATGCAAAAAAATTCGCATCCAGATAAGGCTTAGCCAATACCTCCAAAGACATTAAATATTGGGTAATAATTTGTTCAGCGCTTGATTTTAATACTTCTAAATTCATTGTATCTTCCCGATACAAGCGACGCAACCACTGATCGCGCTTAGATAACATTTGCATAACCAAGCGGTAAAATTTTTCAACATTATTATCTAAATACAACAATAAATCAGCAATTGGTTTGCCGTGTTGATGATCGTCAATCATTAGTAGTGTTTGCTCAGCTGCATACCGATAGGCTCGATCTTGCTCCCATTGCTGCGCCATAATCTTACGAGGCACTAATTGTGATCTTAATGGATAACGATTAGCAATCAAACTAGAAAGGCCATCGATGGTTAGTATTTTTAGCCGTTTTGAATTTTGCAATAGTTGCCAATTTAGATCATCCGAGCGTTGCATTACCGCACAGGCTAGTTGATGCGTTAGTTGTTTGTGTGCTTGTTTTGGTTTTGCTTGGACGCTAGATTTTAAAGCGGATAGTACCCGATCCAACATTTCATCAACTGCTTTATTGGTAAACGTCATAGCAATAACGCTCTCAGGATCAGAGCAGTTAGCTAATAATTTTAAATAGCGCTGTGTTAACAATTCGGTTTTTCCCGAACCAGCAGGCGCTTGGACAATATAAGATTGTGTAATGTCTAGGGCTTGATTTCTTTGTGCTTGATCGCTCACATTGAGTCAGGTGCACTCACGCCTAACAAGCCCAACCCATTTGCCAACACTTGTTTTACAGAACTAATAAGTAGCAACCGAGAACTTCTAAGTGTGTTGTCTTCAACCAGAAATTCACTGCCATTATAATAACTATGAAAATCACCAGCCAATTCACGCAAATAATAAGCCAACACATGTGGCTCATAATTCAACGCCGAAGATTTAACAACATCTTTATATCGGTTTAATTGTTTAATCAATGTAGTTTCTAACTCATGATCTAATCGTGATAAATCTGCTAATGCGCCATCACCACTATCTTGTTTAAGCACCGAACAAATACGTGCATGCGCATATTGGATATAAAATACAGGATTTTCATTTGTTTTTGACTTAGCCAAGTCAAGGTCAAAGTCCATATGTTGCTCAGATTTTCTAAGTACATAGAAAAAACGCGCTGCATCATTACCCACTTCATTACGCAATTCTTCCAATGTAACAAATGAACCGCTACGGGTCGACATCGCAATCTTTTTACCACTGCGATATAAGTTAGCAAACTGCACTAATAAGATCTCTAGTTTGCTCTCATCATGGCCAAGCGCCTTAATCGAAGCTTTAACCCTGGCAATATAACCATGATGATCCGAACCCCAAATGTTGATAATTTTGTCATAACCACGCTCAAACTTCTCTAAGTGATAAGCAATATCTGAGGCAAAGTAGGTATGCAAACCATTGTCACGCACCACAACACGGTCTAAATCATCGCCAAAATCAGTGGTTTTAAACCAAAGCGCACCTTCTTTTTCATAAATATAGCCAGAACTTTGTAGGGCATCGACTGTGGTTTTGGATAGCCCACTATCTACCAAAGATTGTTCAGAAAACCACCTCTGATACTCAACACCAAACTCAGATAAATCTACCTTAATGCCACTCAAAATGTGATTGATAGCTAAATCAAACACTTGTTTGTAGTCATTGCCCAACAACGTTTTGCAATTAGCAATTAAATCATCAATGTGCTTTTCCTTATCACCGCCATCTTTTTCATCAGCATAAACATTGGCAAAAATATCCACCTTATCAATGCCACTAATTTGTTTGGCAATATCAATGATATAATCACCTTGATAGCCATTATCTGGGAATCGATCCGTCTCAACATAACGCAAATAAACCGACGTTGCCAAAATATCCATTTGACGTCCCGCATCATTCACATAATATTCGTTATCCACTTCAAAACCAACGGCGCGTAATAAATTTGCAACCGTTGCACCATACGCCGCACCACGCCCATGGCCCACATGTAATGGCCCAGTTGGATTAGCCGATACAAACTCCAATAACACACGCTTTTTAGCGCCTATATCGGACAGCCCGTAATGCTTGCCCTGTTCCATAATTTGGCTTACTACCGAAGCATTAGAGCCTTGCGACATGAAAAAATTAATAAACCCAGGTCCTGCGATTTCTGTTTTTTTAATCTCGGTAGTGCTGGGTAAATTTGTAACAATTTTCTCAGCTAAATCACGTGGCGCACAACCAGCTTGCTTAGACAAGACCATCGCAATATTAGAGGCAAAATCGCCTTGAGATTTATCTTTAGAGTGGTCAATACGAATATTATCAGGCAATTCACTTAACACACCATCAGTCAATAATTTCTCTAAACTTTGTGTTAATAATGCTTGCAGTTGTTCTTTCATAATGAATTAGTTTAGTGTGCTTCTTGCCAAGAGCTGCCAATCCCAACATCAACCACTAATGGAATGTCCAGTGGATAAGTATCGCTCATCAATGTTTTTATTTTATGTGCAAATTCATCTGCCTTTTGAGCTTTCACTTCAAAAACCAACTCATCATGCACCTGCATAATCATTTTAATATCAGAATTATTCTGTCCAATCCACGCATCAACATCTAACATGGCTTTTTTAATAATATCAGCAGATGAGCCTTGCATTGGCGCATTGATTGCTGTGCGTAGGGCATGTTGTTGTAACATTTTATTCTTGGCATTAATTTGTGGCAAGTACAAACGCCTGCCCATCACTGTTTCAACATATCCCTGAGCCTTGGCTGTTTCCTTAATATTGTTCATATAATTCAACACCCCTGGATAGTTTTCAAAATAGGCATCAATATATTGTTTTGCCTCTGTTCTAGAAACATCAATTTGCTTTGCTAAACCAAAAGCACTCATGCCATAAATCAGCCCAAAGTTAATCGCCTTAGCGTTGCGACGATGATCTTTAGTCACCTTATCAAGTGGCACACCAAACATCATTGAGGCGGTTGCACTATGCACGTCCATATTGTTATTGAATGCCTCTAATAAATGTGCATCTTGTGAAATATGCGCCATAATTCGAAGCTCAATCTGAGAATAATCAGCAGCAATAATTACATTACCCTGATCTGCAATAAAAGCCCCTCTAATACGCGCGCCTTGTTCGGTTCGAATTGGAATATTTTGCAAGTTTGGATTTGACGAAGACAATCTACCCGTTGCAGTCACTGCTTGATGGTACGAAGTGTGTAAACGATTGGTATTAAGATCAATTTGTTTTGGCAATGCTTCTAAATAAGTCGAATTTAACTTGGTCAAAGTTCGATAATTTAAAATTAAATCAACCAACGGATGATCTAATAATTTCAACGCTTCTTCGTTAGTAGAAGGTGCGCCTTTTGGTGTCTTTTTCTTTGCCTCTAAACCTAGGCCCTCTTCTGAGAACAGAACCTGTTGAACTTGTTTTGGTGATTCTAAATTAAACGTTTCACCGGCTAATTCAAACGCTTGAGATTCGATAGCTTTCATCTGTGAAGCAATATCAATTTGCTGTACATTAAGTGCGCCTATATCCAAAGCAACACCATTACGCTCCATGCGTAATAGCACTTGAATGAGTGGTATTTCTATATTTTGATACAATCTGGCTAATTTTGGATATTGCGCCAAATCGTCCTCTAATGCCTGATTAAGCGCATGCGTTACAATCACATCCTCACAAGCGTACGGAAAGGCATCGTCAATATTCACCTGATTAAAGGTAATTTGCTTTTTACCCTTACCTGCAACATCAGAAAAATGAATGGTGGTATGCCCCAAATAAAACTCCGATAAATCATCCATGTTGTGGCGCGTTGCAACGGAATTTAAACAATATGACTTCACCATGGTGTCATCACTAATGCCATTTAAAGAGATTTGATAATTTGCTAAAACATGGGCATCATATTTCAAATTCTGGCCAATTTTTTGAATGTTGGCATCTTCTAAAATAGGTGATAACTTGCTCAAAACCTCATCAAAACTTAATTGCTTTGGCGCATCTAAATAGTCATGTGCAACAGGTATATAAAAACTATCTTTATTAAGCAAAAATACCCAGCCTACAATCTTTGCATTCATATAATCGAGCGAAGTTGTCTCCAAATCAAACACAAATAATCGGCTATTTGTTAGCCGTTCGATTAGGTTTTCAAAATCCGATTGCTCTAAGATTAAATTTTGGGTGTATTCATCAAGCCAAGATACGGAACGCTCTTCTCTATTTTGGACCTTCTCCTCTACCAAGTTTTTTTCTATAAGGTCAGCATTAACTGCTTGCTCAGTATTGGCTGAGTTGCCTAATTGCTTAAGCCACATTGAAAAACCATACTGCTGATAAAGCTCTCTTAATTTTGAAGTATTCTCCCCAGGCTCATCATCAAGAACGTTACAAGGCAAATCAACATCAAATTTTAGCTCTACCAGCTTATGCGATAAATCTAATAAATCAAAACTATCTCTTAATTTTTCACCCACCTTGCCACCAATCTTCTGCGCATTAGTTTTGATTCCCTCTATAGAGTCAAACTGATCTAACCATTTAATGGCTGTTTTAGGGCCAACACTCGGTACACCTGGGATGTTGTCCGCACTATCGCCAGTTAGTGCTAGAAAATCCATAATCTGGTCTGGGCGCACACCAAGTTTCTGTTCAACGCCTGCTGCATCTAGCAAATTTCCTTTCATATCCAGTTGCTTAATATTGCCATTGACCAATTGCATTAAATCCTTATCGCCACTAGCAATAATGGTTTTCATATTATTTTCATTAGCACAACGACTCAGTGTAGCAATCACATCATCTGCCTCAACACTAGGTACACACATAAAATGAAATCCCATTGCCTGAATCACCTCATACAAGGGCTCTATTTGCATTACTAATTCATCATCTGCAGGTTTTCTATGAGCCTTATATTCTGGATAAATATCGTGCCGATGGTTTTTTCCTTTGGCATCAAAAATTGCAATAATTTTTGCCGTTGGGTATTGACGTTGCAGATGTTTAATTGCATTAATCACACCAAACATTGCCCCTGTTGGAAAACCATCATCATTGGTTAAGTTTTGTGAAAGAGTGGAAAAATAAGCCCGGAACAAAAACGCCGAACCATCCATTAAGATAAGCTGATGTGACATGCACTAGATTTTACCAATTTTTGTCAAGCGCTTAAGTTGTAAAATATCATTACTTTAATAATTATTAATTTCATGTCTGAAACTCTCATTAAGGTCAATAAAGTTAGCCTTACTCACCACGAAAAATCTGTACTTGATAAAGTAAGTTTTGAACTTAAAGCGGGTGAATTTATTACGATCATTGGCCCGAATGGAGCTGGCAAAAGCTCATTAATAAAAATTCTTTTAGGGCTAATCAAGCCCGATACTGGCAGTGTTGTTAAATCAAATAATATTCAGTTTGGATACACCCCACAAAAATTTATACCCAACGAATTTATCCCAATTTCAGTATTAGATTTTTTAAAGCTTAATCAAAAAATAACCTCTGAATTCTTACACGAAATAACGACATTAACCGGCATAGGAGCCCTTTTAAACAATGAGTTAAAAAACTTATCAGGCGGTGAAATTCAGCGTGTACTTTTGTCAAGGGCACTACTAGCAAAACCCAATGTTTTAATTCTTGATGAGCCTGCCCAAAACCTTGATGTTAATGGGCAAATGCATTTATACAAACTTATTCAAGATATTCACCAACAACAAGGTTGCGCGGTACTGATGGTCTCTCACGATCTACATCGTGTCATGAAAGAATCAACCCAGGTTTTGTGTTTGTATCATCATATCTGTTGCATGGGACAACCAGAATCCATATTACAAGATTCTAGCTTTAACGACCTATTTGCCGATCAAATGGATGAACTCATGGCAACTTATGAACACCATCATAATCATTGTCACGAAGATTGAACCAAACCCAGAGAAATAGTCTTACTAACGAATATATTTTCCTTTATAACGATCACAGCCTTTATCATTAGCATCAACTACCGCGCATAACTCTTTAGAATCGCCATGTGAAAAACTACCTTTGTTAATTTGGACAATAGCATTCCATCTGCCTTTCAATGGAAGGCTAACTTTCGCTATATACAAAGAACCGTCAAATTCCATCGGGATAGAGAACTTGTTTTTTGGTCCTACTGAACGCTCAAAATCAATCGTCACTTTGGCGTCTTTTAATACTTGAGAGTATTGCGAAATCTTAACTTTGTAGGTTTGTGATTTTTGATATAAAGCCAATTCTGGTACTGAAAAATCTAATATCCAGCCTTGCTCGTCTAGTTTTCTCTTGGCGGCTAAAACTTCTCCATAGCGCTCACCGCTTAAATAAGCATCTTCCACCACCATACCTGGATCTGTTTCAACAGCAGTAATAATCCGGTAAACAGTGGCACCAACCAAAATTAAAAACAATGCCAACATTGACATCATCATTGGGCTTTTTTGAAAAGTCATCTAGCGCATACTCTTAGGGGTAAAAAACGAACTTTCATATTCTAATGTAGCCTGCTCACTTTTAACCACAAAAGTTACATTATTATTATCGCCAACATCACGCTCAAACGCCTTCAAATAAATATAAATAGACTTAACGTTACCCGTTGGTATAGAGATAGCAGTGAGCTCTTTTTTTGTTTTTAGGTTTTTAATTGCACTATCAAAACTAATATCAACCAACATAGGTTTATCAGTTTTATTCATCACCTTAAGTTCGTATTTATTACGAATTGAGCCATCAGAAAGCTGTACAAATAATGGCTGTCTATCATGCAACACTTTAAGATCCATTGGTGCGATATTAAGTAGTCCATAAACTAAAATTGAAAATGCGATTGATAAAATTGTAGAATACACAATCACTCTAGGTCGCTTATACAAAGCAATAGCCTTTTTGCCAAATTCCAGCTCATCTAAAGAAGCATATCTAATCAAACCTTTAGGTTTGCTAACTTTTAGCATCACTGAATCGCAAGCATCAATACATAGGCCACAAGTAATACACCCATACTCTTGGCCTTTACGAATATCAACGCCCGTTGGACATACAGCAACGCACTGATTACAATCAATACAATCACCTTGCCCCTCAGAATATTTCCCTTTTTTTAACTTGCCACGCTCTTCACCACGATAATAATCATAGGTCGGCATAATGGTTTGTTTGTCTACCATTGCCCCCTGAATACGCGCATAAGGGCAAATCCACAGGCAAGACTGTTCACGCATATGACCTGCAAAGATATAAGCACCAGTAGCGATTGCACCAGTGATTGCTAAAGTAGTGCTTGAAGCTGTTCCATTAAAATAATCAGCCCACGATACGCCAAAATACAACATCCAAGTGATGCCTGAAAATAGTGCAATAGCCACCCAAACTAGGTGTTTACTGGTTTTAATTCTGATTTTGTTAAACCCCCACGATTCTTTTTCTAATTTACGGCGTTTGGCAGGTGTCCCTTCAAAAAATTCTTCTACTTTGGTAAAAATATCAGTCCAAATAGTTTGAAAACAGAAATATCCGCAGAATACTCGGCCCAGTATGGTTGTCATCGCTGCTAACAAGATGGCCAAAAATAACAGAACCATAGTTAACATCCAAATATCTTGTGGAAAAATAGTAATATCAAATAAATGATATTGCCTTTTTTCAACATCAAACAAAATAGCTTGTTGATCATTCCAAGTGATATAAGGACCAATAAAAAAAGGTGACCAAACTGCAATGGCTAACCACTTAAGATTTCTAAATTTTCCTTTCATGCGCTTAGCATGAACGGTGGTTTCACCTAAGTTTTGTACCCACTGTTCGCCTTCTTCGTACAAGTTATCAACTTGAATTTTTTCTTGGCTCATAATTTCTCTCACAACACACTCAATAAATTTTCAATATCATATCATTAATAAGGTTATTAATGTGTTGATATGTATCAAAACGCGCCTCTGATATAATGTCTAGTTTTTTACAACTATATTTATATTTCCAATGAAAGACATTATTGAATCAGCTTTTGAAAATAGAGCAGACCTAAACCCACAAACAGCATCAACAGAAATTAAACAGGCCGTTTCCGAAGCAATACACTTGTTAGACTCTGGTCAAGAACGTGTTGCACAGCAACAAGGTATTGGCGATTGGACAGTTAACGAATGGTTAAAAAAGGCTGTATTGCTTTCTTTTAGACTAGAAGATAACGTACCGATGTCGGGTGGCTTTACTCAATATTACGACAAAGTACCATCAAAATTTGCTGATATGTCTAAAGATGAATTTGACGCAGCTGGCGTTCGTGTGGTACCACCTGCTAGTGCTCGTCGTGGTTCATTTATCGCTAAAGATACGGTACTGATGCCTTCATACGTTAATATCGGCGCTTATGTAGATTCTGGCACGATGGTTGATACTTGGGCAACGGTTGGATCATGCGCTCAAATTGGTAAAAACGTTCACTTATCTGGTGGTGTTGGTATTGGTGGCGTATTAGAACCACTACAAGCCAGCCCAACTATTATTGAAGATAATTGTTTTATTGGTGCGCGCTCTGAAGTTGTTGAAGGTGTTATTGTTGAAGAAGGCGCTGTGATTTCAATGGGCGTTTATATTGGTCAATCAACCAAGATCTTTAACCGTGAGACTGGTGAAATCTCTTACGGTCGCATTCCAGCCGGTTCGGTTGTTGTCTCCGGAAACTTGCCATCTAAAGATGGAACATACTCACTTTACTGTGCAGTTATCGTTAAACAAGTGGATGCCAAAACTCGTTCTAAAGTTGGCATTAACGAACTGCTTAGAGGCATCTAAAACTAATTCATGGATATTTTATTCTTAGCAAAGAAAGTTATTACTTTTTTTGTTGAGCCATTTGGCCTAATTTTAATATTAGGTTTGATTGGCTTTTATTTTCTAATAAGAAAATCTTTTAAAAAATCTGCTGTTTTATTAAGCCTATCATTCTCACTGCTACTAATTTTTAGTCATCCGGCAATTGGTAATTTTTTAATCCAACAGTTAGAGTCTAAATACGAAAAGTATGCTTACAAAAATAACAATATTGCCTATATTCATGTGTTGGGTTATGGTCATTATGATAATGAAAAGTGGCCACTATCCAGTCAAATTGGTAACACCAGTTTAAAGCGAACCATTGAAGGAATAAATATTTATAAAACACTCGACAACCCAAATATTAAATTAATTTTTACTGGTTATGCGGGCACAGGTAATGATATATCTAATGCAGAGATCAATGCCTCCATTGCTAGAGTTGCTGGCATAAAAAATGAAAACATGATTATCAATGCCAAACCAAAAGATACGCAAGAAGAAGCGGCTTTTGCAAAATCTATTGTAAAAAACAAGCCTTTTATACTGGTTACTTCGGCACTACATATGCCCAGAGCAGTAAAATTATTTAAAGATCAAGAGCTTAATCCAATTGCTGCGCCAACGGACTTTAAAGGTGGCGGAGAAATAAAACTATTATCTGTACCAAGTATAGGCTCAATCAAAAAACTCAGTGCTGCCGTTCATGAATATTTAGGCATAATTTGGGCACAACTTATTGCTTTATAAAACTAAAAAACCCGCCTTTCAGCGGGTTTTTTATTGAGTTTTTATGTGTTACTAGTCACGTGTAAACAACGCATAAATAACAGCAACCGCTGCTAAACCGACTAACCCATGCGAGCCAAGACTTGCAACAATACCAGTAATGGTGCCAATGACATCACCGCCGATAAATGGTACGCCTTGAGCGCCTGTACCAAAGATTACTTGAACCACAACAGCTAAAGCAATTAAAGCGATACCCGCTTCAGTTAGTTTTTTGATTGTACCGATAATAGTATCAAACATATTTTCCCCTCTTTAGTTATATTAATAACCCAACTTCATTGTCGGATTAACGTCAATTTACTTTGTTTTCTAACTTAAGTCAAGGTTTTTTGATGAAAAAATACTAATTTATTGTAAAATATAGACAAAAATTTGATAAAAATTGCAAATTTGCAACAATAAATCCCTTATACGGTAAGAGATAACGCGATTCCGGCAAAAATTAACAGTCCAATGAAATTATTATGTAAAAAAGCTCGAAAACAGGCTTTTTTCTCTCTATTTTTGATCATTTTTTGATGATAAATCATTAAAAATGCACTTAAAATTATCGAAATATCATAAAAAACGCCTAAATTGAAAATTTCCGAAATTTTTAAAAGCACCAATAATAGGCAAATTTGTAAGATGCCGATGATCAATTTATCAAAATTTGCAAAAAGTATTGCGCTAGACTTTACCCCAATTTTTAAATCCTCTTCTCGATCTGCCATAGCGTACATGGTGTCATAAATCACAGTCCAAATCACAGTGGCGGCAAATACCCACCATGCACCATCAGGCACATTGCCACTGGTTGCGGCAAAGGCCATTGGCACACTCATAGCAAAAGCTAAGCCCAGTACAAACTGTGGTAAGTGTGTCCAACGCTTTGTGAATGGATACAGAGTTGCTAGCCCTGCTGCAATAAACGCTAACTTTATGGTCAAAATATTGGTCATTAACACTAGGCCAAATGCTACCAGCAACATTGCAAAAAATAAAATGAGTGCTGAGCTAGCACTCACCTCGCCCGAGGTAATTGGGCGATGCTGTGTTCTTTCAACTAACTTATCAATCTTTCGATCGGCATAGTCATTAATGACACAACCAGCCGAGCGCATAATAGCAACGCCCAACACAAAGATAACTAACAACTTAATATCTGGAAAACCGCCTTCGGCTAAAAACAGTGCCCACAGTGTTGGCCATAATAGCAAATAAATGCCGATGGGTTTATCAAGGCGCATGAGACGAAAGTAAGCATTCATAATCGTTTTAGAAAATCTTGTAAATCTTGAGCCAACGGTGCTTGCACTTTTTGAATATCACCACTACTTGGGTTGGTGAAAGTCAGTTGATGAGCATGCAAAAATAAACGCTTTAAACCTTTATCTTTAATCTGTTGATCAAACAATGAATCACCATATTTATCATCGCCGGCAATCGGATGATTAGCGTGTTTAGCATGGGCACGAATTTGATGTGTACGCCCAGTCTCTATTAGCACTTCAACCAGCGATGCTTCAAAATCTTTCTGGTGAAAATTCTTGAGTGGTTGAAAATGACTAATCGCTTCTTTGCCTTTAGCATCAACTACAGTGTAGCGTGAGTTTTGATACAAGGGCGCGTCAATGGTATGGCGTTTTTTACTCCAAGTACCTTTAACCAAAGCTGTGTAGCGTTTTTCCATTTGATGCTGGTTAAGTTGTTCATGCAGATTTTTTAACACACTGCGTTTTTTTGCAATCAGCAATATACCCGAGGTTGCACGATCTAATCGATGCACTAATTCAACTGGCTCTTTGTAAATCTCTCTAAGCGCCTCAATCACACCCACACTCACACCGCTACCACTATGTACCGCTAAGCCACTTGGCTTATTAATAATTAACAAACCTTTATCTTCATACAAGATTGCATTTTGTAATAGTTGTTTAAGATTATCAGAAGCCTCAACCTGACCAGATTCTGAAACACGAACTGGCGGTATGCGAACCACGTCATCCAACTTTAATTTATATTCTGCTTTTTTACGACCCTTATTAACCCGCACCTCACCCTTACGAATCACACGATAGATATGTGATTTTGGCACGCCCTTAAGGTGCTTTAATAAATAGTTATCTAGGCGTTGGCCTTCGGAAAATTCGTCAACGGTTTGAAAACTAACACTCATACAGAAAATAATTTTTTAAAATTATGGGTGGTTATATCGGCAATATCATTAATACTGGTGTCTCGTATCTCAGCTAACTTTTCAGCCACATAATAAGTATAAGCTGGCGAGTTTGGTTTACCGCGATACGGCACTGGGGTTAAATAAGGTGAGTCGGTTTCTACTAACAAGCGATCAGCCGGCACCTTCTTAGCCACTTCGCGCAAACTATCTGCACTTTTAAAAGTAATAATGCCAGAAAATGAAATGTAGAACCCTAGATCAAGTGCTGCTTTAGCAGTTTCCCAATCCTCAGCAAAGCAATGCATTACGCCTGCTTCTGCATTTTCTTGTTGCATAATCTCTATAGTGTCGGCTTTGGCATCACGCGTGTGAATAATCATTGGTTTTCCAGATTGATTTGAAGCCTTAATGTGCCGCCTAAAACGATCACGTTGCCAATCCGCTGTGTCTTTTTCAATATGGAAATAATCTAGCCCTGTTTCACCAATGGCAATAATTTTTTCGTGATCTGCTAAAGCCAATAATTCTTCAACGCTCGGATCTTTTCCGTCTTGCTCAGTTGGGTGTACACCGACCGAAGCATAAATTTGTTGATGATTTTTTGCCAAAGAAAATACCTCGTCGAAATTCTCAAGATCGATACAAACACATAAAAACTTTGTTACTGATAAATCCTTAGCTTGTGCAAGCACACTCTCAACACTACCGCCAAATTGAGATAAATCAACACGATCAATATGGCAATGAGAATCAACGATATTCATAATCCTAATTTTTTCAAAAATCCCTTAGCTTTATCATCTAACTTGCCTTTAAGGCCTTCTAACTCACCTTCAAGTTGTCGGCGGATACCTTCTTTGATTTCTTTTTCTCCTAGCTTTAACCCTTGATTTTCTACCTCTGTCTGAATACGACGTAGTGCTATCTTCATTAATTCTGCGCCCACAAAATTAAGTGGAACGCCACTAGAGGCGCCAAAATTACGAATTCTAACATCAGGTACTTCCACTGTATCTTTAAACCACTTAGTATCAATCTTAAGTTGTGTATTAACAAAATTAAGCTGATTAATAATTACCCGTGTATCTGAGCCTGATTGACTCTCAGCAGTGCTAGCAATATTTTGACGCTGCACATCGTTATTGTTGGCGTCAGTCGATGGCTCTAAATTTTTTAATAAAGTAACCAAATTAACACGATTGTTAGCCTGCTCTAATGTAAATAACAAGCCATCAAGTTCTAATCGTTCCAAAATAATTAAATCATCATCACTTTCAGGGCTAATCTTAAGATCCAAATGATTTAAAACAAAAGCATTTTCATTTTTAAAATGGCTAGGATTTTTAACTTCAATAAAATCCATGTTAATTTTCCCAGCCGACAAGTCACTTCTAAACTCGCTAATGGCGACTGGTGTTTTTAATGATTTTTCAGCATAGGCTTCAATTGCACTTTTACTTAATCCATCAAAAAATACAACAAAGCCAATCACTACGATAATAATTAACAGCAATAAATAGGTTAGTAGTTTTTTCATGTTTGCTCCAATTGTATTTCTAGTAAAAATCGATCATCCGATACATAAGGCACGTTAATTTGATGCGGTGTCATAAATACACCTTGTATCTCTTCTTGAGAAAAATGATCGCCCTTCATTAACAAATAACGACCATTATCACACAATAAATGTTGCGTTAACTTCAATGTTTTATCAACTTCAGCAAAGGCTCTTGAGGTGATTTGCGTAAAACAAGATTTAGACTTAAAAGCCTCAACCCGCTCATTAATCACGCTCAAATTATCAAGTTTTAGTTGGGTTTTTACAAACTGCATAAAACGGCATTTTTTACCCACACTATCAAGCACGCTCACTGGTAACTCTGGCTTCATAATCGCTAAGACAACACCCGGCAAGCCCGCACCTGCGCCCACATCTAGCAAATTATCATTACCAATATAAGGCAAGATTGACAAACTATCAAGCAAATGTTTTTTAACGCCTGTTTGCGCATCACGAATAGCGCTTAGGTTATAAGTCTTATTCCATTTAATCATCAGTTCAAGGTAGTCTAGCAGTTTGTTGCTTTGATCCTCACTCAAGGTGATATTCATTTGTTCAGCACCGCTGAGTAGAATTTGTCGAAGCTCACTCATGAAACTGTTTTGTAAGTTTTTAGATAAACCAATAAAATAGAAATAGAAGCTGGTGTAACACCTTGAATGCGACTAGCCTGGCCAATGGTTTCTGGGCGGTGTAAATTTAACTTTTGCCTTACCTCTGCCGAGAGCGCTTGGATAGCATCATAATCCATTGATTCTGGCAAAAGCGTGTCTTCGTTTTTACGATATTTTTCAATTTCATCAAGTTGGCGTTTGATGTAGCCTTCATATTTCACCTGATTTTCCACTTGCTCAATTAGTAATCGATCTTGTAAAAAAGGCTTTGCTGATTCAATTTGGCTTAGTAGCTGATAATCAACTTTTGGTCTTTTTAATAAGGCTTCTAAACTATATTCGTGATTGAGCGGGGCACCTAAAACTTCACTTGCTTGCTGGTCATTAGCTTGCACCCAAGTGCTTTTTAAGCGTTGCTTTTCTTTAGTGATCAAATCATATTTTTGCTCAAATGCTTGCCAACGTTCATCATTAATTAACCCTAACTCTCTTGCTATTGGTGTTAAGCGCTCATCGGCATTATCTTCTCGTAAAAGTAGGCGATACTCAGCACGCGAGGTAAACATACGATAAGGCTCATTAGTGCCTTTGGTGATTAAATCATCCACCATTACGCCAATATAACTCTCATCTCGCTTTGGATGCCACGCCGCTTTTTCCTGTACAGAGCAGGCTGCATTAACACCTGCTAGCAAGCCCTGAGCTGCAGCTTCTTCATAACCAGTCGTACCGTTAATTTGCCCGGCAAAATACAAACCTGATATTTTTTTAACTTCTAGTGTTTGTTTTAATCCTCTAGGGTCAAAAAAGTCATACTCAATCGCATAACCAGGGCGAACAATATGTGCATTTTCAAAACCTTTAATTGAATGAATAAAATCAACTTGCACTTCATAAGGTAGAGAAGTTGATACACCATTTGGATAAACTTCGTTGGTTGTCAAACCCTCTGGTTCAACAAAAATTTGGTGCGAATCACGCTCAGCAAAACGCACCACTTTATCTTCAATAGACGGGCAGTATCTTGGGCCAATGCCTTCAATATTGCCGGTATACATTGGTGAGTCTTTCAAACCTTCACGAATAAAATCATGGGTTGTTTCATTGGTATGCGTAATATAGCAAGGAATTTGCTCAGGATGATCTGACGCTTTCCCTATAAATGAAAAAGTGGGTAGTGGTGTATCGCCTGGTTGCGCTTGCATCACAGAATAATCCAGTGTTCTACCATCAAGCCTTGGTGGTGTGCCTGTTTTTAACCGACCAACGCCCAGATCATATTCTCTCAATCGCTTCGCAAGCGCATTAGAGGGGGCATCGCCTGCTCGACCACCCGCATAGTTTGACTGACCAATGTGAATCATGCCACCTAAAAAAGTACCGGAAGTGAGAATTACTTTATCTGCAGTAAAGCTCAAGCCCATTTGGGTAACCACACCTTTAACCACATCATTTTTAATAATAACATCATCAACTGCCTGCTGAAACAAATCCAAGTTTTCTTGGTTTTCGAGTGCATTCCTAATAGCGGCTTTATACAAAACTCGGTCTGCTTGCGCTCGAGTTGCACGAACAGCCGGCCCTTTTGAAGCATTAAGTGTTCGAAACTGTATGCCAGATTTATCAATAGCTGTTGCCATCGCACCACCCATTGCGTCAATCTCTTTAACCAAATGACCTTTACCAATCCCGCCAATGGCTGGATTACAACTCATCTGTCCCAAAGTTTCAATATTGTGTGTAATCAACAAAGTCTTAACACCCATCCGCGCAGGCGCCAAAGCAGCCTCGGTGCCAGCATGGCCGCCACCAATAACAATCACCGAATAATGTTGAGATCTTTGCATAATCACTAATTCTACACCAATAAAAAAGGCTCGTCTAAACGAGCCTTTTGATACTTGATCGTTAGGCGCTTACTTAACGTTTGCGTCTAA
>CAZOAA010000021.1:0-27752 GCA_964577715.1 uncultured Candidatus Thioglobus sp. | reverse complement strand
CAGCATGGTGGCGAGCCGATCATGTCACGCACAGGGCATAGCTTCATCAAAGCCAAACTTAAAGAAACTGGCGCTGCGCTAGGTGGCGAGATGAGTGGTCACATATTCTTTAAAGAGCGCTGGTACGGCTTTGATGATGCTTTGTACACTGGTGCAAGACTCTTAGAAATTATCTCAAAAACCAACAAAACCTGTGCTGAAGTCTTTGCTGATTTGCCTGATAGTATCAATACACCAGAAATCAACATCCACTTTGATGAGCAAGGTGATCAATTCAAAGCCATGGATAAACTTGCTGAAAATGTAGATTTTGAAGGTGCACAGATCACCACGATTGATGGAGTTCGCGTTGATTACCCCAATGGCTGGGGCTTGGTTCGCCCCTCTAACACCACACCATGCTTGGTATTACGCTTTGAGGCCGATAATCAAAAAACCATAGAAGAAATTCAAGAAAAATTCAGAACTTGGCTAGAAGCTAACGATATTTCCACCAAAGACTTCTGATTTACAATATTTCCGAAATTTTTCTTTTTTGGTGGCAAGCAAGACCTATCACCTTCAAAAATAAGATTTTTTAGATCATAAATTAGGATTTTTATGAGTTTTTGACTAATTTTTAAGACTATTTTAAAAAGAATTTAACTCGATTTTAAATAACTAATGAAGCCAGGCCTAAAAAGGCAACAAATCCAATAACATCAGTAATCGTGGTGAGTATCACACCACCAGCCAATGCTGGATCAATTTTAAGTTTTGTAAGCAATGATGGCAAAAGTGCACCAGAAAAAGCAGCAAAGATTAAATTCGCAACGACTGCAGTTGCGATCACAGTAGAAATTTTAATATTTTCAAACCAAAGATAAGTTGCCAGTCCAATTACCAAGGCCCATAAAATTCCATTTAAAAATCCAACTGCCACTTCTTTATTCATTAATACTTTTAAATTAGAGGTAGTTACTCTACCTGTGGCAATTCCTCGGGTTGCAAGAATAAGTGTTTGTGTGCCGGCAATGCCGCCCATTGATGCAACAACAGGCATTAGAATAGCCAATGCAATCGTATCTTTTAGTGTAGTTTCAAACAAACCAATAAAAAACACAGCAATAAAAGCAGTTACTAGGTTTACCCCCAGCCAAATACTGCGGCGCTTAGTTGATTGCACTACTGGTGCAAACATATCATCTTCTTCATCTAAACCCGCCATTGACATCACTGAGTGCTCAGCCTCATCACGAATTACATCAACCACATCGTCAATAGTAATACGGCCTATTAATTGGTTATTCTCATCAACCACTGGGGCAGAAATCAAATCACGTTGTTCGAATAAATTAGCTACTTCGCGCTCAGGCATATCTGCCAAAATCGGTTGCAAAGTTTTATTGATTAGTGGATTAATATTTTGCTCTGCCTCATTGGTTAATAAAGTAGATATATGAATTGAGCCCAAATACTTATAAGAACGATCAACTACAAACACCTTATCAGTATCATTTGGCATTTCTTTTAATAAGCGCAAATAACGAATCACTGTGCGTACATTAACATCATCACGCACCGTAATAATATCAATATTCATGAGTCCGCCTGCTGAATCTTCAGGGTAGGATAAAACACGCTTAAGGTGATCTCGATGTTTGTGATCTAAAGTGAGTAATAAGTTATGTAAGGCTGATTCAGGAAGATCAGGAACAATATCTGCCAAATCGTCCATATCTAAGCCTTCAGTTGCCTTAACGATGGCGTCAACATTCATTTCGCTTAAAAGCTGAGAACGAACATCTTCATTTAAATCTTTAAGAATATCACCTTGTGTACCTACATCAATACCAAGCCAAAGCTGGCTTCTATCTTTAGGTGGAATGGCTTCTAATAGACGAGCGATTTCAGCCGAATGTAGTCCGGATAGTTGAGCGGTAGCATCCTCATACAAAGATGCCTCCAAAGACGTTATAAGTTTTTGGAGGCAATCTTCGAAAGAAGTGTTTTCAACTTCTGACATTACTGGTTGTCCTTATTTTAAATACCATAAAGATTTTGCCCTTATGGTAACTAAGCTAATATTTAATTTTTTCTATGATTATTTAGCTTTTCTTTATGCTTTCTAATTTGCGCATCTAATTTATTAACCATTTGATCAATAGAAACATACATATCACTACTTTCAGCTTTTGCAAATAAATCTGCCCCACTAATGTGAATTGTTGCCTCGGCTTTTTGCACATCTTTTTCTACACCTAAAATCATATTAACGTTGATTAAATGATCAAAATGATGTTTGATTTTAGATAATTTTTCAGTAGAATGTTGCTTGATTGCCTCAGTGATATCGAGATGGTGACCAGAAATATTTAATTGCATAAGCGCTCCTTATCTAGTTATTTAAAATGCACTTACATTGTGGCATAAATTAATTATAAAAATGAAGTATTTATTGCTATTTTAAGAAAATAAAATACCCCACAACCCTCATTTTATGGTTATAATACTCAATTTACTTATTCTATATTTAGGAGATAAAAATGGACGCAGTTAGTCAAGAATCTAATGAATTAAGCGCAAAAAGAATTGCATTACAAAATTCTTTTAAAGAATACAACGAATCAAACGGTTTTTCATACGAAGAATGGGTTAACCCACCAGCAGGCCATTTCTATGAAGGTTACAAAAAAGATTTAGATGAAATTAATGATCAAATGGCTCCGCCTTTAACGTACCAATCATAAACAAAACTTCTGATTGGTAATAAAAGCCCCATTTTGGGGCTTTTTTATTTTAGACAGTTGAATTAAAAAAATATGTCACATTTAATGTCAAATTACGCACCACTAGAAGTTGCCTTTGTTAAAGGTAGTGGCTGCTACCTGACAGACACTCAAGGTAATCAATATCTAGATGCGCTTTGTGGTGTTGGCGTTACTGGGCTAGGTCATTCTCATCCTGAAATATCTCGTGCTATTCAATCACAAGCACAAAAGGTTATTCATACGAGTAATTGGTACCATATCGAACACCAAGAAATCTTGGCTGAGAAGCTGTGTCAATTATCCAATATGGATAATGCTTTTTTTGGCAACTCTGGTGCTGAGGCCAATGAAGCCGCCATTAAGATTGCACGTCTACATGGCCATGCGAACAATATCGATAATCCAACCATATTAACAGCTAATCAAAGTTTTCATGGTCGCACTATGGCGACACTCTCTGCGACTGGTAATGCAAAAGTACAAAGTGGTTTTTCACCTTTAGTTAGCGAGTTTATCCATATTGACTTTAATGATATTGATGCTATTAAACAATATACTAATAATACAAATGTTGTTGCTGTGATGTTAGAGCCTATTCAAGGTGAAAGTGGCGTGATTGTGCCAGCTGATAACTATTTAAATCAAGTGCAAGAGATTTGCCAAGCTAATAATTGGTTACTCATACTAGATGAAGTACAAACAGGTATTGGCCGTACGGGGCAGTTATTTGCTCATCAATATAATAACATTACGCCGGATATTTTAACCTTAGCTAAAGGCTTAGGCAATGGTGTACCTATTGGCGCATGTTTGGCTAAAGGCAAAGCTTCTAAACTATTCCAGCCAGGTTCTCATGGGTCTACCTTTGGTGGCAACCCATTAGTATGCAAGACTGCACTTGCAGTGCTCGAAGTTATCAAAAAAGACAATCTTCTTGATCATGCCATGCAAATGGGTGAGTATTTAGTATCTGGCTTTAAATCAAAATTATCGAACTCAGACAAAGTGGTAGAAATACGCGCAAAAGGTTTGATGCTGGCCATTGAGCTTAATCAAGAGTGCACAGGCTTATTAAACGCAGCACTTGATAAAAAATTACTCATTAATATTACTGGGCAATCAATTCGCCTATTGCCACCGCTGATTATTAGCAAAACTGAGGCTGATATCATTATTAATACGATTTGCGAGCTAATCGATACTTTATAAATTCAAATTTAACATGAAAAAACACTTTATTAATTTAGATGATTTATCCAACAATGATTTACAACAAATCATTGATCAGGCTATTGCGTTAAAAAAACAACACAAAGCTGGTGAGATTAACGACAGCTTAAAAAATAAAACATTGGCAATGATTTTTGATAAATCTTCAACACGTACTCGTGTTTCTTTTGAAGCGGGTATGACACAACTTGGTGGTCACGCTCTATTTTTATCAGATCGAGATATTCAGTTGGGTCGTGGTGAGCCGATTACTGATAGTGCTATTGTAATTAGCTCTATGGTTGATGCGGTTATGATGCGTGTATCGTCTCATGATGATATTAATACATTCGCTCAACACTCGTCGGTACCTATTATTAACGCCCTATCTGATGAATCGCACCCGTGTCAATTGCTAGCTGACATGATGACTTATCAAGAATCTAACGGCTCAATTAAAGGCAAAACAGTCGCTTGGATTGGTGATGGCAACAATATGTGTCACACCTATATACAGGCCGCTAAATCCTTTGACTTTACACTTAATATCGCCACACCCAAAGGTTACGAGCCAGATCAAAACTTTGTTAAGCAATATGCTGATTATATTAATTTATGTATAGATGCAAACACTGCTTGTCAGGACGCAGATTTAATTGTGACTGATGTTTGGGCTAGTATGGGACAAGAGGCTGAACAGAAAAAACGTGAGCTTGATTTTAAAGATTTTCAGGTTGATACTGATTTAATGTCTAAAGCCAAATCAAATGCGGTGTTTATGCACTGCCTACCTGCGCATCGTGGCGAAGAAGTCAGTGCTGATGTGATTGATGGGAAGCAAAGCTTGGTATGGAGTGAGGCTGAAAATCGCTTGCACGCACAAAAGGCGTTACTGCTATACCTGTTAAGCTAACTTTTGGTTTGGACAGATAGCTTGTCCATCGCTTCTTGATAAAACTTCACACCGCGTTCAATTTTTTCTCTACCACGTGAAGTGCGCCACCTATTTGTATCGCGCAATGAATACACGCAACCACAATACTCTTGTTGATAGAATTCTTCACGTTTTGACAATTCTAGCATTCTTGATGAACCTCCCTGCTTTCGCCAATTAAAATCCCAATAACTAATACCATCATACGGCTGAGTAGCGCGATCACCACAGTTATTAATTTGATTCATATCTTTCCAGCGCGAGATACCTAGTGTTGAAGAGATAAGATCAAACCCATGGTCTTTAGCATACTGTGCAGTCACTTCAAAGCGCATATCAAAACATGTAGTACAGCGTTCACCGCGTTCAGGTTCGTTTTCTTGACCTTTGGTTCTATCAAACCAATTATCTCGATCATAGTCCGCATCAACAAATGGCATACCTAATTTTTGTGCAAAACGAATATTTTCTTCTTTACGCAACTCGTATTCTTCAACTGGATGAATGTTTGGGTTGTAAAAAAAAATTGTGGTGTCGATATCTGATGCTGCCAATGCTTCCATAATTTCACCAGAACAAGGGGCACAGCATGAATGCATGAGTAGTTTCTTTTCACCGTTAGGTGTAGAAAGCTTAGGGCGCTTATAACCTGTGAGCGTGTAATCTACTTTAGACATGCTTTTATCTTTTTTAAAACTTCCCAACTCTCGCGCTTAAGTTGTTCGTTGATCAAAATATCACTTGGATGATGTGTGACAAAATGTTGCTCAGAAGATGGTGTTAAACCTTTGCTCATTAGCAAAACGGCCTTAGCATTATATTGACTAAGTGTTTGGCTTAAATCATCAGTATTAATACTAACGCAATGAATATCTTTTTCTTGCAACCCAATTGCACTCAACATTTTTAACAAAAAATCTTGGTATTTACCCGCTTGGCAAAACGAACGTGGATTTTGAGTTTCAATTACCAAGCACTGGGTATTGATTTTTTGTACACCTGTATTTATAGATTTATTTTGAGCATATAAAAACTCAGGCACACCTAAGGCTTCTAAATAGCGAGACCTTAGTGCTTCATTCATACTTGTGGGTGCGCCCTATCAGTAGCTGCCATAATTTTATTTAAACCATGGATATAGGCTTTAGCACTTGCAGTGATAATATCTGTATCTGCACCTTGTCCATTAATAATACGGCCATCATGCTCTAGACGCACGTTAACTTCACCTAGCGCATCTGTACCTTGGGTCACATTTGAAACTGAATAAAGCTGTAAATTTATATCAAAATCTACCAATGAACTAATCGCGCTAAAAGTTGCGTCTACTGCACCTGAAGTTTTTGCTGTAGCGCTCTGCTCTTTATTATTAATAGAAAGTACAACTGTTGCTGTGTTTTCTTCACCTGTTTCAGTACAAACTTTTAAAGATACTAATTTTATAGCTTCTGTTGCTTCAGTTTGGGCTTCAGACACTAAAGCCTGCAGGTCTTCATCAAAGATTTCATGTTTTTTATCAGCCAATTCTTTAAAACTTCTAAATGCATCATTTAAACCCTCCTCAGAGTCAAACTCTACACCAAGTTCAGACAATCTGGCTTTAAAGGCATTACGACCAGAATGCTTTCCTAATACCAATTGATTTGCATTCCAACCAACATCTTCTGCACGCATAATTTCATAAGTTTCACGATGCTTCAATACACCATCCTGATGAATACCTGCCTCATGTGCAAAGGCATTCGCACCAACAATAGCTTTATTTGGCTGCACAATAAAACCAGTAACACTAGAAACTAGACGTGAAGCTTGCAAAATATGCGTGGTATCAATATCAGTATCACAATCGAAAATATCCTGACGAGTTCTAACTGCCATTACTAGCTCTTCTAAAGAAGTATTGCCAGCACGCTCACCCAAACCATTAATTGTACATTCAACTTGTCTTGCGCCATTCAAAACTGCTGATAGTGAATTAGCCACTGCCAAACCTAAATCATTGTGACAATGCGCTGAAAAAATCGCCTTATCAGAATTTGGAATACGTTCAATGAGTGATTTCATAGTTGCGCCAAACTGATGGGGAATATTGTAGCCTACTGTATCAGGAATGTTGATTGTAGTTGCACCAGCATTAATTGCTGCCTCAATCACGCGACAAAGGAAATCTTCATTAGAACGGCCTGCATCTTCTGGTGAAAATTCAACATTGTCAGTGTATTGTCTAGCGCGTTTAACCGCTATAACTGCTTGCTCTACCACTTGATCTGGCGTCATATTCAATTTCATCTTCATATGAATATCACTGGTTGCAATAAAAGTGTGAATACGCGCAGAATTAGTATTTTTTAACGCCTCCCCTGCTCGATCAATATCCTTATCAAGCGCTCTTGCCAACGAACAAATAGTTGAGTCTTTAACCGCATTTGCTACCGCTTGAACTGCTTCAAAGTCACCTGGTGATGCAATGGCAAAACCCGCCTCAATCACATCTACCTTCATTTTTTCTAATACTTTAGCAATACGCACTTTTTCGTCTTTGGTCATTGACGCACCAGGTGATTGCTCACCATCACGAAGTGTTGTATCAAAAATAATTAGTTTGTCAGACATTTAAGTCTCCTATGTTTAATGTTGTTATATTCAATTTTTTTGAGGTGTTGGCCTTTCAGCCAATCGAGATGATAGATTACCTTACGGTAATAATCGCAACAAAGACAAAAGAGAGCTTTGCTTAAGTTTAGAAATTGCAACTTGAGAAATCATAATGCGAATTATAAAGCAATATCATACTTTTTTTGTTCGTTTTTTAATTTGACGTTTTTTTCTAACTTCAACCATGGTAATGATTAAGCCTGATAAAGCATAAGCCAAGAAAAATACAAATAAAATCGCACTAGGCCACAAAGTAATAACCACAATAATTAATGTAGCAATTAGCAAAAACTTAAAGGAAGACCTGCCCTTAAGGTTAATTTCTTTAAAACTATAATAACGAACATTACTCACCATTAACACACCTGCACTAACTAAAATAATCCAGCTCGCTATTGTTAGATATTGATCATAGTCTGTTACACCAATGCTTTGTTTGGTCCATACCATACCTGCAATCAGTGCGGCAGCTGCAGGAGAGGGAAGGCCTTGAAAATAACGTTTATCTTCAACACCAATTTGAGTATTAAACCGTGCCAAACGCAATGCGCCAGAAGCAGCATAAACAAAAGCTCCTATCCAGCCAATTTTTCCTAAATCAGAAAATTGCCAAAAATATACTAATAATGCTGGTGCGACACAAAATGAAAGCATGTCTGCCATCGAATCATACTGTTCACCAAATTCACTCTGAGTATTTGTCAAGCGAGCAACACGCCCATCAAGACCATCAAACAACATAGCCACAAAGATTGCAATAGCGGCATCAGAATATTGCCCTTTGGTAGCAAGAATAACAGAGAAGAAACCAGCAAACAAACCAAATGTGGTTAATACATTAGGCAATAGGTAAACCCCTCTTTTTACTTTATTTGTCATAGCTCACATATTAACATGCCCAGCGTTGCTGGGCATGATTTAATCAAAATTTTTGATTAATGGTTAGTTCTTTGCTGTATCAACTAATTTATTCTTAGCAATCCAAGGCATCATAGAACGTAGAGACTCACCAACCTTTTCAATCTGGTGCTCTCTTTGAACATCACGGCGCGCTGGCAATGTAGAAACATTCTCAAGAAACTCCTTGGCAAAACTACCATCTTGAATTTCAGTTAGAATTTTCTTCATTTCAGCTTTGGTTTCACTAGTAATAATACGTGGTCCTCGAGTTACATCACCATACTCTGCTGTATTTGAAATTGAATAACGCATGTTTGCAATACCACCTTCATACATTAGATCAACAATTAACTTTAATTCATGCAAACATTCAAAATATGCCATCTCTGGCTCATAGCCTGCTTCAACCAAAGTTTCAAAACCCGCTTGAACTAAGGCTGTTGTTCCACCACATAAAACTACTTGCTCACCAAATAAATCAGTTTCTGTTTCTTCTCTAAATGTCGTTTCTAAAATACCAGTTCGTCCACCGCCAATTGCTGAAGCGTAAGACAATGCGATATCTTTTGCTGTGCCTGATGCATCTTGTTGTACAGCAATTAAATCAGGAATACCACCACCCTTTTCAAACTCAGAACGCACTGTATGACCTGGCGCTTTAGGCGCAATCATAATAACGTTAAGATCAGATTTTGGAGTAATCATTTCATAATGAATATTTAAACCATGTGCAAAAGCTAATGTTGCGCCATCTTGTAAGTTTGGCTCGATTTGATCTGCGTAAATCTTAGCCTGAAACTCATCGGGCGCAAGCACCATTACCAAATCAGCCCAAGCTGTTGCATCTTCAATTGATTTAACAGCTAAGCCAGCATCTGAGGCCTTAGCAGCTGATGCAGAACCTTCACGTAAACCAACACAAACATCAACACCTGAATCTTTCAAATTATTTGCATGGGCATGACCTTGTGAACCATAACCAATGATTGACACTTTCATGCCTTTAATAATATTTATATCCGCATCTTTATCGTAATATCTATTCATTTTTTTCCTCTTTTTTTATTGCACATAGGTGCTTTTTGATTATCCTTCTCTTCTTTGACAAACGCCGGTCACGCCTGTTCTAGAAACTTCTAAAATTTTAGACGCATCTAGTGAATCCAAAAATTCATTAATTTTCTTACTTTGTCCAGCAACTTCAACAATGTAAGTATCTTCACTAACATCAACAATCTTGCCGTTGTATTGATCAATCTGTTTGTCTATATCAGATTGAGTGTTCGGATTAACATCCACCTTCACTAAAACCAACTCACGCTCAATATGTTCAGTTGCCGTTAAATCAGTTACTTTAACCACATCAATTAATTTTTCGAGCTGTTTAACAATTTGCTCGATGATATTATCATCACCTACACTCACAATTGTCATACGAGATAGTGTCTCATCGTTTGTTGGTGCAACGGTCAATGATTCAATATTAAAACCACGCGCTGAAAAAAGACCTGAAACTCTTGATAAAGCACCCGATTCATTTTCTAATTGTACTGAAATAATATGTCTCATGACTATACTAAATTTAATCCTTCATCATTGGTTGAAGCCATTTCATCACGTCCTGCTAATAACATTTCATTGTGTCCTGCACCTGACGGAATCATTGGGAATACATTCTCAGTTGGATCAGTCATAATATCTAAGAATACGCTGCGATCTTTTTGTTTAAAGGCTTCAATTAAGGCTGGCTTAAGGTCTTCTTCTTTTTCTACTCTAATGCCAATATGGCCGTAACTCTCTGCTAATTTAACAAAATCAGGCAAGGCCTCCATGTATGACATAGCGTATCGTTTTTCATAGAAAAATTCTTGCCATTGGCGCACCATGCCTAAATAACCATTGTTAAGGTTGATAATTTTTACTGGTGTATTGTATTGCAACATAGTTGATAACTCTTGCAACATCATTTGAATACTTCCCTCGCCTGTTACACAAGCAACATCTCTTTCTGGTTTGGCTAATTTAGCGCCCATCGCTGCCGGCAAACCAAAACCCATGGTTCCCAAACCGCCTGAATTAATCCAGCGACGTGGCTCATTAAAATGATAATATTGGGCCGCCCACATTTGGTGTTGCCCCACATCAGAAGTGACAATAGCTTCACCTTTAGTAACTTCATACAACGTCTCTATTACTGTTTGTGGCTTAATCACACCTGCTTTGGTTTGATAAGCTAATGAATCAATACTACGCCACTTATTAATTTGCGACCACCAAGTGGAAATATCTGCTGGTTGTTTATCTTTTAAAGCCTTAATCAAATCACTCAATACTGATTTAACCTCACCAACAATCGGCACATCAACGGCTACATTTTTTCCAATGGAAGAGGGGTCGATATCAATATGGATGATTTTTGCTGTTGGGCAGAATTTTGATATATTGGCCGTAATACGGTCATCAAATCTCGCACCTACGGCAATCACACAATCTGAGTCATGCATAGCCATGTTAGCTTCATAGGTTCCATGCATACCCAACATACCTACAAACAAATCGTCCTTAGCTGGATAAGCGCCTAAGCCCATTAATGTTTGAGTAATTGGAAAACCTAATTGACGAGTAAATGCTCTAAGCTCTTGGTCCGCATTACCAATCACGCATCCGCCACCTGCATAAATAATCGGTTGCTTTGCTGATAAGATTAGCTCGGCTGCTTTGGTGATTTGCTCAGCATCGCCATTAACAACTACCTGATATGAACGCATATCAATGGTATCAACATAAGTCGGCTCATCAACTTGGGTAATGGTAATATCTTTAGGAATATCAATCAGCACTGGACCAGGACGGCCTGTACTAGCAATATGAAAGGCCTTTTTAATAACTAAAGAAATTTGATTAATATCTTTAATCAAGAAATTGTGCTTTACACATGAACGCGTAATACCAACGGCATCTACCTCTTGGAAGGCATCGTTACCAATCAGCGCTGAAGGCACTTGACCAGAGATAACCACCATTGGGATAGAATCCATGTACGCTGTTGCAATACCAGTCACTGCATTAGTAATGCCTGGGCCTGAAGTAACCAATACCACACCTGTCTTTCCGCTAGCCCTTGCGTAGCCATCTGCCGCATGGGCAGCACCTTGCTCATGACGAACAAGAACATGCATAATATCATCTTGTGCGTCTAATGCATCATAAATATGCAATACAGCACCACCTGGATATCCAAAAACATGATCCACGCCTTCCTTTTGAAGGCTTTGCACCAATATTTGAGCACCGTTTAACTTCATTACTTCTTTCAAGAATAAAAAACTGCTAGATTATACCTGAGACGCACTCAGTTCAAATGCCTGTTTATAAGGAATTTTGCCAATCTTCAGAATAAAATTGAATAGGTGATTCCTCAGATTCAAAAGTTTCAATAGACCATGTATCTGGACGCTCAAGAATAGCTGAAAGCAACTGATCGTTTAACAAGTGGCCCGTCTTATAACCCTCATAATGACCAATTAAATTAGAGCCTAATAAATACATATCGCCCACAATATCCAATATTTTATGCTTAACAAATTCATTTTGATAACGCATGCCATCTTCATTTAAAACATCATCATCACTAAGAGCAATAGCATTGTCCATACTTGCGCCAAGTGCTAGATTTTGCCTTTGCATCATCTCAACATCTTTCATATAACCAAAAGTTCTGGCACGAGAAATCTCTTTTAAATAGGATTGCTGTGCAAAATCAATGCTAAGCTTTTGCCCACTTTCTTTTACTTTTTTATGCTCGAAGTCAATTTCAAGTGTGACTTTAAAGCCCTCATATGGGGAAACTTGAGCCCAGGCATCTCCGTTTTTAATCTTTACCTTATCATGAATGACAAAAAATTTCTTATGTGCATCCTGCTCTTGAATACCAGCTGATTGTACTAAAAAAATAAATGGTGCTGAAGACCCATCCATAATTGGCACTTCAAATGAATCCAGCTCAACCAAAACATTGTCAATACCAAGTGCCGAAAATGCACTCATTAAATGCTCAACTGTAGATACTTTAACACCCTGATTTTCAAGTCCAGTAGACAATACAACTTCGTTAACAAAAGCATTATGTGCTCGCACCAGTTTTCCACCAACATCCATTCGCCTAAAAACAATGCCGTGGTCAATATCTGCTGGCACAAGTGTCATATTCACAATACTGCCACTGTGAATACCAATACCGCGCGCTTTAACGGTTTTTTTAATTGTTCTTTGCTTGATCATTTAATTAAAACTTTTCCTTAATACTTCTGATTTTACCTAAAAATCCTTGATTTATACTTGATTGCCCTACTTCCGCATAAGATTCATCTTCTTCATACAATAACAAGCCCAATGATGTTGCATAAATTGGGTTTGAAATCATACTCACATTACCGGTAATTTTGTTCTCATTAACCTGAGCTAATTTTGTTTTTGTTCTTGAAGATTTAAAAAAAAGTTCAGCACAATCAGCTATCTTAGATCCACCACCAGTCAAAACAAAGCCTTTATCTAAGCGATATTTCTTTTTCTTTTTGTCTATTCGAATGTTATTAATATCTCTTTTAATCAGTGAGAATAAATTCAAATATGATTTTTCTATCACTTCTATTAAATCAAAACTTGATAAATAGTTTTCTTGAGAGTTATTTTTTTTAGAAAACTTTATTAATTTATCTTCCATAGGGAGTTTAATTTGAGCACGACCATGCTCTTTCTTTAATTCTTCTGCAATATCGAATGGTATATTAAAAGCATTAGCAATATCTTTGGTAACTTCCTCACCACCTGAATTAACAATACCACTATAAACAATTCCCCCATCTTTAAAAATAGAGAAGTTACTAACACCAGCACCAATATCTATCAAACATACTCCGCTTTCTTTTTCTTCATCGGCAATATAGGCTTCACTAACTGCCAAAGAATCCAGAACAATTTCTGTTGCACCTAATTCACTTTTAGAGATGCTTTCTCTAACTTTGTCTATACTATGTTTTGAAACACTTACCATATGCATGCTTGCAGTAAGTGTTTGAGATTTTATTCCAATTGGTTGAGCGGTGATTAAACCATCATCAGTCTCAAAATTATTAACAATACTGTGCAATATTTCGTTAATAGCTGGAACTACTACTACAGAGGATGCCTCTTTAGCAGAATCAACATCCTTTTGAGAAACGCTCCCCCTGACCTTAATGCGCGATGCGTGATTTATTGTAGATAAATTATTATCAGAAATATTAACAACAACATTCGCATTAGTTGGGTTAATGTCGCACTTTTGACCAACTTCTTTTATGGTTTTCTTAATTACTTTAGAGACTTTATCTGTATTAGTAATTAAACCCTTATCAACGCCTGATGATTTATTTGTAGCATAGCCTTTGACATATAACTTATCTGCTTTTTCTTCAGCGATAACAACTGCTATTTTGCTAGAACCTATATCAATACTAACAAACCATTCATCAGCCATAATCTCAACCTAAGTCAGCTTCTAAAAAATGCAACCATTTATACAAATGCTCCATCTCAACACTAGGGCCACTTAATAAACGCTTGAATTTTTTGGCATTTTTTTGCCCATGATATAAACCTAAAATATGCCTTGTCATTGCTCGAATAGGTACGCCTTTTTGATGCTGAACTTTCATATAATCAATAAATTTCAATAATACTTGTTCACGACTAAGAATTGAAACCGATTGATGATAAATTTTCTCATCTACCTCAGATAGTAAATAAGGCTGATGATATACCACCCTACCCAGCATAACGCTGTCAGTTTTTTGTAAATGTTTTTGCGCTTCATCAAGGTTAGTAATCCCACCATTAATACCAATATTTAAATTTGGAAAATCTTTCTTAATTTGATATACCCAGTCATAATTAAGCGGTGGAATCGTACGATTCTGTTTTGGACTCAAGCCTTTTAACCATGCTTTTCTAGCATGGATAATAAAAGTATTACAGCCAGCTTTCTCAACCAATGAAACAAAGCTAAATAATTCTTCGTAGCTTTCCATATCATCCACACCAATACGTGACTTTAGTGTCACTGGGATATCGCTTATTTGCTTCATGGCATCTACACAATCAGCCACTATTTGTGGTGTATTCATTAAACAAGCACCAAAACTTCCTGATTGCACTCGATCGGATGGGCAGCCTGCATTAATGTTAATCTCATCGTAGCCCCATTTCTCAGCAATCTTTGCACACTGAGCCATTTCTTTAGTATCGCTACCGCCTAATTGTAGTGTGATTGGATGTTCATCTTGATGATAGTCTAACAACCGATTTTGATCGCCATTAATAATGGCCTTACTAGTAATCATTTCTGTGTAAAGTTGAGCGTGTTTTGATAGCAATCGATGAAAATAACGACAATGTCTATCCGTCCAATCCATCATTGGTGCTACTGAAAACTTATAAGGGTACATAACTACAATTTACTAATTAGTGTTTGTAAAACAAACTCAATACTACTTAAAACCACTACTTCTCTACTGCCACTAAATTTCTGCGTAGCGCTAAAACATTCTCCCTGTATACAAAACCCAAAACAAACCATGCCTACAGGTTTATCTTTAGTGCCTCCTGTTGGGCCGGCAATACCAGTAACAGAGACGCCAATACTACTATTTGAATTTTTCACCACACCTTTCACCATTTCTAAAGCTGTTTGCTCACTCACAGCCCCAAAAGTCTCTAGAGTTAATTGCTTAACATCAAGCATATCTATTTTTGCCTGATTACTATAAGTAATATACCCCCTATCAAAATAAGCCGACGATCCGGAGACACTACTTAATAAAGCTGACAAATTACCCCCTGTGCAAGATTCAGCCACTGAAATAGTTAGCGATTTTTCAATTAATAATTTACTTAAAGTTTTTATTGTCATTTCAGCGCCGCATGAATAATTTCATAAATATCATTAGAGATATCTTTAGTATTTAAAATAACCTCTAATTGCTTCTTCTGTAAGTCCCTAAGGTCTGTAGTATAACGCTCCCAATGATTATAAATACTGACTAGTCTCGCCCCAATTTGCGGATTAGAGATGTTTAGTTTAATAATAACTTCACTCAACAGCTCATACCCCTGTTGATTGTGAAATTGTACAAAATTTTGGCTAAAACTAGCAATCACACTGCGCAAACGATTAGGATTATCAAATGAAAATAATTCATGTTTCATCAACTCTCTAATACCTTTAACGCTCATCATTGGTGATAATGATTGGGCACTAAACCACTTGTCCATTACCTGAACATCATCTCGGTATATTTTAAAAAACTGTGTAACAACCTTGTCTTTATACAAATTATCAACACTAAGTAGTGCATTAAAAGCACTGAGTCGGTCACTCATACAATTGGCATTATTAAATTGACGATAAGCCAGTTCAAATTCACCAGCCTTAGTCAAATAATACAAGCAAATATTTTTAAGCGATCTAGCGCCTACTGCTTCTGGTGTAAGGTTATACTCATCGTCAGTATTGAGGTTATTATAAATTTTTAAAAATAATGGTTTAAATCGATCAATGAACTTACTAACAGCGATCTCTCGTTTTTTTCTTACCTCAAAAACATTAATTTCATCAATGCGTAAATGAATAAAACGCTCGGAAGGTAGTGTTATCATTTCGCTTACTAAAGAGAGATCTGACACATTACTTAAGATATATTCAAATGCATCAAATAGTGCTATTTCATCTACCTGATCTGGGTCTAAAATTAATAACAACCACAGTTCTTGAGCATTGTCCCACCGACTAAAAGCATCTGTATCATTTCCGATTAAAAATATTCTTTGCGTAATGGATAAATCTGATTTAAATTTAACAGGTGCTGAAAAACCCCTAAACCAAGATGGAGTTGGCTCATGTTCTAAATTTTCAAACTGAAAACTTTGCTCTAATTGATCCAGCATCAATACACCCTGATCAACTTCACTACCCTGATTATTTAACAAACCATAATTAATAGGCAGATAAAAAGCATGCTGACCAAGTTGCCTTATATCAACAACATAACGCTTAGTAGCAGGATCATAACTAGTGCTTATTTTCACTTCAGGTGTACCAGGTTGTGAATACCAAGTCATAAATGATTCAAGATTAAAATCATTGGCATCACTCATTGCGGATACAAAATCATTAATGGTTACTGCTTGACCATCATGACGTTCAAAATACAATTTCATGCCCTTTTGAAACCCTAACTCTCCTAAAAAAGTATGGATCATACGAATCACTTCAGCACCTTTTTCGTATACAGTAAAGGTGTAAAAATTATTCATCTCAATGTATGACTCAGGTCTTACTGGGTGTTTCATTGGTCCAGCATCTTCAGCAAACTGAAAAGTGCGTAATCGATTAACATCCTCTATGCGTTTGATAGAACGAGAATGCAAATCAGACGTAAACTCTTGATCTCTAAAAACAGTCAAGCCTTCTTTTAAACTAAGCTGAAACCAATCCCTACAAGTGACGCGGTTACCTGTCCAATTATGAAAATACTCATGCCCAATAACCGCCTCCACATTAATAAAATCTCTATCTGTTGCAGTTTCTGGGTTGGCTAATACATAAGTAGAATTAAAGATATTTAACCCTTTATTCTCCATTGCACCCATATTAAAATCATCCACGGCCACAATCATATAAATATCTAAATCATATTCAAGACCAAAACGCTTCTCATCCCATGCAAATGAACGTTTAAGCGAATCCATTGCAAACTGGGTTTTATTGATATTGTGCGGCTCAACATAAATCTTAAGCGAAACTTCATTGCCACTCATGGTGGTATACGTATCTTCCAACACGGCAAAGTCACCTGCTACCAAAGCAAACAAATAACAAGGCTTTGGACTTGGATCATGCCATGTTGCCTCCCCTAGACTTGAATTAATTAAATTACCATTACTAAGTAAGATTGGGTAGCGTGTAGAATCAGCTTTAATGTGTGTGGTAAATACACTGAGTATATCTGGCCTATCTAAATAATAGGTAATTTGCCTAAAACCGTGCGCCTCACACTGGGTACAAAAATTACCACTAGATTGATACAAACCATTAAGACTGGTATTTTTCTCAGGATGTATTCGTGTTGTAATTTCTAAAACAAATTCCTCAGTAAGACCTTTAAGCTCTATACCATTTTCAAGCAATTGATAATTAGGCTCTACACCATTAATAAAAATAGAGATTAGCTCAAGATCTATGCCATTTAAAAATAAAGAATTTTCTTGATTTAAAACATCTGAATTTTGATAATAATGCACTTTTGAGATAACAATTGTCTCATTCTCACACAGCTCAAAACTAAGCTCGGTGCTACGAACTAAATATGCACTAGGTCGGTAATCTTTTCGATAAATAGGTTGTGGCGCTATAGTATTAACAGTAACACTCCTAAAATAAGTCGATAAACAACAAATGGAATAAGGCCAACAATATCTAATAATTTAATAAAAAAAACAATAGTGGCATAAGCACTAAGTGCTGAGACTACAAATCCCAAGCTTAGTAGTACCCAATTCACCACCTGAGGCTGATTATATAATTCTAATAGCATTAACATCGATGCCAGCGCAATCACGGGAATTGACAATAAAAATGCAAATTGAGTAGAAAGCTGCTTAGACAAGCCGATTAATAAACCTGCAGTAATGGTAATACCCGATCTTGATGTGCCAGGAATAAGTGCTAAAGCTTGCATCATGCCAATAAATAAAACATCAAACCAATTGATAGATTCTCTAGGTTTGATATTTTTAGTATTAACCCAACTAGCAATACCTAGTAGTATTCCAAATATTAAAGTACTGTAAGCAATGACTTCTAACGATCGTAAGTTGAGTTCAATAAAATCTTTAAACAAAAGACCAGACAATCCAACTGGAATAGTTCCTAATAAAACTCCCCAAGCTAATTTAGACTGGCCAGTACTTCTTTTTTGGGCTATCGATGTATAAAAATCACCAGCCAATATTTTGATATTTGATTGATAGTAATAAACAACTGCCGTTAATGTGCCTAAATGTACCACCACATCAAATGCCAAGCCCTGATCAGGCCAACCCAATAACTCTTTAGGTAACAACAAATGTGCAGATGATGAAATCGGTAAAAATTCACTTAAACCCTGAATGAGTGCCAATACAACAGTCTGAAAAATATCCATATTTACAATTTATGCGTCAAATCTTGCTCTTTAAATCCATTTAATTTTACTTGTCTATTTTTTGTCAATGCTAAGACTTTAAAGCTTTCTCCCATTGCGTTTGGCAATACCAATTGTTTGACTTGTTGTGCCAAAGTAATACGCTTTTCCTCATCTGTTTCAGTTAATAAATACTCATCAATTCCTAATGAAATTAAAAACATGGCCTGTGTGGCATAACCAGCAATTTTAAAGCCACTGCGTTTAGCTTGGTCTGCCATATCGGAGAAATTAACCGAAGTGGTAATGTCCTGCTCACCAATATGCTCAAAAGGATTATCGCTTGCCTTATGTTGGTAATAACACCTCAGAGTTCCTTCAAAACGCTGAGGATGAAAATATTCATCTCTACCCATGCCATAATCAATTAACAACACTAAACCCTCATTGATAATCTCACTCAAGCTATCAATCCAAGCCATGGCCCTTTCATTTACTTCGGTTGTGTATCCTTTGGAAGCCTTATCAGGTAACAATATTTTATCATTCACATAAGGCTGGTCAAACGCCTGCCAATTTAATTGATTCTCTTGGTAGTTAACACCTAATTCAATAAAACCATTGTTTTTCTTAATTAAACGCTTGGCAGGCATGGCGTCTAAAACTTCATTAGCAATCACCACACCTGAAAAATTCTGTGGGAATTCATTTAACCATACCACTCTTTCCAATAGCTCAGGCAGCACCTTGTTAAGTGTTTCTTTTTGCCTTTGTTTCAGCTCAGCGCTAAGCTCTAAAATATAATACTTTTTTGGCAAACTGTCTAATCGACCTAGCTCAAATAAAATTTGGGCAGCTAAAACACCACTACCCGCGCCAAATTCTAAAATATCCTGAGTATCTTGCAAAACTTGTGAACACTGACGCGCTAAACAATAACCGAATAAATCAGAAGTTTCAGGAGCAGTAACAAAATCACCATGTTGGCCAAATTTTTGCGAACCACCGCTGTAATAACCTTTTGCAGGATAATACAATGCCAAGTCCATAAATTCATCAAAACCTATAGGGCCTGCTTTTTGTATAATGGTATCTTTGATTATTTTTTCTAGACTCACAAAAGCCATTTTATATGAAAACAGCATTAATCACCGGTGGTGCACAACGCATTGGCGCACAAATCACACAAACACTACATAACAATAATTACAATGTAATTATTCATTATCGGAATTCTAAACAAGAAGCGCAAACACTAGCAGAACAACTAAATAACAATCGAACAGACTCTGCCACAATCATCCAAGCAGAATTATCTGATTTAAACGCACTACAAACACTCACTAGTTCAATCAATACTCTAGATGTTTTAGTTAACAACGCCTCGGTTTTTTATCCAACACCTATAGATAAAAGCAATCATAATGATTGGGAAAAAATTATAAATACCAACCTGATGGCGCCATTCTTTCTATCACAATCCTTAGCATTAACTTTGTCAAAAAACAACGGATGCATTATTAATATTGTTGACATTCATAGCGAACGTCCACTTAAAGATCATGCTATCTACAATATATCTAAAGCGGGTATTGCCATGATGACCAAAACTCTAGCTAAAGAGTTAGCACCCAATATCCGAGTTTGCGGCATCTCTCCTGGATCTATTCTTTGGCCAGAAAATAAAGCAGAATTAACAGATGAACAAAAAAACAAAATACTCAATAAAATCCCGCTTGGCATACAAGGTGGCAAACAAGATATAGCAGATGCTGTTTTATTTTTAGTAAATTCAAGCTATATTACTGGGCAAATTATCAATGTCGATGGTGGTCGAACATTAAATCAGTAAGTACTCATTAAAAAAAATTGTGATATAATTAAGAAACTTGATAAATAAATTACATCAAGCTAAAGAATTTTTTAAATGTTTTTGTGAATAGAATAAAACACCACAAAAATTACGTAAATATTTAGGGCTTTTTTTGCCACATATAGAGTTAATTAATCATTTCATTGGCCTAAATAGTAAACCAATGAAAAAAGGTGTAAAACCCTTTAAGGAATAGGTTTTTGAATCATTTATGAATCAAATAAATCACATTTTAATATCAATTCAGCACGTGTGTGTTGAACCTCTATACGTGGAAAAAAGTCCATTAACAGGACTTAACCATGAATCATATTTTAATCAATGCAACTCACAAAGAAGAGATCAGAGTTGCCATTGTCAAGAACAAAAAACTTACTGATCTCAATATAGAAACCAGCCTTAATCAGAAGAATAAAGGCAATATTTACAAAGGGAAAATCTCCCGTGTCGAGCAATCTTTAGAAGCGGCTTTTGTCGATTATGGCAAAGAAAGACAAGGCTTCTTACCTTTTAAAGAAGTAGCGGAAAGCATTTACAACGGTGCTAAAGCCAAAGGCGATAAGCTTACGATTTCTGACGTTTTAAAAGAAGGACAAGAGATTATTGTCCAGGTTGAAAAAGAAGAACGTGGCAATAAAGGTGCTGCATTAAGTACCTATATTAATCTAGCTGGTGCCTACATGATCCTAACGCCAAACAACTCAAAGAGTCATGGCATATCAAGGCAAATCACATCTTCTGATAGGCAATCTTTAAAAGAAGTTATTAAAAAAATTACCTTACCAGAGAATTCAGGATTAATTATTCGTACTGCTGGTGCGGGTAAAAACCTTGAAGAACTTCAATGGGAGGTTGACTATTTATCAGAGCTATGGAGTTCAATTAATAAGGCTGCAGAAAAACGCTCAGCACCTTTTTTAATTTATCAAGAAAGTGACATCGTTGTTCGCACTCTAAGAGACTACCTAAGAGATGATACTGACAGCGTTATTGTTGATGATTTGGAAACTTTTCAAAATGCTAAAGAATTTGTCAGCTTTGTCTTACCGCATTATCTAGACCGTATTAAATTCTTCGACGTTTCTGAGCATTCTTTGTTTAATCATATGGGTGTGGAGACTCAAGTTAGAAGTGTGTTTAACCGTGAAGTTTCACTACGCACAGGCGCAACTATTGTCTTTGATCCAACCGAAGCCTTAACTGCAATTGATATCAACTCCGCACGGGCAACAAAAGGCTCTGATATTGAAGAAACTGCCTATCATACCAATCTAGAAGCTGCTAAAGAAATCGCTATCCAATTACAACTTCGAGATATTGGCGGTTTAGTTGTTATTGATTTTATTGATATGTCTTCTGAAGAACATCGTAAATCTATTGAAAAAGCTATGGCAAAGGCCACCAATAGCGATCGTGCAAGAATTCAAATTGGCACTATTTCTCAGTTCGGACTACTAGAAATGTCAAGACAGCGCTTAATGAGCTCAGTTACTGAATCTGTAGAAAAGGCTTGCCCTCAATGCCAAGGACGTGGCACTACACCAACTATTCCAACACTTGCATTAACCATCTTAAGGCAACTTGAAGACGGCTGTAACGCCTCCAAACAAACACAGCGTTTAACTATTCAATCTAGTGTTGATGTAATCACTTATTTGTTAAATGAAAAGCGTAGTGAGATTACCAGATTAGAACAAAAACATGAAATCAAGATTACACTATTGCCGAATCCTTATATGCAATTCCCTAACTTTAGCATCAATAAGCAAAAAGGAGAAAAGAAATCACAGCATAAGAGTTATCAAGGTATTTCAAAACCACAATATAACCTAGCTGAAAATGGTTTAACTACTGAAGCCGAAGAACCTGCTGTTAATGTAAATAGGCCAGACTCTCGTATACCTAATAAAAAACTATCTTTATTTGAAAAAATAAAAATATCATTATTCGGCACTAAAAAGAAAAAACCAAATAATTCACGCCAAAATCAAAACAATAGAAACAGAAACCGCAATAGGAATAGAAATAGGAATAGAAATAGGAACCAAAACAAGGGGCAAAATAAAAATAAAAAGCCTCAACAAAAATCTACACCTAAAGCAAAGGCGAAAGATAATTCAAATAAAAAAAGTTAATATGGATCTTTACGGTGTTTTTGGCAACCCTATAAAACACAGTCTATCGCCTGTTATTCATACCCAGTTTGCAAAACAAACTGGGCTTGACATTAACTATGAAAAAATCCTAGCGCCTATTAATGACTTCTCCTCTAGCGCTCATCAATTTATCGATCAAGGCGCAAAAGGCTTTAACATCACTGTCCCTTTCAAACTAGATGCTTATCAGTTAGCAACAAAACTAACAATTAACGCTAAAACTGCTGGTGCTGTTAATACCATCAAAGTTGAAGGATCAGTACTACTAGGTGAGAATACTGATGGCATTGGACTTGTTAATGATTTAGTAAAAAATCTTGGAATCAATCTCAAAGATAAAACTATATTAATATTAGGTGCTGGCGGTGCTAGTCGTGGTATTTTATTACCGCTACTCAATCAGCACACAAAACGCATTATGATTGCCAACCGAACTGCATCTAAAGCTATTCAATTGGCTAAAGATTTTTCCTCTTTTGGTAAAACTTGTGGGTTCGGGTTAGAAAAAATTAAACATGATCCAGTTGATATTATTATTAATGCTACCAGTGCCTCACTTGATGGTGAGATGCCAAGTATTGCCAATGGGGTTGCTAATGGTGCAATTTGCTACGATTTAATGTATGGCGTACAAACACCCTTCATACTTTGGTCAAAAGACAATAATGCAAAAATGGTAGTCGATGGCTTAGGTATGCTGGTCGAACAAGCAGCAGCAGCCTTTGAATTTTGGACAGGGAACAAGCCCAACACTCAAGAAGTTATTGATCAACTTAAGGAGCAAGTCGGTTAATAGTCCAACCTTGTTTCTGTTTTTTATAAACAAATCGATCGTGTAGGCGATTTTCTCCACCCTGCCAAAATTCAATAATATCTGGAACAACTCGATATCCACCCCAAAAATCAGGTAGCGGTATTTCGCCTTTACTAAATTTTTCTTTCATTGATTCAAATTGAGACAATAACACTTGCCGTGAAGATATGGGTGAAGACTGATTAGAGGCCCATGCACCGAGTTGCGACTCTTTTGGCCTTGAAGAAAAATATTTAACTGACTCCAATGTAGAGACTTTCTCAACCGAGCCTGAAATCTTTACTTGTCTCTCAAGAGGCAGCCAAGGAAATAGTAATGCCGCCTTAGGATGAGATTGAATTTGTTTAGATTTCTTGGAATTATAATTAGTAAAAAAGACAAACCCGTTTTCATCAAAAAATTTTAATAATACGGTTCTAATACCAATTTCATCGCCATCGGTCGTGGCCAAGCTCATTGCATTTGGCATGTCTATCTTTGCTTTTTCTGCTTGCTCAATCCAGCGCTCAAATTGCAAAAAAGGATTCGGATTTAAATCTTCTTTATTTAAACCTCCCTTAGTATATTCGCGCCGAAGTGCTATTAAATCGATACTCATCCGAATGGTAATAGTTTGTTTTTCTTTGCTTCAGTAAGATGGTGTGTAATTAAATACTTAATTGGTGGAAAATGCTCAGCAAACTTTAATACAAATTTTCTAACCTGTTTAACATAAGGTGCATCATTAGTAAATAACGCCACAATTCCATTTGTACCAAAAAACATTAATCTAGTAAAGTTAATACTTTTTCTTTCAAATAGCTTTAACAACGATTTAGACCCAATGTCCTGCCCGTGTTGTAGTGCCTCTTTAACTAGTTCTGCCAATATATCTTGCCCTCTTAGACCTAAATTAAACCCATGCGCTGTCACTGGATGCATGCCAACAGCCGCATCGCCAATGAGTGCAAAACGATTAGCGATAAAAGTTTGTGCATGTACGCCTACCAATGGATAAGAGTGTCTTTTTCCAGACTGCTTCATTTGCCCAAGCTCACCTTTGAAAAAATCGCTCACTTTTTTATTAAATGCATCATCAGGCATATTAAGCACCTCTTGTGACTTATCTGTTGAGAGCGTCATAACAACAGAAGATGCATTACCTACCATCGGCAATAATGCCATTGTTTGCCCATAATCAAAACATTCAAGTGCTACATTATTGTGTGGCAATTCATGATCCATCTTAGTAACAACCATCACTTTAGAAAAATCCTTCATCAAGGCAGGAATTCCCATCTTACGACGAATTGTAGAAAAACGACTATCTGCCGCAACTACTAATTTAGCTTGTATTTTTTCATCATTAGACAAAATCACCTCTGAATGATCTTCTCCCTGATTAACATCTTCAACAATGATATCAGTTGTAATGGTTATATTACTTGCCTTAGATACCTTTTCATAAAGTGCTTTTCTGATTAAATAATTGGGCACAAGATAGCCTAGAGCATCAATTGCCTTATCTGATTTAAAATTTAAGAGTGACGGTGAATCGCCATCAAATACTTTAGCTTCTTTTAATGGGGAAACCTTCGATTGATCAATTAAATCCCAAACGCCTAACTTTTTTAAAATTTTAACTGATAAATGTGTCAGCGCAATTTCTCTGCCATCACTCTGTGGCTTAGAAATCGAATTAACACTGGATTTTTCAACAACCAATACCTTAATGCCAGAATCCATCATAGATGAGGCAAAACTAAGTCCCGCTGGCCCAGCACCGATAATTACAATATCATGTTTCATTTTATCAAAATTTGAGATAATAGCCTTATTATAACTATCAAGTCTTTAGATGATTTACGTTGTTGTTCAATTTGCATGCATTATTTATCTGATTATTAACGCACAATTTAATCATCTTAGCTCTTTAGCTTATTTCTTATTGGCACTTTCACTCATCGTTGGAGGTATGGCTATTATCAATATGAAGCCTAGCAACCTTAATATTGTGCCTACTTTAAAACACAAGCACCAACTAATTACTAACGGTATTTACAGCTATATCAGGCACCCAATGTATAGTAGTGTTTTGTTATTTTGCATGGCACTAATGCTTTCTAATATGCATTTAATAGCACAACTTGTTATGCTAACACTACTGATTGATCTAATCCTTAAATCTAACCTTGAAGAAAAATTGCTGTCCCAACGTTTTGATAAATACCAAAACTACAAAGAAAACACCGGAAGGTTTCTACCGTTTTTGTAATTTATCCAGTTCAATTTTAGCTTTTTGGTCGCCACTTTTAGCTAATTTTCTTAACCAATACTTTGCTTTTTTAATTGAGCGCTCAACGCCAATTCCATTTTTATACATCACCGCCACTTTATGCTGTGATGCCTTGTCTCCACTTCTTGCTTTATCAATATGAGTTTTATAATTTTGCTCATCAATAACATGTTGCGGCGGTAGATTTTTAGCTTTTCTAAATCTTTGATAATAATTTTGAGCCTTTTTATAATCTTTCTCAGTGCCCAGACCAAGGTTATAAATTAAACCCAGTGCGCCCAATGCCTCGGTATGATTATTCTCTGAGGCTTTTTCATACCAATATAGTGCCTCTTTATGATTTTGGACAACGCTATTTCCTTTTTTATAAAATTCACCCAAGTGATATTGGGCGTCTGCATGGCCTTGTTTTGCTGCTTTTTCATACCAACTTAGCGCACTACGATAATTCTTATCTTGCTCATAAGTCTTTGCTAAATAATACTGGCTATCCTTATTGCCTAATTTGGCTGATTTATCGTACCACTTATTAGCAAGCACCAAGTCTTTATCAGTACCCCTACCTTTTTCATACATTTGAGCCAAGTTATATTGCGCATCAACATGTGACTGCAGTGCTGCCTTCTTAATCCACTGATGTGCTTTTTTCAAATCTTGCTTGGTGCCAATACCCAAATAATACATAGCGCCTAAATAATATTGGGCCTTTGCGTGCTCTTTATTGGCTGATTTTTCTAATAACACAATGCCTTTTTGATCATTGTTGGGAGTGCCTCTACCTTCAATATACATTATGCCTAGAGCGGTTTGTGCATCCAGGTCTCCCATCTTCGAAGCATGAGAAAAAATATTAAACGCCTTCTCATAATCCACAATACCTTTATCATCGCCATAGAAATAAACCTTGCCTCTTTCATACAGGCTACTACCTGCAAATACAGACGAACTAACAAAGATGATAAATATTAAGAATTTCACAAATCAGATGATATTAAAAAACGTTCAATTAATCCCAGCAGGCTTTTTCGCTTCTAACTTCGCCACGCCAAGGCATAATCCACATTTGATACAATGAAGAAATCAGCATAATTCCAGAGGCAATACTATAACCAAAACCACCCACAATAACCAGCCAAGCAAATCCTGGATCAATGCGAGTTAACCACCAAGCACCTACGTCAATAATCAAAAATGCATATGGTGTTAAAATTAATAAACCTTTTACCCACCTTGAAAACCCAACTGCAAATGAAAAAATAAATCCAATAAAAAAGAAGATAAAAGCAATGCCAAACAAATGAATATGTGAAACTCTTGTTAAACTTGAGGTTTCAACGCCCATATCTACTGCCGCTAATTCTTTAATCACCTCATATTTATTAACATTTGGTAGTGTTGGCATATTTGCATGACAACCAGCACATTTAACATTTGTAATTGGGCTAATCTTCTCCTTCCATTCGTCCTTATCGGCACCATTGGTAATCCATTTAACAAATTCTGTTTTTTCCTGAGGTGTGGCTTTATCTTTCATAGAGCCATTAAGCTTTGTCTCTAGTTTTGAACCAGAACGATTGCCATAATAACTATAAACAATATCATCTACTGACACACCAAACTTCCCATCGGCCATGCCGTGAGTCAGCATAATTTGAGCGCCAGCCATCAACAATCCTAACCCTATCGCTAAAATATAGCCAGTAAATAACGCCCTAATTGGGAATGGCATGCTGGTTAAATTACGCCACTGATTTGAATTTTCACTATCTATTGTCATAAAAATAACTCAAATTAAGAAATTATAAATAAGTATACATTTTTAATTAATCGATGTATTGCTACAATACGGCACTTAGGAAATCTTTTGGATAATGATTACTAATGGTAGTCGCGAGTGAATTCGAATCACCGACCCCTACCATGTCAAGGTAGTGCTCTAACCAACTGAGCTACGCGACTATTATTT
>CAZOAA010000020.1:0-27939 GCA_964577715.1 uncultured Candidatus Thioglobus sp. | reverse complement strand
GTTAGTGCTGAAATACTAGCCACTAAAGAAAGTTGTTTGATATTCATGATTGCTCCGTTAAATTCTTAACGAGCGAGAGTAGATCTTGCACAAATACGCTTCAACCTAACTCACCACCCATCGTAGTTGTTATAAATATTTTAAGAATGTATCGGACTTTACCGTTGCGAGGGCAGTGTTGGAGTTTCACCAACTTCCATTATCTTAAAAAATGAATATTATACATTTTATGAAGTTATTAACACCTATAAATATTACTGTTTTATTATTATCTGATATGCCTTACAACAAAGTGACTAATTAATGAAGGTAATTAACTTGAAAACCTGAAGAATTTATAGAGTGGTAAGGTAAAATAATTTTTTTTAAAAATTTTATCAACTAGGAGTGAGTGAAGATGAGTCAAGTTTACAATTTTAGTGCCGGCCCTGCCATGCTACCAGCGCAGGTCACAAAGCTAATGCAAGAGGAGTTGTTGGAGTATGGCAATGCCAAGGCATCAGTGATGGAAATCTCTCATCGTGGTGCAGATTTTATGGCGATGGCGCAAAAATCAGAGCAAGATCTTAGAGACTTGATGAACATTCCTAGCAACTACAAAGTTTTGTTTTTACAAGGCGGTGCTTCAGCTCAGTTTTCAATGGTGCCAATTAATTTACTTCGTGGAAAAACCAAAGCAAATTATGCACATACGGGCCACTGGTCAAAAAAGGCGATTGCCGAAGGTCAGCGCTACTGTGATGTGAATATTTGTACTGATAGTTCAGGCAACAAATATACCAATATTGATGATTTTTCAAATTGGAATATTGACTCTGATGGTGCTTATTTGCACTACACGCCTAATGAAACTATTGCGGGTTTGGAGTTTGACTACGTACCAGAAGTTGACATGCCGTTAGTGGCCGATATGTCTTCAACGATTTTATCGCGTGAGATTGACGTATCAAAGTTTGGGGTGATTTATGCGGGCGCACAAAAAAATATTAGTATTTCTGGTTTGACTATTGTGATTGTTAGAGAAGATTTAATTGGTAATGTGGTTGCTAACCAGCCAATCTTATTTGATTATGCAACACAGGCTAATAACGATTCGATGTATAACACGCCATCAACTTATCCTTGGTATGTGGCAGGCCGTGTATTTGAATGGTTAAAAGATCAGGGTGGTTTGAGTGCAATGGCTAAGATTAACGAAACTAAAGCTAAAACGCTTTACGACGCAATTGACAGTTCTGATTTTTATTCAAACCCAGTGACTGAAAAATATCGTTCATGGATGAATGTGCCGTTTTTATTAGCCAATGAAGAATTAAACGGCTTGTTTTTAGAAAAAGCAGCAGCTAATGATTTGATTACATTAAAAGGTCATCGCTCAGTGGGCGGTATGCGTGCAAGTATTTACAATGCAATGCCACAAGAGGGTATTGATTCATTGGTTAGTTTTATGAAAGATTTTGAAAAGGAAAATGCATAATGATTAAAGTACAAACACTTAATAATATTTCACCGGTTGGTTTAGACAAGTTACCAAGAGACGGTTATGAAGTCGCCTCTGAAATGACTGATCCAGATGCGATTTTAGTACGTAGTGCTAAGATGCATGATATGGATATCGGCGACAATTTAAAAGCAGTAGGCCGCGCAGGCGCTGGTGTTAACAATATTCCACTTGATAAAATGAGTGATAAGGGTGTAGTCGTATTTAATGCACCAGGTGCTAACGCCAATGCAGTAAAAGAGTTGGTGATTTCCTCAATGTTATTAGCGAGTCGTAATATTTGCCAAGCTTGGAATTATGTTAATGGCTTGCCATTAGATAATTTAAAAACAGCGGTAGAAGACGGCAAGAAAAACTATGCCGGTTCAGAATTGCCAGGCAAAACACTCGGTATTGTTGGTTTAGGTGCAATTGGCGTACAGATTGCTAATGCGGCAAATGCTTTGGGTATGAAGGTTGTTGGCTTCGATCCATCAATTACTATTAAGAGTGCTTGGAAATTATCAGCAGATGTTGAGCAAGCATTGAGTGTGGATGAGTTATTTTCACAAAGTGATTTTGTATCATTCCATGTACCACTTGTTGAAGGTACTAAAAACTTACTGAATGAAGAGCGTATTGCTTTATTGCCAGAAGGCGCAACGATTTTAAATTTTGCTCGTGACGGCATTATCGATGAAGATGCATTGATTAGTGCACTAGAAACGGGTAAGGTGAAATATTATGTGACAGATTTCCCAATTGATGATAAGAAAGACCATGAGCGTGTGATTGCACTCCCTCACTTAGGTGCATCGACGGCAGAAGCAGAAGATAATTGTGCAATTATGGTGGCAAACCAAATTAAAGATTATCTTGAAAATGGCAATATTTTAAATTCAGTTAACTTCCCTGAGGCCAAGATGCCTAGAGCAGGTAAAGAGCGTTTGGCAATTACACATCAAAATATTCCAAATATGGTAGGTCAGATTTCAACAGCTATTGCTGATGCGGGTGCAAACATTGTTGATATGCTTAATAAATCAAGAGATGAGGTTGCTTACACTTTAATTGACCTAGAGAGCGAAATTTCTGATACAGTAATCGATAATTTAAAACAGATTGAAGGCATCTTAACGGTAAGAGGTCTTTGAGATAAAAAATGGCAAAAAAAACACTGGATGAGTTAAGAGTTGAAATTGATGCGCTGGATAGAGAAATTCAGTTGCTCATTGGTGCGCGAGCCGAACTTGCCTCAGCGGTAGCAGAAGTTAAAAAAGCTGCAAAAGATCAAAGTGTTTTTTACCGCCCTGAGCGCGAAGCTCAAGTTCTGCGTTCTATTATTGAACGTAATGATAATTTATTGAAAGACAAGGATATGGCACATATCTTCCGTGAGATTATGTCAGCCTGTCTTGCTTTAGAGCAGCCACTTAATATTGCTTACTTGGGCCCTGAAGGTACTTTCACGCAAGAAGCAGCCTTAAAGCATTTTGGTCATGCGGTTTCGACGCTTGATTGTGGAAGTATTGATGAAATTTTCCATCAGGTTGAAAAAGGCAACGCGCATTATGGTGTTGTGCCGATTGAAAACTCTTCAAATGGTGTAATTGGTGGTACGGTTGATATGCTCTACTCTCAAGGTTTGAAGATTTGTGGCGAGGTTGAAATCTCAATTCAGCATCAATTAATGATGGCAGACCAATCTAAGGAGATAAAAACAATTTACGCACATCAGCAGGCGCTAGATCAATGCCAACGTTGGTTAGGCAATCATCATCCAAATGCTGAGCTAAGACCAGTAGCATCAAATGCTTTAGCAGCGCGATTAGTTAAAGACGAGCCTAATGCAGCAGCGATTGCATCGGAGGCAGCACTGAGCTTGTACGGATTAGATAGAGTTGCAAAAAATATTGAAGATAAAACAGGTAATGTCACACGCTTTTTAGTACTTGGCAAGGAGGAGGTTGACCCTTCAGGTGACGATAAAACCTCAATTTTAGTCGTTACGAAGCATGAGTCTGGCGCCTTGTTAGATTTGCTTGAGCCTTTCAAAGACCAAGGTATTAATATGTTGCAGTTGGCGCGCCACCCAATTCCTGGTGTGAAGTGGGAATATTTATTCTTGATTGATATTGAGGGTCACCAGCAAGAGGCACATGTAAAAACTGCATTAGAAAAGGTTGCCGATAGAGTGCTAAAAGTTGATATTTTAGGCTCTTATCCTGTTGCCGTTTTATGAGTGTTTGTGAATCTATTCTCTCCCTGAGTCCATATCAGGGTGGTAAACCTATTAGTGAATTACAACGAGAGTTAGACTTAGATCATGTGGTCAAACTTGCCAGTAATGAAAACCCACTAGGAGTAGGGCCAAAAGCATTAGAAGCTATTGAACGAGCTACTAGTGAAGCAGGCCGCTATCCAGATGGTAATGGTTTTGAGCTTAAACAGGCAATCGCATCACACTTATTGGTTGCTGCTGATAGTATTACATTAGGCAATGGTTCAAATGATGTTTTGGAACTTATTGCAAGAGCTTATGTTTGCCGAGCAGAAGACGAGGTGATTTTTTCACAATATGCCTTTGTAGTTTACCCTTTGGTTACTCAAGCCTTGGGAGCAACAGCAGTAGTCACACCAGCAAATGATTTTGGCCATGATCTTGATGCAATGTTTGTATCAATTACCAATAAGACTAAGTTAATTTTTATTGCTAATCCAAACAATCCAACGGGCACATTGTTGAGTGACGATGTAATTTATGCGTTTTTATCAAAAGTACCAAAAACAGTTGTGGTGGTGTTGGATCAAGCTTATGTTGAGTATTTAGATATACCAGACCAAGCAATTGGATGGCTGAATGAGTTTGATAATTTAGTTATTACACGTACATTTTCTAAAGCCTATGGTTTAGCTGGTTTGAGAGTCGGTTATTCAGTTTCTAGTTCTGAAATTGCTGATTATTTAAACCGTGTTCGTCAGCCTTTTAATGTAAATAATATCGCACAGAGTGCTGCAACAGCGGCCTTGGAAGATAAAGAGTTTTTGTCTCAAGCAGTGGATGTTAATAAAAATGGTTTATTACAACTGTCTCAAGGCTTTGATGATTTAGGTTTATCCTATATTTCATCACATGCAAACTTTATTGCCATTAAAGTGAGTGATGCTAGCATGATTTATCAAAAATTGCTAGAAAAAGGTTTTATTGTTCGCCCTGTTGAGATGAAAAATTATTTACGTGTTTCGGTAGGAACAATAAATGAGAATGAAGGATTTCTCTCTGCGTTAAAATCCGTCTTATGATTAATAAAATTTGCATTATTGGCGTTGGACTTATTGGTGGATCTTTTGCTGCAGGTTTAAAAAAATATGGCCAGATAAACTCTATTGTCGGGTTTGGTAGAAATGAGAAAAATCTTATTAAGGCTAAATCATTAAATGTAATTGATAGTTACAGTTTAGATATTAAATCCGCTTTACAAGATGTGGATATGGTTTTAATTGCTACACCAGTTGATAGTTTTAGTTCGGTTTTAGAGTTGATTAAGCCACACATTGATGATTCGGTCATTATTTCAGATGTTGGTAGTACAAAAGGTAGTGTTATTGATATTGCAAAACAAGTTTTTGGCAAAGTGCCAGAAAGATTTATTCCGGCACATCCCATTGCAGGTAAAGAAAAAAGTGGCGTAGAAGTGAGTGATGAGGACTTATTCAAGAGTAAGAGAGTTATTATCACCCCTCAAAGTAATGCAGATAAAAATGCGATAGAGTCAGTAACGAAATTATGGCAAACACTAGGAGCAAAAGTAGAAACTATGACACATCAAAAACACGATGATTTATTGGCAATGACCTCTCATTTGCCACATATGCTAGCTTTTGGGTTAATGGATTATTTAATTGAAAATAACCCAGATGCACGCGATTATGCTGCAGGTGGATTTAAGGATTTTTCACGAATTGCCTCATCTGATGCTGTTATGTGGCGTGATATTTGTTTGAACAATTCTGCTGATATTGTTAAACACATCAATGGCTATCAGCAAGTATTAGATAAACTATCTGATTTAATTAAAAGTAATGATTCAGACGCATTGGAAAAATTATTTTCAGAGGCAAAAAACGCCCGAGATGAATGGATTAAAGATTAAAGTATGAGTCGATTTATTATCAAACCTGCACAGTCGTTATCAGGAAGTTTAAAAGTTCCAGGGGATAAATCAATCTCTCATCGATCCATTATGTTGGGTTCGCTTGCGAAAGGCGTTACTAAAGTTAGTGGTTTCTTAGAAGGAGAGGATGCACTATCTACGCTTAAAGCTTTTCAATCGATGGGTGTGAAAATTGAGCGTGAAGGCGATAATGTTATTATTTATGGTGTTGGTGTGAATGGACTTAAAAAACCCTCAAAACCACTAGATTTGGGCAACTCTGGCACTTCTATTCGTTTGATGTCAGGCATATTAGCAGCCCAAGCATTTGATTGTGAACTGATTGGCGATGAGTCTTTATCGAAGCGACCAATGGGCAGGGTAATTAATCCACTGACTGAAATGGGCGCGTCAATTGATAGCAATGATGGCAAACCACCGCTTAAAATTAAAGGCGGGCAACAACTAAAGGGTATTGACTATGATTTACCAGTCGCCTCAGCACAAGTAAAGTCATGTGTGCTACTGGCAGGGCTTTATGCACAAGGCAAGACCTGTGTCACTGAGCCAGTACCAACACGTGATCACACCGAGCGTATGTTAAAAGGTTTAGGTTATGAGGTGAGTGTTAATAACAACAAAATGTGTTTGAATGGTGGTGGTGAGTTAACAGCGACTGAAATTCAAGTGCCAAGTGATATCTCATCATCAGCATTTTTTATGGTGGCAGCAGCAATTGCACCAAAGGCAGATATCACTCTAACAGGTGTTAATATCAACCCAACTCGTACTGGTGTTATTGATATCTTACAACTTATGGGTGCTAATCTTACTTTATCAAATGAGCGGGAGATTGGCGGAGAACTGCTTGCTGATATTCGCATCCAATCATCAAACCTTGCAGGTATTCATATTCCAGAAGAATTAGTGCCACTTGCAATTGATGAGTTTCCTGCGGTATTTATTGCAGCTAGTTGTGCACAAGGCGAAACAATATTAACAGGTGCTAAAGAGCTTAGAGTAAAAGAGTCAGACCGCATTCAAGTGATGGCAGATGGTCTTGATATTTTAGGTATTGATAATGAAGTGCTTGAAGACGGTATTAAGATTCAGGGTGGTGTTTTTCAAAAACCAACAAAAATAATTGAATCGCATCATGATCATCGAATTTCCATGTCGTTTGCTGTAGCATCCCTAAGGTGTGAACACACAATTGAGATTAATGGTGTAGACAATGTTATGACATCGTTTCCTAATTTTGTAGAATTAGCAAATTCAGCAGGCATGAATATTGCAGAAGTATAAAAATAATTAGAGATAAAAAAGGCACTCAATGAGCGCCTTTTTTATTTAAAGAGGGTTGTTTTTAGTAGCCACCTTTACGTTTTGTTTCAGGAAGGCCTGCAACTTTACCTGCTTGTTTAGCAGGGCCTTTAGGGAATAGGGCATATAGCTCTTTCGTGGTTAATTTACCATTCCAATCGCCTTTTAAGCCTTTAACCATGTTACGTTCGTTTGGTTGGTTAGCATTGTTATTAATATACTCATCACGCAAGAAGTTGATTAATTTAAAGCTATCGTCAGTTAATGTAACGCCTTCTTCCTCTGCAATTTCGTGAGCAATATCTTCATTCCACTCATTAAGGTCAACTAGGTAACCATGATCGTCTCTTTCTAAATCAGCTAATGCCATTTAATTTTCTCCAATGTAAAAAATAATAAAAGTAAATTATTATATAATAACTTTTTTTAATATTTTCCACTTTTTTGTTATGACTATTGAAAATGCAGCGCCGTTTTTTGCCTGGGATGTTTCCTCTTATTTGGCATTGTTTTTGGTGGTCGCTTTTAGTATTGTTATTATTGATTATTTTTTTGGCAAAGAGTCGGCTGATTTGACAGAACAACCTAAAGAAAAGTCTTTTATTGGAAAGTGGTTTTATTTTCTTTGTTTTTTAAGATTTAATAAAGGTGAAAAATACCTTAATCGACCTAAGTTAGTACAGTGGTCAGCTGAGTTTTACCCTGTTTTATTGTTAGTGTTTTTACTTCGAGGCTTTGTAGTTGAGCCATTTAGAATTCCATCAAACTCAATGATGCCAACTTTATTAACGGGCGATTTTATTTTAGTTAGTAAGTTTGATTATGGCATTAGCTTGCCTGTTTTAAACAAAAAAATTATTGAATTTAAAAAGCCAGAAAGAGGCGATGTAGTTGTTTTTAGATATCCAAATTATGAGAAAGATAGTGAGTATAAAGGTGCAGACTTTATTAAACGTGTTGTTGGCATTCCTGGAGATAGAATTAGTTATTCCTCTGATCATTTAAGAGTAGGTGATAAAAAAATTCATTACAAAAATATTGGTACATATCAAGGAGTTGAATCTGGTTTAGACATGACAGGGTTCAAGCATAAACGTGAACTATTGGATAGCAATCCACATGATATCTTACTAGATCCAAAAGGCCATTCCAAAGGTGTAAAGGCAACTGTTCCACAAGGGCACTACTTTGTAATGGGTGACAATCGCGCTCGCAGTAGTGATTCTCGTTTTTGGGGTTTTGTGCCAGAAGAATATATCATTGGTAAAGCGTTTGGCATTTGGATGCACTACGATGATTCTCTCAAGCTAGATCGAATTGGTGGGTTTGACTAGCGATTTACAGCAGTCCAGACGGATTAATTAATATGTTTTAGGATATTGTCTAACTCATTGGATGATGAGTAATGAATAATTATCTTGCCTTTATTATTAGTTTGCTTAATTTCAGTTTTTGAATCTAATTTTTGAGTTAAGGACTTCATTAATGCTTCGATATGAGGATCTGTAGAAGTTGTTTTTTTAGATTTAGGGTTGAGTGTTCGTTTAACAAGTTCTTCTGTTTGTCTAACAGATAAAGACCTTTGGATAACTTGATTTGCCACATTAAATTGATCATCGTCTTTTAGTGATAGTAGTGCACGCGCATGTCCCATTTCTATATCGCCATTACCCAATAGTTGTTTAACAGAATCGTTAAGTTGCAATAAGCGAATTAAATTACTTACAGCAGATCGAGAACGACCCACTACATGAGAAATCTCTTCATGAGTCATTTTAAAATCTTCAATTAGTTGTTGAAGTGCATTTGCTTCTTCGAGTGGCGTAAGAGATTCACGTTGAATGTTTTCAATTAGACCAATAGCAAGTGCTACTTGATCATCAATTTCTCTAACAATAACAGGTACTTCGGTGAGTCCTGCAATTTGTGATGCTCGCCAGCGCCTTTCACCTGCGATTATTTCGTATTTATCATAAGTAACTTTACGTACAACTAAAGGTTGAATAACACCCTGAGAGGTGATTGATTCGGCTAATTCATTAAGTGTATCTAAATCGATATCGTCTCGAGGCTGAAACTTACCTCTTTGTAGCGAGGTAACATCTAACATTTGCATGCCGTTGTTTTCATTTGTTTGATTTTCATCAGACACTTGGCCTAATAAAATATCTAATCCACGACCTAATTTTGAAGTTTTTGCCATTATTTAATCTTTAATTAATTGATGTTTTTCGTAAAACTTCACTGGCTAAGGAAATATACGAAATTGCCCCTTTGGATGATCTGGCATAGTTAATTGCTGCTTGACCAAAACTAGGTGCTTCAGCTAATTTTACATTTCTGGGGATGATTGTTTTAAAAACTTTGTGTGAAAAGTATTGTAATAGTTGAATCGATACCTCGTTAGATAAATTGTTACGATTATCAAACATGGTACGAATTAACCCTGTAATTTCTAATTTAGGGTTGGTAGTTGCCTGAATTTTTTCAATAGTTTGAATAAGTGCACTCAAGCCTTCTAAGGCGTAATATTCACATTGCATTGGAATAATGATACCGTTAGAAGCAGTAAATGCATTGATGGTAAGCATGTTAAGCGAAGGCGGGCAATCGATAATTACATAATCGTATTGGTCGTTAACTTTAGCAAGCGCTTCTTTTAATTTGTATTCAGAATTTTCGCGTTTAAGTAGTGCAATTTCTGCAGCGATTAAATCAGTATTAGAAGGTAGTACATCAATTTCAACACCTTGCGCGTGTACTGTTGCCTTTTCTATGCTGCATTCGTCTAGTAATAACTCACAAACAGAGTTGTTCAGGTTGTATTTATCAACGCCACAGCCCATTGTTGCATTACCTTGAGGGTCGATATCAATAAGTAAGACGCGTTTCTTAATGGCTTTCAAAGCTGCACTCAAATTAACGGCTGTAGTGGTTTTTCCTACACCGCCTTTTTGATTAGCAACAGAAAGTGTGATTGCCATTTTATTTATTTAAAACCGTTAACGCCTTTAATAGGTTAGAAGCCTCATGAACAAAGTAGTCTTTTTTAAGTTTTTCAATGGTTTTTTTATCTTGCTCTTCTTTTTTGTTTTCTTGAGATTCTATAATTTCCTCTGAAGACAATTCAGAAGGATCTTCAACTTCTAGGTGTCCGTTTAGATCTTCCTCTTTGGTATCACCAATAATGCTTTCTTCTTTTTCATTTTCAAGGCTAATATTTTTTAGCGCAATATCAGGCTCAATACCCTTGGCTTGAATAGATCGGCCTGATGGTGTGTAATAGCGAGCAGTGGTTACTTTTAAGCCGTAGCCATCTTCTAGCTCAATAATGGTTTGAACCGAGCCTTTTCCAAATGAAGTACTACCCATAACAATGGCTCTTTTGTGATCTTGCAAGGCACCTGCAACAATTTCAGAAGCAGAAGCAGAGCCTTCATTAATAAGAACAACAATAGGGGAGCCAAGCATAATATCACCAGGCTCTGTTTTAAATTTAAGGTTTGAAGTTGGTATTCTTCCTTCAGTATAGACCACTAAACCTTTTTCATCGATAAATAAATTAGACACATCAACTGCACTATCTAGTACACCGCCAGGGTTGTTTCTTAAATCAAGAATGAGCGACTCAAGGTAACGATCATTTTGCTTGACTAATTTATCGAGTGTTTCTTTTAGTAATTTTGCAGTTGGATTTTGAAAATTGGAGATACGAATATAACCAATATTTTTCTCTAATAAATAACCTTTAACAGAAGTAACAGTAATAATTTCACGAGTAATGCTAACCACAAAAGGTTTTTTGTTCTTCCTGACAATAGTAAGTTTAATACTGGTTTTTGGATCTCCACGCATTAACTCAACACCTTCTTCAAGTGTCATTCCTCGTACAGGTTCGTCACCAATTTTTACAATTAAGTCGCCCGCTTGAATGCCAGCGCGATAAGCGGGAGTATCATCAATAGGAGAAATAACTCGAATTGCATCATCCTTCATGCCAATTACAATACCAAGACCGCCAAACTTTCCAGATGCACTTTCCATTAAGTTTTCTTGCTCTTTAGGCTCTAAATAGTTTGAGTGTGGATCAAGTCCTGTTACCATGCCTTTTATAGCATTATCGAACAACTCTTTGTTTTCAACTTCATCAACATATAGTTGCTTAATATCACTAAACACTCGAGTAAATGATTCTAAATCTTTAAAGAACGCCTCTAATTTTTGCTTTTCAGAGTCTGTCTTTGAGTAAACAGGAAGAGAAGCAGTAGCGAGTGTGAAAAAAGTTACTAAAAATAAAGAATTTTTAAAAAAATTAAAGAAAGTCATAATATAATTGTTTGCTTATAAAAAGTTTAAATATAATACTGTGAAATGCCTACAGAGTTCTTTTGGATTTTACTGGTTTTGTTTTTAGATAATGGAGAAAAAATGAGAAGATTAAATGTAATTTTTTTAGCGTTAACCTTGTGGTTTTCACAAGCTGTGTTCGCTAATGAGTCTGATACTAAAAAAAATAGCCCTGCTCAAGCAATACAATCAACTATTGTAAAGCTTAACCAGCTGACATCAGCGGCCACATATTCCCCTCAAATGATGAGCTTTTTGGTCGAACAGGAAGTTGCCCCACTATTTGATTTTGATTATATTGCAGATGAGGTTTTACTAGTTACTAATGCGAATTTTAGCGAGGGAGAGGTTAAATTCTTTTCAAACAAATTAAAGAAAAATATAATTTCTACATTATTAGCACGATTATCCCAATCTAACTCCACCTCGTTCCGTTTTATTTCTGCTAGACCGATAATGAATGGAGACATTGCAGTACAACTTAAAGTTACTGGTTATTCTCGATATGGTATTTATATTGATTTAATGTTCCACAAAGATAGCGATGGTCAGTGGAAAGTTTATGATGTTGTACTAAATAGCGACAGCTTAGTTAGTTACTACCAGAAAATGGTATTAATTAAAGTAAGAAGGTATGGTATTTACGGCATGTTAGGCAGAATCTAGGGAGAGGACTGTTATGAGTGAAATGACACTATTAGAAAAAGAAGAAGACATTGAAAAAGCAACGAAAGCTTTAAAGGCAATGGCACATCCATTACGATTAAAGATTTTATGTGTATTGAAGGGTGATGAAATGCCAGTGCTTGAAATTGTTGAACAAGTTGGATCTTCTCAATCTAATATTTCACAACATATTGACATATTAAGAACTAAAGACATTGTCGAATCTCGGCGTGATGGCAACAAGATTTTATGCAAAGTTAAAGATACTAAAATTTTGAAATTAGTTGCCAATATGCAAGCAGTTTTTTGCTCTACAGAATAACTAAAACAAACACTTTAACTACCTTCGCATGAAATATGCGCTCGTAGCTCAGCTGGATAGAGTGTTGGCCTCCGAAGCCAAATGTCGGGTGTTCGAATCACCTCGAGCGCACCAATCATGATTTACCCTAACATTGATCCAATTGCTCTAGACTTGGGTTTTGTGAAAATCTACTGGTATGGGTTAATGTACCTAATGGCTTTTTTGGCTGCTTATTTATTGGCTAATTATCGTGCCAAGCAATTAACTGATTGGAACTCTCAACAAATAGAGGATATGATATTCTATGGTGCTATTGGCGTTGTTGTAGGCGGTCGTTTAGGGTATATGTTGTTTTACAACTTACCAAATTTCTTATCTGATCCACTCTCAATTTTCGCCATTCAAGGTGGTGGCATGTCATTCCATGGTGGGTTTTTGGGCGTACTATTAGCAATGTGGCTGTTTAATCGAAAATATAACAAAACTTTCTTTGTTACTATGGATTTTGTTGCGCCACTTGTGCCACTAGGGCTTGGGTTTGGTAGAATGGGTAATTTCATTAATGGCGAGCTTTGGGGTAAAGTAACAGCCAGTCCACTTGGTATGTATATTCAAGAGCAAGGTGTAAGTCGCTACCCGTCGCAACTATACGAAGCATTGTTAGAAGGCTTGGTCTTGTTTATTATTCTTTGGGTGTTTAGTAATAAGCCACGTTCGCTGATGAGTGTGTCGGCATTATTTTTGATTTTTTACGGGTTGTTTAGATTTATAATTGAGTTTGTTCGAGTGCCAGATATACAGCTAGGCTACTTAGCATTTAACTGGTTAACCATGGGACAACTACTTAGCTTGCCAATGATTATTTTTGGTATTTATTTATTAAACAAAGCCTATAGAACAGCATGAAAGCATATATCGATATTGGTAAGCGAATTTTAGATGAGGGTGTGTGGCTGGAAAATGCCCGTACCGGCCAAAAAACATTAGCCATTGTTGGTGCTACTTTTGAGCATGATTTATCGGATGGCACAGTGCCTGTGGTTACTACCAAAAAGCTTTTTTGGAAATCTGCTATTGCTGAGATGCTGGGCTATATTCGCGGTTATGGCTCTGCTGCACAATTCAGAGAAATTGGGTGCAATACCTGGAATGCCAATGCTAATGATAATCAAGCTTGGCTTGATAATCCACATCGTAAAGGCGAGGATGATATGGGTATGTGCTATGGTGTAATTGGTAGGGCATTCCCCGGCATTGAAGATGACAAGCCACTCGATCAATATAAAAAGATTGTGACAGATTTATCTAACGGTGTTGATGATAGGCGTGAGATTATGACTTTTAATCATCCAAATCTTATTCACCGCGCATGCCTCCCAGCTTGTATGCATACCCATCATTTTAATTTACTCGGTGATGATTTGTATTTAGAGAGTTATCAGCGTTCGTCAGACTATGCACTGGGTCAGCCATTTAATCATTTTCAAGTAGCGTTTCTGCTAATGATCACTGCGCAAATTACTGGCAAAAAAGCCAAAAAAATGCGTCATCATCTGTCTAATGTGCATTTGTATGAAAATCAAGTAGAAATCTTTAAAAACCAGCAAGTTGATCGTGAGCCATTGCCACTACCAAGTTTGAAAATTAACCCTGAGATAAAAACCTTAGAAGACCTTGAAACTTGGGTAACCATGGATGATTTTGAGTTAATCAACTACGAGCATCACGATCCTGTTAAGTATCCATTTACAGTATAGGTATGAGCTTACCTAACTGTCCAAAATGCAACTCTGAATATGTGTATGAAGATGGAAATCTTTTAGTTTGCCCTGAATGCGCGTATGAGTTTTCAGCGGACGATCTGATTGAAAAAGAGGTTGTGGTGAAAGATGCTAATGGCAATACACTTACCGATGGTGACACAGTAACCGTTATTAAAGATCTTAAAATCAAAGGCACTTCAAACGCAGTTAAAGTCGGCACAAAAGTTAAAAATATTCGCTTGTGCGAAGGTGATCACAATATTGATTGCAAAATCCCTGGCCATGGCGCAATGAAACTCAAATCAGAATTTGTGAAAAAAATACATTAGGCACACACTTAAAAATCGTAGTATAATTAATAACAAATGACAAAGCCGATAAACTGGAATTCAGATAAAAATTTAGAATTAACCTCTTCCAGAAATATCTCATTTGAAGAGGTTGTTTTTTATTTGGATAATGATGGATTGATTGATGATACACCTCATCCAAATTTTGAAAAATATCCAAATCAAAGAATTTTTGTTGTTTTGGTAAATAACTATGTTTACTTAGTGCCTTATGTTGAAAATGATAATGAGATTTTCTTAAAAACCATTATTCCAAGTAGGAAAGCCACTAAGCAATATTTAAAGGTGATAAAAAATGAAAAAAATTAAACTAGATAAATACGAACAAGAAATTGAAGATAGTATTAATGTTGATTTTTTAAATCCAACTATGTCTAATAAGCGTAAAGCCTTTATTCAACAATCTGCGAAAAACACCTTTAAGAAAGATAAACGAATCAACATCAGACTTACTAGCAACGATCTTAATAATATTCAAATCAAAGCGGCAAAAGAAGGCTTGCCTTACCAAACCCTGATATCTAGCATTATTCATAAATATGCTAATGGCGAACTAGGTTTGCGAGATTAAATTCAAATAAAAATTTAGCAAATTTTACGAATGATAATTTTTGATTGATAAAAATAGACGAAATATACTTAAAATTACTATTTTCAGCTATTTAAAGCCCTTGATAGAGCGTTTTAAAGCTTAAATTCAGTTTATTTTAGAAAATTTGGAAAATTTTTAAAATGAGCCTATTTCCAAATATTTACTGTAATACCTTGTTCACGAAGGTGATCAGATTTATCTTCTAGGTAGCGTTGGAAGTTTGGCTGAGTTTTGTAAGCATTTGTTAAGACATAAGTCATGATGCCGTGCAGGTGGTACTCTTTAAAGTAGGCGTCTTTGCGGATAATTTCTGATCCATCTTTATTGAAAAATACAATGGCTGGCTTGTAAGTGAGTTTGAGCTCATCGTACCAGTCTTTTGCCGTGGTTCTTTTGCTGGAAGGGGTGATAAGTTTTTCATCAGATAATGCGTTAAAACGCACTACTTGCATTTGCTTTAAATAGCCTTGTGTTTGCTCAAGCGACATGAGTGTTTTATGGAAAAAATCACATTCGGGGCAATTTGGCTCTTCAAAAAATACAGCCAAATTTTTACTAGCAGGCATGTTTTCACTGCGTGCTAGCATATGCGGGCCTGACTCAAAAATAGGGTGCGGGTTAAGTGCGCCAGATTTGTCTTTTTTTAGATTATTGATATAGCTTGCATAGGATTGATTGAGATAGGTTTTGTTAGAAATATAATCCAGCGTTGCGTGCATTTTTTCAATAGACTGGTAGCCATTAAGTCGAAGCAATACTTCGCCTTTAGAGTTCAAGAATAGTGTGGTGGGTGTGAATTGAATTTTCATTTTTGCTGAAAATTCTTTTTCAGTGTATTCGTCGCCATTCCAATCGGTTAAGTTGCGATCACCCCACATGTTGGTCTCAATAACGTCAAAGTTTTTTTGTAGTTTGGTAACGAGTTTTTCATCATGAAAATTGTCTTCGACTAATTTGGCGCAGTAGGGGCAACCATTTTGGTGGAAGTAAATCATTACATGACGACCTTCATCGCTGGCTTCTTCCAGGTCTTCAGAAAAATCCATAAATGTGGCTTTAAACCAATCTGGCAGAGCTTCTACTGGGTTGGCGCCCAAAAATTCACCTTGCTTTTTAGACTCCTCAGCGATTGATAGCTGAAAAAACAATAAAGAAAAAATTACTAAAAAAATGCGCATATATCTCCCCGATAGATAACTTCATTGTAGTGTTAAAGTAGAGTTAGGTCAAGTGGTGTCAATGGTTTCAATATTTTTTTGTGGAACGAATAGTCCACAACCCAGCAGTCGATGCTCGCCAATACCTTTTTCTTGGAGTGTTACTGATTCTGATTTTTGAAGATCGGCCACCATTAAGGAACGAGTATGAATAATACCATTAGGTATTTGAATTCTACGTTCAAGGCCAGCCATCATCTTTTTTGGATGAATATTGAGTGCTTTTAGCTGATTAAAAGAAGTTTGTAAAAATTCTTCTTCACTATCATTTTCATTACACGCAACGTATTTAGCAAACACGATTTGCATATCACTCATGAGTTTCGGCTCTAGTGCTTTGATAATTTTAATTTGATATTCGCCTAAATCGAGCGTTTTCCCAACTAGTAACTGGGCGTCCTTTAATTTTTCTTTGGGCATTCTAATATTTAATTTAGAACGTTTAGAAGGGTAGTAAAAACCAGATTCGTGATCTTGTTCCCAGCCATTGCCATCAGCCACACTGATATCATGAATACCTGCACCTACTTCGCTTAGCCAAGGAAGGTGTTCTAGTAATGCTTTTGATAACAAAAAAGCATGATCAATAGGTAAGATCTTGCAGTGAATATTAAACACGGCATCCTGTACATCTTCAGGAAGCGTAAAATGTTGTTCTTTAAGGTCTTCTTGCCAAAACATAGCTTTTAATTTTAATGAAAAAACTTGAGCAAAAAATAGATTATCAATTCTCAAATATTTCTCTATTGAAGTTAGCATTAACGCATCGTAGTGTTGGAAGGAATAACAATGAGCGTTTAGAATTTTTAGGCGATAGTATTTTAGGTGTTGTAATTTCTAGAGAGCTTTATAAGCGCTTTGAGCATGTTGATGAAGGCAAGCTATCACGTTTAAGGTCTTATCTAGTTAGAGGGCAAACATTAGCACAGATTGGTAGTGAGCTCGGATTATCTGAGGTGCTTATTTTAGGCTCAGGTGAGTTAAAAAGTGGCGGTTTTAGAAGGGAGTCAATACAGGCAGATGCAGTTGAGGCTATTTTTGGTGCAGTTTTTTTAGATTCTGATTTTGATACGGTTAATGCGGTTATTCTTAATTTATACCAAGAGCTATTGGATAGCATTAATCCGAATGACTCGCTTAAAGACTCTAAAACAGAGTTGCAAGAGTATTTACAAAAACGTAGTAATACTTTGCCAGAATATAAATTGATAAAAACCGTAGGCAAGGATCATAATGCAATATTTACTGTTAGTTGTTTTTTAAAAGACCAACAAATGCAGACCGAACAACAAGCTAAAAGTATTAAGAGAGCAGAACAATCTTGTGCGAAAACTTTATTAGATAAGTTGAAAAATTTATGAGCATGCAAGCAGGGTTTATTGCAGTGATTGGTCGCCCAAATGTGGGTAAGTCAACCATTATTAATGAGCTGCTTGGGCAAAAGTTATCCATTACCTCTCACCGTCCTCAAACCACGCGTCACCGTATTCATGCGATTGATACGCGTGATGAATATCAAATGGTGTTTGTAGATACACCAGGCATTCATATGGGTAATAAAAAAGCCATTAACTCTTATATGAATCGAGCAGCAAGCTCTAGCATTAAAGATGTTGATATGATCTTATGGTTAGTTGAAGTTGATAAATGGACCAAAGAAGATGCACGAGTATTAGAGCATGTATCGCAAGTAGAAGTACCAGTTATTTTGTGTATTAACAAAATTGACCATTTAAAAACAGCGCAAGAAGTACTGCCATTTTTAGAAAAAGTTGGCCAAAAATATCAGCCAACAGAGTTGTTTCCACTCTCAGCATTTAGCAAAAAAGACACAAAGATCTTAAGAGAGATTATCTTAAAATATTTGCCAGAGCAGGAGATGATTTTTGATCCTGATTTTATTACTGATCGGAGTGAAAAATTTGTCGTCGCTGAATTTATCAGAGAAAAGTTAATGCGTCATTTGGCAGATGAACTGCCTTATGATTTAACAGTTGAGATTGAGCAATATGAGCTAGATGGAAATATGCAAAGAATTTCAGCTAGGATATTTGTTGATAAAGCGTCGCAAAAGAATATTGTTATCGGTCAAAAGGGTGAAATGCTAAAACTAATTGGTACTGAGGCTAGACAAAGTATTGAAGGCTTTTTGGATAGAAAAGTTTTTCTTAAGCTGTGGGTTAAGGTGTCAACCGGATGGTCGGACGATAAGCGAGCACTGGCTTCGCTAGGCTATGACTAAAATAGAGTTAACACCTGCTTTTTTGATTCACCGAAGAGCCTATAGAGATAACTCACTATTATTAGATTTCTTAACGTTAGAATACGGAAAAATCCGCCTAATTGGAAGGGGAGTGCGCCAAGCTAAGGCCAATATTCAAATGTTTCAACATTTGCGTATTTCTTATACAGGTAAGGGAGAACTAAAGACGCTTACCCATTGGGAAGTGGATGATACACCTAGGCATATTAAAGGCGAGGCGCTTATTCTATGTATGTATGTTAATGAATTAATAACACGGTTAATTCATGAGAATGACCCACATCCTCAGATTTTTGATTTGTACCAGCAGCTTGTTACAAAAATAAGTGATTTAGATCAACGGCATCAATATTGGTTGCTAAGAGTTTTTGAAAATAATTTGTTATCAGAGTTAGGCTACGGGTTGGACTATTCTGCTGACACGAGTGGTGATTCAATTCATTCAGATAGAAATTATAGCTACCAGCCTCAGCTTGGTTTTTCTCAACAGGCCGATGGTAAAATATCGGGAAATTTATTAAATTTATTATCATCCGAGTGCTTAGATAAAGTGCCTAGTGAGCAACAATTAAAAGCGTGTCGTGATCTTAATCGAGAGCGTTTAAATGGGTTATTAGGCGACAAGCCGTTAAAGAGTCGAGAATTATTTTTTACTAAAGATTGAGTTAATTTATGAGTATATTTTTAGGCGTTAATATTGATCATATAGCCACTATTAGAGAGGCTAGAGGGACAAACTATCCATCGCCAATTGAAGGCGCACTATTATGTGAGCAATCTGGCGCTGATAGCATTACACTACATTTACGTGAAGACAGGCGACATATTCAAGATCATGATGTTGAGGTTTTACGTGATAAGCTCACGACAAAAATGAATCTTGAAATGGCAGCTACTGATGAAATGGTAACGATTGCAGGAAGGATTAAACCTGAGGATTGCTGTTTAGTACCTGAAAAACGCGAAGAGCTAACCACTGAAGGCGGGCTTGATGTTGCTTCTCAGGTATCAAGAATGCGTGATGTTTGTGCGCAACTGGCTGAATCAAAAGTGGTTGTGTCGTTGTTTATTGATGCACAAAAAGATCAAATCGATGCTGCTAAAGAATGCGGTACGCCCGTAATTGAATTACACACGGGTCATTATGCTGATGCTACAGGCGCTGAACAACAAGCTGAATTTGAGCGCATTAAAGCCATGGCAACTTATGCACACTCAATTGGTTTGCAGGTTAATGCGGGGCATGGTCTAACGATGGAAAATACCACAGCAATTGCAAAATTACCTGAAATAGTAGAGCTTAATATTGGGCATTCCATTATTGCTAGAGCGATATTTGTGGGATTGGCTCAAGCAACACAAGAGATGAAAGATTTGATGCTAGAGGCTAGATTATGATTTACGGTGTTGGCACTGATATTATCAATATAGAGCGTGTTGCACACATTTTAGAGAAAAATAAAGAAGGTTTTGTGCGCCGTGTTTTATCCGAACATGAACAAGCTTTATTTGCTAATAAAGGGGATAGTGCTTCATATTGTGCTAAACGTTTTTCTGCAAAAGAGGCCTTTGCTAAGGCGCTTGGTACGGGTATTGGGAAAATTGTTAGTTTTCAGGATTTAACTGTTAGAAATAATGAAAAGGGTAAGCCTTACTTTATTCCTAGTGAAAAATTACGCTTATACCTTTTGGATAAAAAAATCAAACATGCGCATTTAAGTTTGTCTGATGAAAAATATAATGCAGTGGCTTTTGTTGTTTTGGAAACCTTAGATAACTAATTTAGTTAATATATTGCCCGTAACCCGCTTTGTGTGCTTCGTGTTTAGTGCCTGAGCAACCGTACTTTACAGCAGTTTGATACCCAGATAGGGCTAATGGACTTTGTTCAAGTACATTGATAGGGGTTTTGTGCATATCAAACCTCTTAAGACCTTTATTCATTTGCTTGATTCCAGCGTAATTTAGCCCTGCACAATTTTCGTTGTAATATTTAACCGCGCCAACTACTACTAGCATCTCATTTGGAGATAATGCTTTTGCGCCTAATGTAGTGGCTAATAATGCTATTACTGTAAGTATTTTTTTCATAGTACCCATTATACTACAATCTATATTAGAAGTCAATAATATAGATTGGTTATTGGGTTATTTAGTGTAATGACAAAGATAGTTAACACTAACATCATTTTCTAGTTTGTAAGCTTTAGTAAAGGGGTTATAAGTCATACCAATCATGTTTTTAAGAGATAAATCTGAGTGCCTTGCCCATTCATCCATCTCAGATGGTTGGATAAATTTATCCCAATCGTGAGTTCCTTGCGGTAATAGTTTTAATATATATTCAGCGCCAATAATGGCAAATAAATAAGATTTTGGATTACGATTAATGGTTGAAAAATAAAGATGCCCGTCAGATTTAACTAATTTGGCACAAGCTTTAATAATTGAGCTAGGATCAGGTACATGTTCTAACATTTCTAAGCAAGTCACCACGTCAAATTCTCCGGCATGATTTTCAGCAAATTCTTCAACAGGAATTTTTTGGTAATCTATATTAAGACCAGATTCAAGTAAGTGTAATTTAGCCACTTCAAGACCAGCCTCAGCCATATCAATACCAGTAACTATTGCACCTTCATGCGCCATTGATTCACTTAATATGCCACCACCACAGCCAACATCTAGGATTTTTTTTCCTTTTAATGAACCGCCACAGTGCTCTTTAATATAATTAAGGCGCAGAGGATTAATATCATGTAAAGGCTTGAATTCTGAATTTTTATCCCACCAGCGCGTAGCTAGTTGAGCAAACTTATCAACCTCGTCAAAATCTACATTACTCATAATTCTTTTACTACTTGTAATACTTCATCAACATGCCCTTTAACTTTAACCTTGTCCCAAGATTTAACAATATTGCCTTGTGGATCAATTAAAAATGTTGATCGAACAATACCCATAAACTCTCTGCCCATGAATTTTTTTAATTGCCAAACGCCAAACATTTCACAAAGTTCACCATCTTCATCTGAGATTAACTCAAATGGAAATGATTGTTTGGCTTTGAACTTTTCGTGCTTAACCATGTCGTCTTTTGAAACGCCGTAGATTACTGTATTAGTATCAAGAAATGTTTGGTGATTATCTCTAAAATCTTGCCCTTCAGTTGTGCAACCTGGTGTTGCATCTTTGGGGTAGAAATATAGGACGATATTACGTCCTTCTGGGTCAGGAATACTAACTTTTAAATCACTAGTAGCAGAGCAGGTAATTGATTGAACTTTATTCATTGACTGTATAATGTTGAGCTTGAAAAGTCTCATTTTATCACCTACATGAAAAATATCCGTAATTTTTCCATTATTGCCCATATTGACCATGGTAAATCAACCATTGCTGATCGATTTATTCAGTATTGTGGTGGATTGAGTGACCGTGAAATGTCGCAGCAAGTACTAGACTCAATGGATATTGAAAAGGAACGCGGCATTACCATTAAGTCGCAAAGTGTAACACTGGATTACAAAGCAGATAACGGGCAAACTTATCAACTAAATTTTATTGATACACCTGGGCATGTGGATTTCTCTTACGAAGTATCACGTTCGCTTTCAGCTTGCGAGGGCGCATTATTGATTGTTGATGCTTCACAAGGCGTTGAGGCGCAAACAGTGGCAAACTGTTATACCGCAATTGACCAAGGCTTAGAGGTGGTGCCAATTTTAAATAAAATTGACTTGCCTGCTGCTGATCCTGATCGCGTAGCAGAAGAAATAGAAGATGTGATTGGTGTTGAGGCTATTGATGCAGTACAAGCTAGCGCAAAATCTGGTATCGGTATTAAAGAGGCGTTAGAGGATATTGTTAAGAAAATCCCCCCGCCAGAAGGTAAGATTGACGCACCTATTAAAGCACTGATTATTGACTCTTGGTTTGATAATTATTTAGGCGTGGTCTCTCTTATTCGTGTGGTTGATGGGGAAATAAAAGCTAAAACAAAAATTAAAACACTATCAAATAATGAAGAACATCTGGTTGATGAAGTCGGTGTATTTACACCAAAACGCCAAGTGACAGAAAGCTTGAAAGCCGGCGAAGTGGGCTTTATGATTGCCAATATTAAAGATATTCATGGCGCACCCGTAGGTGATACGATTACCAATGCTAAAGGTGGTGTTGAAGAGCCACTAGAGGGCTTTAAGCCTGTACAACCCAGGGTGTTTGCAGGCCTATTTCCAATCTCAGGTGAAGATTACGAAAAATTCAGAGATGCTTTAGCGAAGTTACGTTTAAATGATGCAGCACTCCAGTATGAGCCGGAAAATTCTGATGCACTAGGTTTTGGCTTTAGAATTGGCTTTTTGGGTCTATTGCACATGGAAATTATCCAAGAGCGCCTAGAGCGTGAATATGATCTAGATTTAATTACGACTGCGCCTACAGTAGTTTATGAAATAGTTGACACGAAAGGAGAAGTGCACAAAGTTGATAGCCCATCAAAAATGCCAGAAAACCAGTTTATTGCTGAATTTAGAGAGCCAATTATTACCGCCAATATTTTGGTAACTGATGAATACGTAGGCAATGTGATTAGCCTATGTGTTGAAAAGCGCGGCGTGCAAAAGAGTCTAAATTATATGGGCAAACAGGTTTCAATGACTTATGAATTACCACTGAATGAAGTGGTATTAGATTTCTTTGATAGGTTAAAGTCAGTCTCACGTGGTTTTGCTTCAATGGATTATCAATTTGAGCGCTATCAAGCGTCCGATCTTATCCGCCTTGATATTATGATCAATGGTGAAACTGTTGATGCCTTGGCACTTATTATTCACCGAGAAGATTCAGTTCGAAAAGGGCGAGAAATTGCAGAGAAAATGAAAGATTTAATTCCACGCCAAATGTTTGATGTGGCGATTCAAGCTTGTATTGGTTCTAAAATTATTTCTCGTACGAATGTTAAAGCACTTCGTAAAAATGTAACCGCTAAATGTTATGGTGGTGATGTGTCGCGTAAGCGCAAACTACTCGATAAGCAAAAGAAAGGCAAGGCCCGTATGCGTAGTGTTGGTAAGGTTGATATTCCGCAGGAGGCTTTCCTAGCAGTATTACATATAGATTAAGTCAAAAGTCTTTCTAAAACAAACTTAGAGCCAAAATACGCCAGTACTAAAATACCAAATCCAACCTGTATTGAAGTGATTGCTTGTTTACCGCGCCAACCAAAAATTTTTCTACCAAAGACAAGTACGGCAAAAATTATCCAAGCTATTAGAGATAAAACAGTTTTATGAATTAAATGCTGAGCAAAAAAATCTTCAATAAAGACAAAGCCAGTAATAAGTGATAAAGTTAGCAGGTAAAAGCCAATCCTTAAACTTTGAAATAGTAGGTTTTCCATTGTTTGTAATGGAGGCAGTTTGTTAATGAACCCATTAATTTTTCGTGCATGCAAGTGCTGTTCTTGGATTTTTAATAGTACTGATTGACATACAGAAAGCGCCAATAAGGCATAAGCGGTAATTGATAAGAATACATGCGAGGCTAAGCTTATTGGAATAACTTTAGTTGTTGTATCTGGAAAATAAATGCTAAATATTAGGGTAAATGCAGCCAATGGATAAACCAAAATTCCTAATGCATGTACAGGTTTTGAGATAGACGATAAAAATAATAAAATTGCAATTAACCATGCAACAAATGAGGCACTATTGGCCAAACCAAATATAATGCCTTCTACTACCCAAAAATCCGTAAAGTTAAGTGCTTGCGCAATAATAGCAAAACTGATTAGTAGTGAGGTGGTTTGCTGATATTTATGTTCAATTTCATTTTTAGTGAAATAACGCGCCAATAGCGTGGCCGCAGTTAAATAAGCAATAATAGAAAAATAAGATAAAAGCATCCGCAACTACAATTAATACAAAAACACTATAATACGATACTTTAGTCATATTTATTGAAAAAATGTTTGATAATTTAACCGATCGCCTTTCCAATAGTTTTAAAGTTCTGCAAGGTAAGCACAAACTTTCCGAATCCAACATCAAAGAGGCTATTCGTGAAGTACGTCGTGCATTATTAGAAGCTGACGTTGCACTTGATGTTATTAAAGTATTTCTTGATCAAGTTCAAACTAAAGCGTTAGGTTTAAAAGTAAGCGAAGGGCTTAATCCATCTCAAGCCTTTATCAAATTGGTTGAGACAGAACTTACCGACATTATTGGTGGTGAAAATAAATCACTCGATTTAAAAACACAACCACCTGCAGTCGTGATGGTAGCTGGCTTGCAAGGTGCAGGTAAAACCACTTCAATTGCAAAACTTGCGCGTTATTTAAAAGAACGTGAAAACAAAAAAGTATTGGTGGTAAGTGCGGATGTTTATCGTCCAGCAGCGATTGACCAATTAGAGGTTTTGGCGAATCAAGTTGGGGTAGATTTTTACCCTTCAAGTATTAATGACAAGCCAGAAAAAATCGTCGCCAGCGCTAAGAAACACGCACAAAAACAATTCTTTGATGTTTTATTAGTGGATACTGCCGGTCGCTTGCATGTTGATGCAGAGATGATGAGTGAGATTAAGGCGTTACAAAAAAAGGTTAATCCAATTGAAACCTTATTTGTTGTTGACTCAATGACCGGTCAAGACGCGGCACACACCGCTAAAGCATTTGCTGATGCGCTACCACTAACTGGTGTTATCTTAACTAAGACCGATGGTGATGCACGAGGCGGTGCAGCATTATCAGTTCGCCATATTACTGGCAAGCCAATTAAATTCTTAGGTGTTGGTGAAAAGATTGACGCACTAGAGCCATTCCATCCTGATCGTGTGGTTTCGCGTTTGCTTGGTATGGGCGATGTACTTTCTTTGGTAGAAGAAATATCTCGTAAGGTTGACCATAAAAAAGCAGAAAAATCTGCCAAGAAAATGGCCAAAGGCCAATTTGACTTAGGTGATATGCGTGATCAACTGCTACAAATGGAGCAGATGGGTGGTATGGAAGCTTTAATGGACAAACTGCCTGGTATGGGTCAAATTCCACAAAGTGTTAAAAATCAAGTAATGGGTGGTGCAGATACTAAAATAATGGTGGCAATTATTAACTCAATGACACCGAAAGAACGCTCACACATTAAGCTAATCAAAGGCTCACGTAAAAACCGCATTGCCAGAGGTTCTGGCACTAGCCCTCAAGCTGTTAATAAACTGCTTAAGCAGTTTGAAAAAATGCAAAAGCAAATGAAAAAAATGGGTGGCGGTAAGATGCAGAAGATGATGGCTAAAATGCAACAGGCACAAGGCAGTGGTCAAGCACCAGCAGGCATGCCAGATTTATCTAAGATGAAATTACCAGGTATGGGTGGTGGTAATAAGTTTCCGTTTTAAGAACTTTTAAAACCTTTCTCGCAAATCGAAGATTTTCTCGCTGAGGTCTTGATACTTTTTCTGGTGAGCAGAAAAAGTATCCAAAAAGAGCTCACCCCTAAAAACAATCTCAATCTTGCTAATATCATTGCGCTAAATCTTAAAACTCACTGCGTTCAAACAGTTAAGATTTTTCACACTTCATTTTGATAAGCATGATTGGATTTATTTTTAAAAGGGAATTATGTCAAAAATCAAAGTGGATTAACCACTTTGATTTTTGATGAAGTGCTTGCGTTTATAATCCAGTTGATTTATAATTAAAACTGTAACAAGGATTGGTTCACCTACGAACTGGGCGGTTGATCTATATTGTGCGCCCTAGGGTTTTCCTAAAAGCACTCAAAAAGGAGAAATGTATGCATTCACTGCAACAAATCAAAAGACTTAATAAAGAACTGAGTGAGTTTAAAGATATTATTAATGATTGGACTTATTACATAGTTGGTCGGCGAGGAAATGGGCCATATGCAGGTTATGGTCAGAGTATTGCACGAAAACAAGTTAAGGTATATTTGATTAATTATGTCTTAAAACACAAAGAGCTGCCAACAGGCAGATATAAAAGCTTTAATAATGTTTTTTGGGAAGTTGATTTTGGCATATTAATTTATTTAGTAGTTTGGTGCAATTACGATATTAGTCAGACCATAAGTAACCAAGTATCTTGCAATCATTCATTTGATTTGGTTGATGAATATAACTACACTTGGATTAACCTTGTTAATTCTACTTCATACACAAAGAATAGCTAATTAATACATACGCACTGATATTCTTATTTACACTAACTTAATTTCTTACCACTAAGAGAATATCCAAATATGTGCATTTAAGGTTGCCAACACAACTAATGCTAAGTACGCTATATCTAGAATAATCCCGATTATTGATACTGCAATCTTAGCATCCTTAATAAATGAGACTGAATGAAGACCCACTTTTAAAAACATAAATGGCATGGCTATTCCAATTGATACTACAAAGATTCCACCTACAAGAAAAAATGTGCCTCCTAATAGCCCAAATGAAACTTCAGATGTAAATGCAATATATAAAAAAGTGATAATAAATGTAAAGATGGCCGCCTTGCTCATTTCTCCACCTAATTTTTCAAAGCTTGTTTTGTCTAATTCATTCATAATTAACCCACCTTATTTTGTTAAATCCAGAAAGTATAGTTTGTTTGAATGTGTTATGATATCATCAGATGAAGAGAGGTTTAATCCGTTTGTATCTTTATCTACCGGATCAGCAGAATGGGTTTGATTCCCTCGGACGGGTTTACTGTCGACTACTAGTTCAATCTTAATTCTTTGTGGAATTAACAAAACGAAAATATGAATTTACAGTTAACTAAAGTACTAAAAATTATTGGCTGGGGATGGATTTGGTTAGCAGGAATATTTATTCTGATTAACTCAATTATGATTGGGTTAAATGAAGGTTTTTGGGCATTTATGGATTTATTTAATCCTTTTAATGTGTTGAATTACATAGTAATGATAGCAACACTAGCTCCAGGAATTGCTTTAGTTGTTATTTCTGAAAAAATGAAATCCAAATCACGCTAGTAATTTAACTCAAATTTAGCAAATTTTACGAATCATATTAAAAAACCGATAAACCCTCTATAAATAAGGCTATATAAAGGCTTTTAGGGTTTGAAAATGATGTTTTTTATTAAAATTTATGCTTGAATTACTCCCAAGCAAGGCTTGGGAGTGCATACTGCAAAAATTTCAGAAATAATCGAAATGGCCGAGTTTTTCACCCAAATAACAAGTATTTTTTTCTTGTGTGAGGCAGATTTATAAAATTTGACTGAGCATAGAAAATCTATGTGACTGAAAATTTTAGAAATCTAACAAAGCAGAAGGGAAAAAGACGCCGTTATTTTATTCTGTATCTGGCAGATTGCGCATGCGCTTGTAGCCCTTCACCATCAGCTAGCGTTGCGGCAATATTACCCAATTCATTGGCGCCTTCGTCAGACACCATAATTAAGCTAGATTTCTTTTGAAAATCATACACACCTAAAGGCGA
>CAZOAA010000019.1:0-29460 GCA_964577715.1 uncultured Candidatus Thioglobus sp. | reverse complement strand
TTGTTCATAAACACATTCTCCATGAATGTGTTGCACTTGCAAGTTGAATCTAAGCGGTACCCTTTAAAGCAAAAACTTCTAAAATAATCAAAATCAGTGTAAATACCAATATTTACAATCGTAAGCAAGATAATAAATCACTAAAAACAACAACTATCACCCTGTAGCGTAAGGTTTTATTGCTTAAAAGAGGGTGATTAGGCTAAAAACAAGAGGTTTTCAGGCGTTGCAGAAATATGTATGCAATGCTAGTAAAAATTTAAGAAATATTACAAATCTGCTTATTTTTTTTAATTTTTCCGCTGATTTAGCGATTGGTAGATTTCATTGTTTTCTCTTTTCCCAATCACGATGATATAGATAATCAATTTGTCGTCAATAACTTGATAAGCGAGGCGATACCCAGCTGATCTGAGTTTTATCTTATAAACTTTTTGATAGCCTTTGAGTTTGTCTTTTGCTACTTTTGGAGATTTGATTCTCTCTTTTAGTTTTTTCTTAAATTGTTGTTTGATTGCATTATCAAGTTTGTTCCATTCTTTTAATGCTTTTGCGTGGAACTCTAGCTTATAACTCATTAATATCTACTGGAATTGTGCTAGTTTGATCGTTAAGTCTTTTCCCGACTTCATTAGCAAGTAGATAATCATCTGTAGCCTCTAATAGTTCAGAGTACTTTTTGGCAGAAATAAGATAAGCACTTGGCGTGTTGTGATTTAAGATAGCGATAGCTTCACCTTTAGCTTGATTTAATAATTTAGTGGGAGAAGCTTTAAGCTCGCTAATACTGGCTGTATGATTGGCTAATATTTGTTCCATAATGCTATAATAAGTATTTAAATAAGTATTTATTATAGCATTGAATTTGGTGGAGATGGCGGGGATCGAACCCGCGTCCGAAAACCTTCAAACAAAGAGTCTACATGCTTAGCTTGGTCTATTTGAGTTAGCCGCCTACCACCCGACCATCAGGGATGTAAGTAGCGATTTCCTAAAGTTTTAACCGAATTATCTGGAACAAATAATCCTAGCGAGTCTACTATCGACCGCTATCTAAGAAACGTAGACAATCTCAAAGGAGCGGTTAGCTATGCAGCTAAAGCGTAGTTGTTTTCGTTTGCAACTATCTTTTTAAAGAGCGTTTTTACGAGCTATCTTTATCCTCGGCATGCGTCCTTGAGATCCAACTCCTCGTCGAAGCCATGTCATCCCCAGGGGTGAGTATTATAACATTTTAGTTGTCAAAGCGGGTGAATGCTTGCTCTGGTGTCATGAGTAGGACTTTTTGGTAGCACTGATCAAAATTTTGTTGTTTTTTGCTTTTGGCATTGCCTAAATTAGTCATTAATTCAGATTTTTTGTTTTTTTCATGATCATAAGTATAGTTAGTGAGCGGGATAACGACCTCAGTACATATTTTTTTAATTGAGTTTTTCTGTTTGTCTTTTTCATCACCTAAGGTGTTGCTTTCATAGGTGATGACAGTGCAGTTTTCATGCGTCCTATATCCTTTTAAAAGAAGAGCGTCGATTTGATTAATCTCGTTGGTTAATTGATAAACCTGAGATTTGTAGTGTCGAACGGTAACGTCGTTATTGCAGGTTTTGTGCGCACGAGATTCTGGCGACATTTTTTGAAAATCTTCTAACGAAGTGCAGCCATTTAACAAAAACGCTATAACACTAGCGATGAATAGTTTCATTATGAAATAGTAACTCGTGCAAATTTGCGTTTACCTACTTGATAAACCTCTGTGCCTGTTGGTGGCTCAAGGTTGCGATCAGTGATTTTATCACCATTAATTTTAGCAGCGCCTTGTTTAATCATACGAAAGGCGTCAGAGGTTGAGTTTACTAGGTTTGCATCTTTGAGTAGGTTGGCAATTTTTATGCCTGATTCAAAACTGAACTCTGGCATTTCATCAGGGATTTGATTTTTGCTAAATCGATTAATAAAGTTTTGCTGTGCTTGTTTGGCAGCATCAGAATTATGGAAGCGCGTGATGATTTCATCCGCTAGGCGAAATTTGATATTACGTGGGTTTTCACCATTAGCAATTTCATCTTTCCAAGACTCAATAGTATTAAGCGATTCAAAACTAAGTAGCTCAAGATAACGCCACATTAAATCATCAGAGACCGACATAATTTTGCCAAACATGTCATCTGGTGCATCATCGATGCCAATGTAGTTATCTAAGGATTTTGACATCTTTTGTATGCCATCTAGGCCTTCTAGAATTGGCATCGTGAGAATCACTTGTTGTTCTTTATTGTAGCGTTTTTGCAATTCACGCCCCATCAGTAGATTAAACTTTTGATCAGTACCACCGATTTCTACATCAGATTCAAGTACAACTGAATCATAACCTTGTGCCAAGGGATATAAGAATTCGTGAATCGCAATATCCTCATCATTTTTATAGCGCGTCGCAAAGTCGTTGCGTTCTAACATTCTGGCAACAGTACGTTTTGATGCCAATTGAATAAACTCCATTGGCGTTAATTTATTCATCCACTCAGAGTTAAATACTACTTTAGTTTTGTCTTTATCAAGAATTTTAAAAACTTGTTCAGTGTAGCTTTTAGCATTTGTTTCAACCTGCTCTTTTGATAGTGGTGGTCGGGTTTTGCTTTTGCCGGTAGGGTCACCAATCATGGCGGTGAAATCACCAATTAGAAATAAAATTTCATGACCAAGATCTTGTAGTTGCTTGAGCTTATTAATCAGTACAGTGTGCCCTAAATGTAGGTCGGGCGCAGTGGGATCAAAACCTGCTTTAATTTTTAAAGGTTTGTTTTTTTCTAGTTTTTTCTTAAGCTCATCCAGTGGCAAGATTTCATCAGCACCACGCTGAAAAACAGCTAACGTTTCATTTATGTTCATTATTTTTTTTATGTTCTAGTGTGGCCGTCACCAAGGACGATAAATTTTTGTGAAGTAAGGCCTTCTAAGCCGACTGGGCCACGCACGTGGAATTTGTCGGTACTAATGCCAATTTCTGCACCTAGGCCGTATTCAAAACCATCGGCAAATCCGGTAGAGGCGTTAATCATGACAGAAGATGAATCAACTTCAGTTAAAAAGCGACGACCTGAGGTGTAATTTTCAGTGATGATAGACTCAGTATGTCCTGAGCCGTGCTGATCAATATGCTCAATCGCTTCACTCATTGAGTTCACAATACGAATGGATAAAATTGCGTCTAAATATTCAGTGTCCCAATCTTCGTCTGTGGCTGCGATAACTTGCTCTGAGAATTGCTGCGTTTGCTCACAACCCCTAAGCTCCACACCTTTGGCCTTATATTCTGCAATGAGTTCAGGCAATACTCTACCTACCGCTGATGCGTGCACTAGCAAGGTCTCCATGGCGTTACATACACCATAACGACGGGTTTTGGCGTTAAAGGCAATTTTGATGGCTTTATCAGTATCGGCGTCTTTGTCAATGTAAGTGTGACACACACCATGCAGATGTTTAATCACCGGTACTTTGGCGTTTTTACTGATAGCTTCAACCAAGCCTTTGCCACCACGTGGAATAATCGCATCAACGTAGTCACTAGCCTGAACAAGCTCAGTCACTGCCGCGCGATCAGTGGTATCAATCAGTTGTACACAGTATTCACTCAAACCGGCATCGATCAAACCGTCTTTGACACAAGCATAAAGCGCAAGATTAGAATGAATAGCTTCTGAGCCACCACGCAAAATCGCACCGTTGCCTGATTTTAGGCAAAGCGCTGCTGCATCAATAGTAACGTTTGGGCGGGATTCGTAAATAATGCCCATCACCCCTAAAGGCACACGCATCTTGCCGACTTGAATACCGCTTGGGCGGAATTTTAAATCGGTGATTTCACCAATTGGATCAGGCAGTGCTGCAATTTGGTTAAGGCTTTCGATAATGCCGTCTAGACGAGCATCGTCTAACATGAGTCGGTCTAATAGTGCATCGTCCAGACCGTTGTCTTTGCCGTGTGCAAGGTCTTGCTGATTGGCTTTAAGGACGCTCTCTCGATTTTGATCAACTTGGCTAGCAATATTAATAAGTGCGTTGTTTTTGGACTCAGTTGTAGCGACACGCAAAGCTTTTGCAGCTGTGCTTGCGTTTTTACCCAATGTTGTAATTAAATTAGTTATTGAGCCCATGGTGTTTTCCCAGCTAAATTTAGTAATAAGGTGCGTAATTCATTAATTACGTTAAGATTATCCATGCCTTTGATTGAGCGGTCAATACGTCCGAGCGATAATAATAGTTTTTGTAAGTGCTGGTACGAAAGACGCTTTAAGACATTAGTGATAATAGGCTTTCTTTTATTCCAGACTCGATGAGTTGCAAGGATAGAATTAATATCTTTTACTTGATGCAGCTCAATTGACATATTAATAATAGAGCTTATTTCTCGATATAAGGAACTACATAGTTTAATTGGCATAGCAACTTCATCGGTTAATGTGTTGTATATTTTGTTAACTTGGATGCTGTCGCCAGATAAAGCGGCATCGATTAGGCCATATATCGTATATTTAGATTGTTGATTAATTTGTTCCAAATATTCTTGAGTGTTAATTTTTCCATCAGGATAAGCCATTTTTAATTTTTGAATTTCTTGCATGGAAGCGGTTAAGTTACCTTCAGTACAAAAAGCAATATTCTGTGCAACTTCTTTATTTGCCTCTAAGCCTAACTGCCCCATATGGTTAGCAATCCAACCAACTAAGTGATCGCTTTGAATCTCCCAATGCTGAATAATTGCACCATTTTGCTCTAGTGTTTTGAACCATTTGCTTTTTTGTTGCGCCATGTCTAACTTGCCAGTTGAAACAATTAACAAGACATCATTTGGCAGGGAGCTGGCAATTTCACTAAGTGCTTTAGAGCCTTTAGCGCCGATTTTCCCCGATTTAAGTCGGCATTCAATAATGCGTTTGGGTGAGAACAATGAGATGGCTGAAATTTCGGCAACAACCTGATCCCATTGAAAGTTACCGTCAATTTCAAAACTTATTTTGTCGTTAAAATCTTGTGCTTTAGCGGTGTTTTTAATTTGCGCTAAACTCTGTTCAACTAGTAGTAACTCAGGGCCAAAAACAAAATAAAGCGATTCAAGGTGATTGGCAAGCTGAGCAGTGAGTTGTTCAGGTCTAATTTTCATTGAGTTTGGATAGTCTTCTCAATAATTTTTTGATAATTGTATTTCGTAATTGTTCATAGCTTTCCTCAATTTGCAGTCTATCGGCTTGAGTATTACTCATTTTGCTTAAATGAGTGCTGGCGCTAAGCGTTTGAGAAAATAGTAGTTTATTGTTTTTATTAAAGACCTTGACTGGAACACTAAGGCTGAGCGTATAGCTGTTTGTTTTCCCGTCAGATTTATATGAAGCTGTTTGTTTTTTACGTACCTCATCGTTGATTTGAACTGATAAATGCTGCAGCGCTTCTGAGTTAAATCGCTTTTTTAATTCAGTGGCAAATGTATTATTGTCGTTGGCCGTTATCGATGCATTCAGGGGTGAATTTTTATAAGGTGTATGAAAACCACAAGAACTCAATAAAAGACTAACGATAATAATAGATAAGAAACTAATTTTTGACATAATTTTTCACATGTTCATATTAAGTTAAGAATTATGACAGAATTTAAATTTATTTGTTGTTAAACCTTGAAAAAACGCTATCGAGCCCATATGTAACTGCGCAATAGGGTATAGTTACCCCTCTTACTATTTTTTATTTTTGTATTTATGTTTAAGAATTTATTACTTTGGTTGGTATTAGGAAGTGTTCTTACTTCAATTTTTAGTCAATTTCAAGTTGGCGAACAGAAAAATGACATTACTTATTCTCAATTTATTCAAAGTGTTAAACAGGGTGATGTTTCTCAGGTAACGATTGCCGGCAACAATATTAAAGGAGTCGGTGCCGGTGGTGAGCAATTTTCTACTTATAGTCCTGGCGATTTGGGTCTGATGGGCGATTTGTTAGATAACGGCGTTAATGTTGTTGCTAAACCACCCGAACAAGAAGGATTTTTTAAACAGCTGATTATCTCTTTGGCACCAATTTTACTGCTTATTGGTGTAATACTCTATACCATGAAAGGCGCAGGCGGCGCAATGGGAGGTAAAAACCCAATGAGTTTTGGAAAGTCTAAGGCGAGATTAATTACCAAAGATGAATCAAGTGTTACATTTAAAGATGTGGCTGGTGTAGATGAGGCAAAAGAAGAAGTTAGTGAGTTAGTTGATTTCTTATCTGACCCTGGAAAATTCACTAAAGTGGGTGGAAAAATCCCTAAAGGTGTGTTGATGGTAGGCCCTCCAGGTACGGGTAAAACTTTATTAGCAAAGGCTATTGCGGGTGAAGCTGACGTGCCTTTTTTCTTTATTTCTGGCTCTGATTTTGTTGAGATGTTTGTTGGTGTGGGCGCATCACGAGTACGTGATATGTTTGAGCAAGCTAAAAAGAACGCACCTTGTATTATTTTTATAGATGAGATTGACGCAGTAGGTCGACAACGTGGTGCCGGTATGGGTGGTGGCCATGATGAGCGTGAACAAACCCTAAACCAAATGTTGGTTGAGATGGATGGCTTTGAAGGTAATGAAGGTATTATTGTGATCGCTGCAACGAACCGACCAGATGTACTAGATCCTGCATTATTAAGACCAGGGCGCTTCGATCGACAGGTAACAGTAGGTTTGCCAGATATTAATGGCCGTGATGCAATTTTGCAGGTGCATATGCGAAAATTGCCAATTGCAAAAAATGTTAAATCAATTAATATTGCTAAAGGTACGCCAGGTTTTTCTGGTGCAGATTTAGCCAATCTTTGTAATGAGGCCGCACTTATTACTGCTGGTAAAGATAAAAAACTAGTAGGCATGCAAGAATTTGAAAAAGCCAAAGACAAAATCATGATGGGCTCTGAACGCAAGTCCATGGTAATGGATGATGCAGAAAAAGAGATGACCGCTTATCATGAAGCAGGGCATGCAATTGTTGGGCGAATTGTGCCAGAACACGACCCTGTGTATAAGGTGAGTATTATCCCAAGAGGCAGGGCCTTGGGTGTTACAATGTTTTTGCCGGAAAAAGACAGCTATAGTATTTCTAAGCGTAAGCTAAATTCACAAGTGGCTTCATTGTTTGGTGGGCGTATTGCTGAAGAGATGATTTATGGAGCTGATGCAGTAACTACAGGCGCAAGTAATGATATTGAACGTGCTACGGAAATTTCACACAAAATGGTGAAACTTTGGGGTATGTCGGATGTAATGGGTCCGCTAGCTTACGGTGAAGACGAAGGCGAAGTGTTTTTAGGGCGTCAAGTGACTAAGCATAAGCATATTTCAGATAAGACGTTTGATGCAATCGATAATGAGATTCGCAAGATTATTGATACAAATTACGAGACTGCCTATAAAATTCTTGAAGAAAATAAAGACATTTTGCATGCGATGGCCAAAGCTTTGATTGAGTTTGAAACTATTGATAAGGGCCAGATTGATGATCTAATGGAAAGAAAACCAATGCGTGAGGCGGCAATTATTGTTGATTCTGATGTGGCTTCTACCGAGCTTGGTAAAGGTGTAGATGCAACAGATGATTCGAGTAATGATTCTGATGAAAAGCCCTTAGGCGGTGGTGGAACTGAGCAAGTCGCTTAATTTTCTATAGTCGACTATGACTATAAAATCTAAATATCCAATGATTATGGGCGTGTTAAATATCACGCCCGATTCATTTTCTGATGGCGGTAAATACTTTAATACCGATAGTGCTATTGAAAGTGCCAAATTAATGATTGAGCAAGGTGCTGATATTATTGATGTTGGCGGTGAATCAACTCGTCCAGGCGCACAAGACGTTTCAATAGAAGACGAAATTAATCGTGTGATTCCTGTAATTGAAGCATTACAACATGTGACCGATAAGCGAATTTCAATTGACACTTCAAAGCCAAAAGTAATGGAACTAGCTATTAAAGCAGGTGCTAGTATGATTAATGACGTGTGTGCTTTGAGTGCTGATGACGCACTTGAAACTGCATCTATGCTAAATGTTGATGTGTGTTTAATGCATATGCAAGGTAGTCCAAGAACCATGCAAAAAAATCCAACTTATGAAGACGTAGTGGATGATATTAAAGGTTTTTTTGATGAGCGAATACAAGCTTGTATTAAGGCCGGCATTAATAAAGATAAAATTATTCTAGACCCTGGTTTTGGCTTTGGTAAAACCTTAGAACATAATATTGAGATACTTCAGCGGTTTAATGAATTCAAGAGTTTTGGATTACCAGTATTAGCTGGTCTTTCACGTAAATCAATGATTGGATCTATGCTTGGCGATAGATCGGTTGATGGCAGAGTAACTGGCAGTGTAATTGGGGCTATAATAGCACTTAATAATGGCGCAGATATTGTGCGAGTGCATGATGTTTTGCAAACGAAAGATGCGATAGATATTTGGAATAAAGTAAATGGCTAATTTTTTTGGTACTGATGGTATTCGAGGCAAGGTTGGAGAGCATCCAATTACGGCTGATTTTTTCTTAAAAATTGGCTGGGCAGTAGGCTCTGTGCTAGCGGCCAAAGGCAAATCAAGCGTTATTATCGGCAAAGATACGCGAGTTTCAGGCTATATATTTGAATCAGCACTTGAGGCAGGGTTTCTATCAGCAGGTGTTGATGTTGGCATGCTTGGACCTATGCCCACCCCTGCAATTGCTTATTTAACACGAGCTTATAATGCCAGTGCTGGCGTGGTAATTAGCGCATCACACAATCCATTTTATGACAACGGTGTGAAGTTTTTTTCATCTGATGGTTTAAAACTTAGTGATAAAGATCAATCTGAAATTGAGAAAAAATTAGCAGATCCCATGCTTAGTGTGGATTCAAGTCATCTGGGAAAGGCTAGAAGACACGAACAGCCACTTGGTAGGTATATTGAATTTTGCAAATCAACTTTTGATAAATCGGTTAATTTAAATGGACTGAATATTGTAATCGACTGTGCAAATGGTGCAACTTATCATATCGCTGGTAGTGTATTTGAAGAGCTTGGTGCAAGCGTGAATGTTATTAACAATACACCGGATGGCTTAAATATTAACCAAAATTGCGGTGCGACAGATACAAAACAATTACAACAAGTCGTTACTGACACTAAGGCCGATCTAGGGATTGCTTTTGATGGGGATGGCGACCGAGTGATGATGGTTGATGCAAATGGTGAGTTAGTTGATGGCGATGAGTTGGTATTTATACTTACTAACGCTTGGCATAAAGATAATCGATTAAGTAATAACACTGTCGTCGGTACAAAAATGACCAATCTTGGCATGCGTCATGCATTAAGAGATTTAGGCATTAACTTTATTGAAGCCGATGTTGGCGATCGTTTTGTTATGGAACAAATGAAGAAAAACGGTGCCACAATTGGTGGAGAAGGCTCTGGCCATATTATTTGTCTAGATAAAACTTCTTCGGGTGATGGCATAGTTGCTGCCTTACAGGTGCTTGAGGTTTTGGTTAAATCAAAGGCTAGCTTGTCTGAGCTAAAGCAAGGGATGAGTAAATATCCTCAAATATTAATTAATATTAAAACTAAAGAGAAGGTAGATTTAGATCAGCATACAGCCTTAAAACAAACGCAACTTGAAGTTGAAAAAAATTTAGGTGATGAAGGTCGTGTACTCATTCGTGCTTCTGGCACAGAGCCACTGATTCGAGTTATGGTTGAAGGCAAGGATTTAAATTTAGTACAACAAAGCGCAGAGCAACTGGCTGGTACACTTCGCTAATGACTTTTGATAATGCCGAGCTGGTTTTGGTCGGTTTAATTTTTCTTTGGACAGGTTTTGTCCGCACAGGTTTGGGATTTGGTGGGGCTGCATTAGGACTACCACTCATGTTGCTACTTGGTGGAAGCCCTGTTTATTGGCTACCAATTATCGGTATTCACTTGTTGTTTTTCTCATCATTGACTTTAGTCAAATCTTTAAAAAAAGTAGATTGGCCTTATCTTAAGCAATCACTAATGTGGATTATTCCTCCTACTTTAGTGGGTGTGGCCGGCCTGTTAAGTTTGCCCGATGATGTAATTGTAGTGTTTATTTATTCAATCACTATTTTTTATGCACTTACCTGGGTTTTTAATACGAAAATCACTTCTCATAGTCCTTGGGTAGATAAAATATTGTTAATGTTAGGCGGTTATGTGGCAGGTACTTCACTTACTGGCGCACCTTTGATTGTAGCCGTTTATATGCGTTATGTTACTAAGGAATATTTACGCAATACTTTATTCGTTCTTTGGTTTATTTTGGTGAGTATTAAAATGTCTACTTTTGTTATAGTAGGCGTTAGTATTGATTGGATATTTGCCCTGTATTTAATTCCAGTAGCTGCAGTTGGGCATGTATTAGGGCTTAAGGTGCATCAAAAAATTACAGACAATGATCAGCTCTTTAAGCGTTGGGTTGGCGGCGCTTTATTTGCCATTAGTTCATTTGGCTTATTAAAGTTATTTTTGAGTTAAAATCGTAGCCATGAATGAGTATGTACTAATTTTAGTAAGCACCATATTAGTTAATAACTTTGTACTGGTTAAGTTTTTGGGTTTATGTCCATTTATGGGCGTGTCTAAAAAAGTAGAAACTGCTATTGGTATGGGTTTTGCCACGACATTTGTACTCACATTAGCAAGTCTTTCAAGTTATTTAATTAATGCTTATATTTTGATTCCATTTGATTTGGAATACTTACGTACTATTGCCTTTATTGTAACCATTGCGGGTGTAGTTGGATTTACAGAATTAGTGGTTAACAAAACATCGCCAGTACTACATCAATCTTTAGGTGTATTTTTGCCACTTATTACTACCAATTGTGCAGTACTTGGTGTGGCACTACTTAATGTTGGACAAGACAACGGATTTTTAGCTTCAGGCGTATACGGTTTTGGTGCAGCAATTGGCTTTTCATTTGTATTGGTGCTTTTCTCAGCAATACGCGATCGTATTGATGCGGCAAATGTTCCTATTGTGTTTCAAGGTACACCAATTGCACTGATCACTGCAGGATTAATGTCAATGGCTTTCATGGGCTTTATTGGATTGGCATAATGCTTGATTCTGTTTTTATTTTTTCCGCTTTAGCACTTGGACTCGGTTTAATTTTGGGTTATGCTGCTATTCGATTTAAAGTTGAAGGCAACCCCTTGGTGGACCAAATCGATGCAATCTTGCCACAGACACAATGTGGTCAGTGTGATTATCCAGGTTGTCGACCTTATGCTGAGGCAATTGCTAGTGGGAAGGCTCCAATTAATCAATGTCCACCAGGTGGCCAAGAGGGGGTTGATGCATTGGCTGAATTGCTTGATGTGGAAACATTAACGCTTAATCAGGAACATGGAGAAACCAAGCCTGATCATGTGGTGTATGTTGATGAGCAGGTTTGTATCGGGTGTACTTTATGCATTCAAGCTTGTCCAGTGGATGCTTTTGTTGGTGCCTCTAAAGTGATGACAACGGTTATTGCAAGGGAATGTACAGGTTGTGATTTGTGTATTCCAGTTTGCCCAGTGGATTGTATTCATGAAGAAATAATAAAACCCACTCTAGGGACTTATGTACCTAACCTTATGGAGTTAAGAAATGCCTGAGTTTGGTTTTAAGGGCGGTATTCACATACCAAACCCATATCCAGTAAAAAAACCAAAAATAAGGCAGGTGGAGCCACCTGATCAGGTGGTGTTATTATTACAGCAACGTGTTGGAGGTGAAGCCAAGCCCTGTGTTAAAGTTGGTGATAGAGTATTAACTGGACAGGTTATTGCTAAAACTACAAGTAAATACCCGACTCATGTACATGCATCAATTTCAGGAGTGGTTTCGGCCATAGAAAAACGCCCTATTCCACACCCTTCAGGTATTGATGCTATGTGTATCGTGATAGATTCCGATGGCAAGGATGAATGGATTGATATTGAAAAATGTGAAGATTTTATAAGTTGTACACCTGAAGAGGTGATTAAAAGAATTCGTGAATCCGGCATTGTAGGCATGGGCGGGGCAGGGTTTCCAACCCATGCCAAAATATCCAATACACCAGATCCAGACACTCTAATAGTTAACGCCACCGAGTGCGAACCAGGAATCATGTGTGATGATTCTTTAATTCAAGAGTACCCGCGTGAGGTGATACGTGGTATTGAAGTATTAATGCATGCAAGTGGTGCAAAGAGCGCCATTGTGGCCATTGAAGATGATAAGCAAGAAGCGTTTAACTCACTGTTGTTATATAACTTTAATGATCGAATTACTATTCAGCAAATTCCAACAAAATATACCTCTGGTGCTGAAAAATTATTAATTAAATCACTATTAAATATTGAAATTCCTTCTGGTAAGTTTGCGTCTGATTACGGGATATTGTGCCAAAATGTTGGTACAGTTAAGGCAATCTACGATGCAGTGGTTGATAGCAAACCACTTATTTCAAGAGTTGTTACAGTGACAGGCTCTGCAGTAGCTGAGCCACGTAATTATGAAGCACGCCTTGGAACTTCATTTGCATCCGTAGTCGAACAATCAAAACCCAATAATAATAAACATCATATTCGTATGGGCGGCATGATGATGGGTGTTGACATCCCGAGTTCAAAATACTCAATTTGTAAAATTACCAATTGTATTTTTGTTAATGATTATGAACCAAAACCAGCGGTGAGAGAATGTATCCGTTGTGCCCAATGTAATCAAGTATGCCCAGTTAATCTTTTGCCACAGCAACTTTATTGGTATGCTAAGAGCGAGAATATCGACAAAGCAATGGATTATAATTTGAGCGACTGTATTGAGTGTGGATGTTGCACGTATGTTTGTCCTAGTAACATTCCGTTGTCAGAATATTTTATTTTTGCTAAGGCTTTAAGTAGAAAATTAGACCGTAAAAACAAACAAACCAACACCGCAAGAGAGCGTTTTGAATTTAAAGAATACAGAGTTGAGCGTAATAAGCAAGAGCGCGCTGAAATGATGGCAGCTAAAAAGGAAGAGTTAAAGAAAAAAATGGCTAATGACAAAGCACAAAAAGACAAAATAGCAGCAGCCGTGGCACGTGTTAAAAAAACAAAGAAGGCAGATGATGATGCATAGTAATACACTAAATACCAATCAGATTATGCGCCAAGTTATTTATGCTTTAGTGTTAGGCATTGCTGCTTTGTATTACTTTTTTGGTTGGGGTGTTTTTTTTCAGATTGTATTAGGTGTAGCAACAGCTTTATTGGTTGAATCTGTTTTTTTAAGTATTAGAAAGTTGCCAATTAAATCTACGATTAGTGATGGGTCAGCCATATTAACAGCAATACTATTGGCAATTTCAATTCCAAGTATTGCCCCTTGGTGGATTATTGTTGTGGGGGTAGGGTTTGCTATTATCTTTGGCAAGCAGCTCTATGGTGGGTTGGGTAACAACCCTTTTAATCCGGCGATGTTGGGTTATGCGTTTTTACTAATTTCCTACCCTTTGCAAATGACCACATGGCCGAGTGAATTTTTAAATTTTAGTCAAAGTTTTGATGTAATTTTTAACTTAACCTCTGTCGACGGGCTAAGTGGAGCGACTCGGTTAGATGATGTAAAAACACAATTATCATTAGGCCGTTTTGTTAATGAACTGCATATTTATTCAGTAAGTCAGTCATTAATTAGTGCTGGATTTTTATTAGGTGGATTGTATTTGATAATACGCAGAATTATATCTTGGCATATTCCTGTTGCATTTATATCAGGCGTTTTAATAACCTCAACTTTATTATTTATCAGTGATTCTCAATTTTATGCTCCACCACAGTTTCATTTAATATCGGGAGGAGCTATGTTGGGAGCATTTTTCATTGCCACTGATCCGGTCTCTGCCAGTACTACGCCAAAGGGGCGTTTAATTTACGGATTTTTGATAGGTGTTTTGGTGGTTATTATTCGAGTGTTTGGTGGTTATCCAGATGGTGTGGCTTTTGCAGTATTATTAATGAATATGAGCGTGCCTTTGATTGATGCTTATACAAAGCCTAGGGTATTTGGCAAATGATTCAGCATCCAATCTTAAAAGCTGGTGTGTTGTTGTTAGTCTTTACTGCCGTTAGTGTATTTTTTGTATCATTAACTCAGGACTCCACCAAAAATAAAATTAAATATAACGAGGATCAGTTATTGATTAAACGTTTAGGAGAGTTAGTTGTTGATTATGACAACAATATCTTAGAGGAAAAATTTTCAAAACAAGTTAATTTACATAATATAGAGCAAATTATAGCTATCTATCCAGCTAAGAGAAGCAATAAGACCTTTGCCTATCTTGTTGAACACACCTATCCAAATGGCTATAGTGGCGATATTCGTTTATTAACAGGCATTAAAGAAAATGGAGAATTGCTAGGTGTACGGGTTATCACCCATAAAGAAACACCTGGATTAGGAGATAAAGTTGAAACCAGAAAGTCTAATTGGATCGAACAATTTAGCGGCTTATCACTATCAAGCCCTAGTCAAAAAAATTGGAAAGTGAAGCGTGATGGCGGTGTATTTGACGCTTTTACTGGTGCTACTGTTACTCCAAGAGCAGTTGTTACAGCTACTTATCAAGTTCTAGATTTATTCAGCAAGCAAGGCTTGCTGAATAATCAGTAAAAGTGTTATTAAGTGAGTTTGATTTTGATTTGCCTAAGGCATTGATTGCTCAAAATCCATCAGACAATAGAACAGATTCACGACTTTTAGTACCACAATCACCTATTATAGATACTAAATTTGCCAATATTGGTGATTTTATAAAAGAAGGTGATTTGCTGGTAATGAATGATACTCGGGTTATTCCAGCACGTTTATTTGGTCATAAATCCTCAGGTGGCAAGGTAGAAATTATGATTGAGAGATTGCTTAACGATGTCCAAGTATTGGCCATGATGAAAGCATCCAGAGCACCAAAAATTGGTAGCTTTATTATTTTAGAAAATAATGAACAAGCAAAAGTTCTTGATAAGAAAAATGGCTTTTATACTCTGGAATTTGCAACAGACTCACTGATTGATTTATTAGAGAATATTGGTCATATTCCTTTGCCACCTTATATTGAGAGAGCAGATGAAGAAGCTGATCTTGAGCGGTATCAAACTGTGTATGCAAAGCATGATGGCGCAGTAGCTGCACCAACAGCAGGCCTACATTTTGACGATGAGCTGTTGGCATCTTTAAAAGAGAAAGGCATTGATCATACTTTTGTCACCTTGCATGTGGGCGCAGGCACCTTTCAGCCAGTTAAGGTTGATGATATTAAGGCTCATAAAATGCACAGTGAGTATTATGAAATATCGAATAAGACAGTGGACAAAATTAACCAAGTTAAAAAAGCTGGAGGGCGTGTTATTGCTGTAGGTACGACAGCTGTTAGATCGATAGAATCTGCAGCAAAAAGTGGTACACTTAAGGCTACCAAGGAAGAAACAGATATTTTTATTTATCCAGGCTATGAATTCAAAGTAGTGGATATGATGATTACTAATTTTCACTTGCCAAGGTCATCGCTACTGATGTTGGTGAGTGCTTTTATTGGCAAAGACAGAATGATGGAAATTTACCAGCATGCGATTAAAGAAAAATACCGATTTTTCTCATATGGCGATGCAATGCTACTAGAGGGGCAAACATGATTTATGAAAATGATTTAATAACAGTGGAGATTGAGCCGAGTGAAATCCCTTGGGTTAAGGTTTTTACCAAGCGTAAGATTAAGGAATTCAGTGAGTGTACCTTAGAAGAAAAAACCGAAATTTTCAGAATTATTGATATTGCTGAAAAATCAATGTTAGAGTATTTCAACGCAGATAAGATTAATATCGCATCTTTTGGCAACATGTTGCCACATGTTCATTGGCATGTTATGGCACGTTTTGAGACTGATAGTTATTTCCCAGAGCCGATGTGGGGCAAAAAACAAAGAGAATCACAATTAAATCTACCTAGTTTTGAGGTATTCTTTACTCAATTAGGAGAGAGGCTATGAATCAGTTAGAAAATCAAGATCAATTAGATGAATTAAAGCGTGAAAAAGACGCGGTATTGATTCTATTTGGTGGTGCGAATTGTGGCGTGTGCCAAACTATCAAACCACAGATTTTTGATAAATTCTCTCTCAAGTTTCCAGATTTAGAGATGATTTATGTTGATTGTGAGCAGCTGCAAGAGGTTTGTGCACAGCATGGTGTATTTTCACTCCCAGTAGTACAAGTGTTTTTTATGGGGCAGAAATTTATTGAAGAAGTGCGTGGCTTTTCACTTATGGCTCTAGAGCAAGAAATTGAAAAGACCTACGCTAAGATGAATAGCTAAGCACTATCTTTAATTTTTTGTAAAGCTGGAACTTCAATATTAAATTCAGCTGCTAGCTCTAATGCTCTACTCAGTCTTGCAGGCGCTGATCTACCCATGCACCCATGATTCAGATCACCTTCAAATGCTTTAATCATGCCTTGTTCTAAAGCTTTATCATCAAAATTTTTTCCAGTAAGTCGATCTTGTAATGCCAACACGTCTTTAGAGACTTCGCGCATAAGTGCCAAGTGATTATTGCGAAGGTCATCAACATTGCTACCAGGCTTAATTGCCATGCCTGCAATATTAGTTGTTAAGATATAAAGGTTTTTTAAAACCAGCTCAAATAATAATTCATCTTCATTGGCAACAATATGTGCCGGAATATCAATAAGTGCAAGAGAGTCAGCCAGTATTTTTGCCTTAGGTCCAAATGCAGGTGAAGAAATAAGCACTTTAGAATCCATGCCTTTTTTCTTTTCAAACCATACAGAAATAACTGTTGGATTGATAAAATCATGACTTTCCCAATCTCTTGGCAAAAGCTCATTTTGCATCATGGCTACACGGTCTTTCCATTTAGTAGGGATGGATTTAAGTGCATCTTGCAAATCAGCTTCTGCGGTGCAAACCAAAATCATCTCAGGGTCAATATAGCTTGATAACTCATCAACATCTGTTACGCGAGTTATTGGATAAACTGGATAGTTGTTACGTAAGAATGCACGTGCAAAGATGCTGCCTAATTCGCCAATACCTAAGACTACAATTGGTTTATTCATTTTAAGATTTCCACTAATGTTGAGCCCATAGTAGCTGGTGTCGGTGATATTGCTACACCTGCAGCTTCAAGCGCTTTAATTTTGTCGATAGCTTTGCCACTGCCTCCACTAATGACAGCTCCAGCATGCCCCATACGTTTGCCTTTGGGTGCAGTCAATCCAGCAATGTAAGATACTACTGGTTTGGATATATTAGACTGAATATATTCTGCCGCCTCTTCTTCGGCTGAACCACCAATCTCACCCACCATGATGATCGATTTTGTTTGTTCGTCTTGTTCAAATAGTTCTAAGCAGTCAATAAAATTCATGCCTTGAATTGGATCACCACCAATGCCGATACAAGTGCTTTGTCCAAGGCCCGCTTGAGTGGTTTGATGCACCGCCTCATAAGTCAATGTTCCTGAGCGTGACACCACACCAACACTACCAGTTTGGTGGATATTGCCCGGCATAATGCCGAGTTTGCATTCATCTGGCGTGATTACACCTGGGCAGTTTGGCCCAATAAGTGTTGAGCTTGAATCTTTTAAAATAGCTTTGATTTTAAGCATATCCTGCACTGGAATGCCTTCAGTAATACATGCTATTACTGGCATTTCAGCTTTAATCGCCTCCACGATAGAATCGTAAGCAAAACGTGGAGGCACATAAATCATTGTTGCATTAGCGCCAGCCTCATCCATTGCTTCTTTAACTGAATTAAACACAGGTAAATTTAAGTGAGTTTGCCCGCCTTTTCCAGGGGTGACACCACCTATAAATTGAGTGCCATAGGCAATTGATTGCTCAGAGTGAAAAGTTCCCTGCTTGCCGGTAAAGCCTTGCGTTATTACCTTAGTGTTAGAGTTAATTAATACGCTCATGCTGATAACTCCACAATTTTGATAGCTGCTTGGGTTAAGTCTGCCTCAGTGTGTATATCGCAGTCAGATTTGTCTAATAATTTTAGCCCTGCCGGTGCATTAGTGCCTTCAAGTCTCACAACAATTGGTAGATTTAATCCAACCTTTTCAATGGCTTGTAGAATGCCTTCGGCAATTAAATCACAACGCACAATACCGCCAAAAATATTGATCAGTATTCCTTTGACGCCAACTTCAGATTGAATAAGTTCAAACGCTTCTGCAACGCGTTCAGCTGTTGTGCCACCGCCTACATCTAAAAAGTTGGCTGGAGACCCACCATGATGCTCAATAAGATCCATGGTTGCCATTGCTAAGCCTGCGCCATTAACCATACAACCGATAGTGCCATCAAGTGAAATATAGTTAAGTTGGTGTTCACTAGCGCGTATTTCTTTTTCATCTTCTTGTGAAATATCACGCAACTGAATAATGTCCTCGTGTCGATATAAGGCATTATCATCAAAATCAATTTTGCCATCAAGCGCTAATAACTGCCCTTCTTTTGTGGTGATTAGTGGATTAATCTCAATAAGACTTACATCTTTGGTGGTGAAGATCACATATAGGCCAATAAGTGCATTACTAAATTGTGTGGCCAATTCACCTTCAAGGTTTAACTTTTCGGCAATTTCAAAGCAGTCTTGAGTTGTTAAATTTCCCAGTGGATCAACACCAAATTTGATGATTTTGTCAGGTGTTTCAGCCGCTACTTTTTCAATATCCATACCGCCTTCGGTAGAAGCTAAAACAGTGATTTTTTGACTCTGGCGATCAACCAATAATCCCAAGTAAAGTTCACGCTCAATATTTTGCCCGCCTTCGATGAGCAGTTGATTAATTGGCAAACCTTTTGCGTCTGTTTGCGGTGTTACTAAGTTAGACCCTAAGAGTTTATTGCAGGCATTTTTTACTTCTTCAATGCTTCGGCACAAAATTACACCACCACCTTTTCCGCGTCCGCCAGCATGCACTTGTGCCTTAACTACCCAAACATCACCACCTAACGAGGCACATGCATTTTCCACTTGTGACACATGATCAATGAGTATCGCTTCAGGCGTGTGAATATTGAATTGCCTAAATAGGGATTTGGCTTGGTATTCGTGTATGTGCATGAAAAAGTGCGTAAAATAAGATGCTTGAATTTTACACTTAATAGGTTAAAAAATGGCGAATTACTCTACCAGTCAATTTAAAAACGGCTTAAAACTTATGCTAGATGGCAACCCTTGTTCAATTATCAGTAATGAGATTCGCAAACCTGGCAAAGGGCAGGCATCCAACAAGGTTAAATTGAAAGATTTAATTACGGGTAAGACACTAGAAAAAACCTTTAAATCGGGTGAATCTGTAGAAGGTGCTGATGTCATGGAGCTAGAAATGCAATATTTATACAATGATGGTAGTGCATGGAATTTTATGGATCCGGAGTCATTTGAACAATACGCTATTGATGATAAAGCCATGAGTGATGCAAAGGGTTATTTGGTTGAGCAGGATATGTGTATAGTTACTCTTTGGAACGATAATCCAATTTCAGTAACGCCACCAAACCATGTGACACTTGAGGTGATAAATACCGACCCTGGACTTAAAGGTGACACTGCTGGTACTGGCGGTAAGCCGGCAACTATGAATACTGGTGTGGTCGTGCAGGTGCCTTTGTTTATTGGTATTGGTGAAAGGGTAAAGGTAGATACTCGCACTAATGAATACATAGGTAGAGCGTAAATAATATTGCTCTAAATGCAAAAACATATTCAAAGGCATCATTGCATTAAAAAAATTCGAAGTTTTTTTGATGGACAAGGTCTGATAGAAGTTCAAACGCCAATATTACTAAACCAAGCAACGACAGATGTTTATATTGATAGCATATCAACAGTCGTTAATCAGGGTATCAGTAAGCAGTCTACAAAGTATTTACACACCTCTCCAGAATTAGAAATGAAAAAACTTCTGGCAAATAGCAGTGGCGATATTTATCAAATATGCCCAGTGTTTCGTGACAATGAGCAAGGCTCACAAAACACTAATGAATTTACAATGCTAGAATATTACCGCCTAGGGTTTGATATCCATCAGTTGATGGATAATATAGTTCAGTTGTTAAAAACACTAGGCATTAAACATAAGGCTAGTAAGGTGTCTTATGCACAAGCATTTTTTGAGTATGCCGATGTTGATATTCTTAATACTGATTTTGAAGCACTAAAAGCAATTGCTAAAACACATGGATTAAGCACAGATTTTGAATGGATTGAAGATTTGCAAATCTTGCTTTTTACACATCTGATCGAGCCAAAACTGCAAAACCTGCCTTTGTGTTTTGTTTACGATTACCCAATTTCACAATCTGCCCTTGCCAGGGCAGAAGGCAAGGTAGCTCATCGATTTGAGCTATATATGAATGGAGTGGAAATTGCTAATGGTTATGATGAGTTACAGGATGCAGCGTCTTACCAACAGTGCTTTATGAGTGAGATTAACAAGAGAAAAACTCTGCACAAAAATACCTTCGAATTGGACAATGAGTTCTTGGCAAAATTAAATAACCCACTACCACAATGTAGTGGTGTAGCAATTGGGATAGAACGGTTATTATCTCAAATTAATATAAAATAGTTTTTTAACATTAAAGGCTTTAAAGTATTTATGATTAAATCGTTTTTCTTGATTCTGTTGTTTGGTTTGAATGTGCAAGCATTACAGATTTTGCAACCTAAAGATGACTATAAGGTCGTTAATCAGAGGCAAGGTCAGTCAGATGCAACTCAGTCTTTATCTTCAAAACAATTACTAACTAAATTAGAAAAATCTGCCAAAAGTGGCGATGCAAGGGCGCAATTTAGTTTGGCCAATATGTATCAAGAAGGTATTGGCGTTAAGCCTGATTCAAAATTGGCATTTTATTGGTATTCTCAAGTTGCTGAACAAGGCTATCCCAAAGCACAATTTATCTTGGCAAAGGATTATCACCAAGGAGTTAACACTAATAAAGACTTGGAAACAGCACTTAAATGGTATGAAAAATCTGCCGAACAGGGTTTTGTTGATGCACAGCTCCAACTTGCAAAAATGTATGCACTGGGTGAAGAAGTGTTAATGGATAGCGAAAAGGCATTTAATTGGTATGAAAAGGCGGCGCAATTAGGCCATGCTGAGGCGCAATTAAGCCTAGCTAATATTTATGATTTTGGTGTTGGCGTTGAGAGAAATCCAGTTTTAGCAAAAAAATGGTATGAACAAGCATCTAATCAAGGCGGTTCGCAAGCGCAATATTATTTTGCTAATTTTTCTGAACGTGAAGGCGATGTAGACAAATCCATCGAATTATACAATAAAGCCGCGAAGCAAGGTCTTACTATTGCACAATCATACTTAGCAAATTTATACTACCAAGGGTTTTTAGTTGATCAGGATGATATCAGTGCATTTAAGTGGGCACTTATCGCAGCAGAAAAAGGTGATGTGCATGCGCAATATTTACTTGGTCTTATTTACCGACAAAGTATCCAGATTAATCGAGACCTGTCTAAATCGGTGTATTGGTATCAAAAGGCGGCTGATCAAAATCATGCACAGGCACAGCACAATTTAGCGTCTCTTTATTTGAATGGCATAGGTGTTGAAAAAAATATTGACCATGCTGTTTTATTATTTAAACAATCAGCTGATCAGGGGTATACAAAGTCACAATATGCGTTAGCGCAACGTCATTTTTTAGGAGAGGGTCTTGCTAAAGATGATGAAAAAGCAGTTGAATGGCTATTAAAAGCAGCTGAGGGCGGACACGCTTTAGCGCAATATAAATTAGCGCTTAGTTATAAGCTGGCTCAAGGCATAGAAAAAGATATCAAGCAAGAGGCGTTCTGGTATCAACAATCAGCTGACCAAGGTAATTTAGAGGCAAAGTATCAGTTATCATTGTTATTAATTGAAGGAAATGGTGTAGAAAAAGACACTAATAAAGCATTATCCATATTACTTGAATTGTCATCTCAAGGCCACCCTTCGGCGCAATATCAGTTGTATAAAATCTATAGCAAGGGTGAAATCGTACAGAAAGATGAAACTTTAGCCAGAGTTTATCTATTGCAAGCCTCAGAAGGTGGTTATGCTATTGCTCAATACGACTTGGGTCAGTTGTACCATCAACAATCTATGCTGCAAGCTTCAATGATGTGGCTCACCTTATCTGCCAATCAAAACCATTCGCCTGCTAAACAACTACTAGATAGTATCCATAAGGAAATAGCAGACAAAATGGCAGAAGATGAATTAATGATAATAAAACCTGAAAAAGAAATAAATCAGCCAAATGATAATACGGTACAAATGCAAAAACTAGGCGATAAGATTGCCAGTTTTATACCAGATCAAAATCTTATTGAAAAATCATTGGAAAACAACACTAAAGTCATGACTAATTTAGAAAAGTTAATCATGAGTGCAAAACAAGGCGACCCAGTTTCCCAGTACAATTTAAGTACCATTTATAGTCTTGGTAGTATTGTCGTTAAAGATAATAAAAAGGCATTTATGTTAATGCAAGAATCCGCCAAACAAGGGTTGGTACAATCACAAAATAGTTTGGCAATGATGTATATTCACGGTATTGGTGTTGATTCTGATTATGAGAAAGCACGGTATTGGGCCAGTGCATCAGCTAGAGCAGGCGACCAAGAAGGCAAGAAGATTTTACAATATTTATTTTCAAAGTTTAAGTAGTGGAGATAGTGGCGGAAAATACAGATAAAAATTTTTGGGAAGTGCTTACGCTTGAGCAGATGACAAAATCTCAATGGGAGTCACTTTGTGATAATTGTGGGCGATGCTGTCTACACAAGTTAGAAGATGAAGATACGAACGAGGTGTTTTTTACCGATGTTGTGTGCCATTATTTAGATGAAGAAACTTGTCGGTGCCCTCATTATGAAACGCGCCAATCTTTGGTGCCAGATTGTTTGACCATTTACCCCAATTGGGGCGAAAAGTTTAATTGGTTACCCGATACTTGTGCTTATCGGTTATTATTCGAAGGCAAGGAGCTGTTTGATTGGCATCCGCTCATTAGTGGCGATGCTAATTCAGTACATCTAGCGGGTATTTCTGTACGTGGGCGCACATTTAAAGATGATGAAGTTCCAGAAGAAGAAGTTTATAAACATGTTATAGAATGGGTAAATTAATGAAAAAAATACTACTGTTAATGTTGTTGGGGTTGTTGTCTAATTTTGCACAGGCTAATTGGCCACATGAGAATATTTCTCAAGCTGTTTTTGCCAAATCGGTAGAAGACAGGGCTCCTATTGAGATAATCACAGGAGCCGATGATTCTTTAGGTAAAATCTACTTCTTTACTAATATTCGTAATTTATCTGGCGATAAGATAACTCATAGATGGATTTACAAAGGTAAAGTCAAAGCTGAAATTAGTTTTGATATTAAAGGTAATCGTTGGCGTGTGTGGTCGAGCAAAAATCTCTGGCATACGTGGACAGGGCAGTGGACAGTTGAGGTGCTGAATCAGAACAATCAAGTGCTACTGACAAAAATATTTGAATTTGGATAAAGAGCCTATCAAGAAGGTTCGGGAAAGAAAAAATGAATAAAGTAGTGCTCGCCTATTCAGGCGGTTTAGATACCAGCATCATTGCTAAATGGTTAACCGAAACTTATGATTGTGAAGTGGTCACATTTACAGCCGATATCGGCCAAGGTGAAGAAGTTGAGCCAGCACGCGCTAAAGCGCAGGCGATGGGCATTAAAGAAATCTACATTGAAGACTTGCGTGAAGAATTTGCCCGTGACTTTGTTTTTCCAATGTTTCGTGCTAATGCAATTTATGAAGGCGAATATCTTTTAGGCACTTCAATTGCCCGCCCTCTAATTTCTAAACGTTTGGTTGAAATTGCCAATGAAGTGGGCGCTGATGCCGTATCACATGGTGCCACCGGCAAGGGTAACGACCAAGTACGTTTTGAGCTTAACGCTTATGCGCTGGATGCCGATATTCAAGTGATTGCACCTTGGCGTGAGTGGGATTTGTCATCACGTGAATCGCTTATGAATTACGCACAAAAGCACGGCATTGAAATTGACTATCAAAAACAAAACAAAAAATCTCCCTATTCGATGGATGCAAACCTTTTGCATATTTCTTATGAAGGTGATATTTTAGAAGACCCTTGGACTGAACCAGAAGATGATATGTGGCGCTGGACAGTGTCACCTGAAAATGCTCCTGATAAGGCAGAATATGTAGAGCTGACTTATGAGAAGGGCGATATTGTTGCTATTAATGGTGAAGCAATGAGCCCTGCTACTGTAATGGAATATCTTAATAAATCTGCCGGTGCCCATGGCATTGGTCGTGACGATATTGTTGAGAATCGTTTTGTTGGTATGAAATCACGTGGTTGTTATGAAACTCCGGCCGGTACAGTCATGCTAAAAGCGCACCGCGCCATGGAAAGCCTAACGCTTGATCGTGATGCAGCGCACTTAAAAGATGAACTTATGCCTAAATACGCTGAGATGGTTTATAACGGTTTTTGGTTTGCACCAGAGCGTGAAATGCTACAAGCGGCGATTGACCAAACACAAGAAAGTGTTAATGGTACGGTACGCATCAAGCTTTATAAAGGCAATGTTATTGTTGTTGGCCGTAAATCTGATGACTCTTTATTTAGTGAAAAAATTGCCACTTTTGAAGACGATGAGGGTGCATATGATCAAAAAGATGCAGCAGGCTTTATCAAACTTAACGCACTACGTTTGCGTCTAAAAGCACTAAAATAGGGTTTTAATATGTCAAAAAGTATCAAGGGCAGTCAAACTGAAAAAAATTTAATGACTGCTTTTGCAGGCGAGTCGCAAGCACGTAACCGCTATACTTTTTATGCAAGTAAAGCTAAGAAAGACGGCTTGATGCAAATTTCTGATATTTTCTTAGAAACCGCCAATCAAGAAAAAGAACATGCAGAGCGATTTTTTAAATATTTAGAAGGTGGTGAAGTTGAAATTACAGCCTCTTTTCCTGCAGGTGTTATTGCTAGTACGTTTGATAATTTAATTGCTGCGGCAACTGGCGAAGAATGTGAATGGACGCAAATGTATCCAAGTTTTGCCAAAACTGCACGAGAGGAAGGCTTCGAAGAAATAGCTAAAACCTTCGAATCGATTATTATTGCTGAAAAGCAACACGATAAAAGATACAAGGCTTTGGCAGCCAATATTAAAGCTGGTAGAGTGTTTAAACGCAATGGTGTTATTATTTGGCGTTGTAGAAATTGTGGCTATTTGCATGAAGCAAAAGAAGCGCCCGATGTTTGTCCTGCTTGTAACCACCCACAAGCGTATTTTGAACTTTTGGGAGAAAATTGGTAGATGAAAAGAATGCACATTCATATTTCGGTTGATGATCTGGATAAAAACATCCATTTTTATTCAACACTGTTTGGTTGTAAGCCTAGCGTAAAGCACGATGATTATGCCAAGTGGCGTCTTGATGATCCAATGGTTAATTTTGCTATTTCTGATAAAGGTCGTGAAAATGGTTTGAATCATTTAGGTTTTGAGTTGGATTCTAATCAAGAGTTAGAAGAAGTTGCAAAGCGTATTGATGAAAACGAATTAGATAAGTTAGAAGAAAAAGGTGCAAATTGTTGTTATGCGCAATCAGATAAGTATTGGACACTAGATCCTCAAGGTATTCCTTGGGAAAATTTCCATACACTGAGTGATATTTCAGTTTATGGTGAAAACTCTAGCAAAGACGCTGAAGAAGCAATGAGTTGTTGCTCTAGTAATGATAATGATATCTCAAAAGCTCAATCAAAGTGTTGTTAGGCACTTATTTTAAAAAAATCTAAAATTTTTCAAAATACCTGATAAAAATACCATTTAGTGGGTATTTTTATCTATAAATAGCCATTTTTTAGTATAAAAGTGGATTAATTTAATCTTATTTTGATTATTTTCAATATTTTTCTTGGTGAAATTCTTGCGAAAAAATTGCTATTTTCCGCTGAGAACTTGATACTTTTTCTGATGAGCAGAAAAAGCATCCAAAAAGAACTCACCCCTCAAAATAAATCCAAATCTTTCTAATTTCGTTGCGCTAAATCTTAAAACTCGTTGCACTCAAACAGTTAAGATTTTTAACGCCCTACCTTAATAAGAATGATTAGATTTGCTTTGAAAGGGGGTAGTCAAAGACCAAAAATGGATTGACCATTTTAGTTTTTGATGGTCGGTGCGTGCTAAAAAATACCATCAAATAAGTGCTTGATATCTACTTCTAAAATTTGGGAAATTTTAATCAGGTGTTCAATATTAAAGTGTTTGTTACGAGAACATATCTCAGACATAGAAACAATACTTACGGATTCATAGCCCATTTGTGTGGCCAAATCCCACTGTGACATACCTTTTTTCATGCGATATTTTTTAACATTCTTGCCAATTTTTAAATAGGCTTGATTGATGTCAATATCCAAAAAGATACACTCCTATAGTAGCATTTACTAAAGTTGTCTATTTTTTAGGATAAAATCATTTTTATCACACTACCATAGTAGTTAATAACAACTTATTAAGATAAGAATGAGTAAAAAGTTAAATAAAAATTTACACAAGGCAAAGACCAATAAAAAAGATGAGTTCTATACTCAGCTCTCAGATATTGAAAGAGAGTTGAAATACTATAAAAAACACTTTAAAGGTAAAGTGGTTTATTGCAATTGTGATGATCCGAGAGTGAGCAATTTCTTTCATTATTTTTCTTATAATTTTGAGAAGCTTGGCCTTAAAAAACTCATTACTACTTGTTATAAAAATCAGGATATAGATTTGTTTAGTAAAAACGATTCTGAACAAGCAATCTATTTAGAATACGAAGGCGATAAAAATGGTAATCGTGTGCCAGACGTTGAAGAAATTGGTATTAAGACCTTAAAAGGCGATGGAGATTTTCGAAGTGAAGAGAGTATCAAGCTGTTAAAACAAGCTGATATTGTTGTTACTAATCCGCCTTTTTCACTATTTCGTGAATACGTTGCCCAACTGATTGAACACGATAAGAAATTCATTATTGTTGGGCATCAAAATGCGCTTACTTATAAGGAGATATTTCCATTAATAAAAGATAATAAACTTTGGCTGGGTTATGGGTTTAAAGGCGGTGCTGGGCATTTTATAAATGTTCATTATGAGGATTACGCAACTGCAGGTGATCATAAAGATGGAATGATAAGAGTATCAGGCGTTCATTGGTATACAAACCTTGATATAAACAAAAGACATGAAGATTTGATTTTATATAAAAACTACACCCTTGAAGAATATCCAAAATATGATAATTATGAAGCTATAGAGGTCTCTAAAACTAAAGAAATACCCGTGGATTATCAAGGCGTTATGGGTGTGCCTATTACCTTTATGAATAAATATAATCCTGAACAGTTTGAAATAGTTGATAGGGCCGATGCAAATATTGCAAGTGAAGATAATCAATGCCACATTAAAGGGTTTTCCGATAAAGGAGGAGCTCCTTTGGTAAACGGTAAATTTGTATACAAAAGAATACTTATAAGAAATCAAAAATTATGAACATACAACTTAAAGAAATTGCAGTTAGAGATCTTACTGATGGCTATGAAGATAATGAAGAAGCTGGTGTTGTAGGTTATAGTGGTAAGTTAGATATTCGACCACTTTATCAGCGTGAGTTTATTTACAAAGATAAACAGAGAAGTGCGGTAATTGATACAGTTATCAAAGGGTTTCCGCTTAATGTGATGTATTGGGCAGTTAGAGAAGATGGTAATTATGAAGTGATTGATGGACAGCAAAGAACCATCTCTATTGCGCAATTTGTTGAGGGTGATTTTTCATTTAATGATCGCTATTTTCATAACCTACAAGACGATGAAAAAGAACAGATTCTCAATTACAAACTTACGGTTTATTTGTGTAGTGGAACAGATAGTGAAAAATTAGAATGGTTTAAAACCATCAATATTGCCGGCGAAGAGCTTACTGAACAAGAACTTAGGAATGCGGTTTATTCAGGCTTGTGGGTAAGTGATGCCAAAAGATATTTCAGTAAAAATAACTGCGCGGTTTATGGTCTGGGCGGTGATTATTTAAGTGGTTCTGCGATTCGACAAGATTATTTAGAAACTACTATTAAGTGGATTAGTGAAAATGCTATTGAAGATTATATGGCGAAAAATCAAAATGAGCCGAATGCCAATGAATTGTGGCTGTATTTTCAAGGCATGATTAACTGGGTGAAGACAATTTTTCCAACCTATCGCCGAGAAATGAAAGGTATTGATTGGGGCTTTCTTTACAACGAGTTTAAAAATGATAAATTTGACTCAAGTAAGCTAGAGGTAGAAATATCTCAACTAATGGAAGATGAGGACGTTACTAAGAAAAAAGGCATTTACACCTATGTTCTAACTCGTAAAGAAAAATATCTAAATATTCGTGCTTTTAGCCTAAATCAAAAACGAGAAGCTTATGAAAGGCAAAAAGGTGTCTGTGTTGTTTGTAAAGAAAAGTTTGATATTGAAGAGATGGAGGCAGACCATATTACTCCTTGGCATGAAGGCGGAAAGACAAGTGCTGAAAATTGCCAGATGCTTTGCAAGGAAGACAATAGAAGAAAGTCGGGTAAATAAAAGGCATACGTTTAAATTTGTATGTGGTTCTATAAAAATAGACTATAATAAGGTACAAAATAATGTACCTTGTTTGGGATGAACTATGAATATCAATCACGCACCTTTGTATAGCAATATTTCTGATTTGAGAAAATCTCCGAGTCGTATTATTCAGCAAGCTGATCAAGAAATAACCGCAATTTTCAATCATGGAGATTTGGTATCTTATATGGTGCCACCTAAGGTTTTGGATGAACTATTGGAAATGAAGGCAGATAAAGCATCATTAAGTCGTATTCAGGATATGGATTTATCTGAAGCGGTTGATGTAAATATTGATGAACTATAAACTTCAGTTTTTACCCAAAGCGCTCAAAGTCTTTAAAAAACTTAATCCTGACACTAGGTCTAAATTTAAGAAACAATTAAAAGCAAGACTCAAAAATCCTAAAATAGAAAAGCATCGATTGCATGGCGATTATCAAGGGTATTACAAAATAAAATTACAGTCGATTGGCTATCGGTTGATATACAAAGTAATTGATGAAAAATGTATTGTTTTAGTGGTTGAAGTTGATAGACGAGATAAGATTTATAAAAATCATTAGCAAATAAAAAGCCCGATAAAAATCGGGCTTTTTGAATGTGGAGGCCGGAACCAGAGTCGAACTGGTCTATAAGGCTTTGCAGGCCCCTGCATA